>CAYFGT010000010.1:0-75277 GCA_964343075.1 uncultured Dehalococcoidia bacterium | reverse complement strand
ATATGCTATTCGATGCCGCTGCCAATATGGGAGCAAATGACTTTATGATGATGGATCACAGCGCTGCATTTGGAATGATGGATGCGATGGGATTTGATGCTGTGAAAGACCTCGGTGGCGAGCAAATGGCTGGAATGTTTGGAGCAATGGAAGGAGACCAGCTTGGCGCAATGGGTGCTGAAAGAGCATTCGATGCGATGATGGACATGGGAATGGGCACCGCGATGGAATTTATGGGCGGTGACCAAATGGCCGGAATGCTCGGAGCTATGGAAGGAGACATGTTTGGAGCTTTTGGTGGAGATGCGCTCTTTGACGCTGCAATGAACATGGGGGCTCACGATATGATGGGCATGCCCCCAGAAGCAGCATTTGGAATGGTTGAAACTATGGGATTTGACATGATGTTGGATCTTCCAGGTGATGCCATGGCCGGAATGCTTGGAGCTATGGAAGGAGACATGTTCGCTCAGATGGGCGGAGATGTTCTCTTCGATGCTGCTATGAACATGGGTGCACAAGACTTTATGGTCATGCCCCCAGAAGCAGCATTTGGAATGTTTGATACTATGGGTACTGGTGCTGTAATGGATTTGCCACCTGATGCGATGGCCGGAATGTTTGGAGTTATGGAAGGAGACATGTTCGCTCAGATGGGCGGAGATTTCATGGCGGATGCATTGGGCAACATGGGAATGGATATGGCATTAGATTTCATGCCGCCTGATGCAGTTGTTGATATGTTTGGAGCTATGGATCCAGCCAATATGGCTGAACTCGGGGCAGGAGCTATGTTCGACGCCGCTGCAGGGTTACCTCCAACTGAAATGGCTATGATGCCCCCAGAAGCAGCATTTGGAATGTTTGAGACAATGGGTACCGAAATGCTATTTGATTTGCCACCTGATGCGATGGCAGGAATGTTCGGTGCTATGGAAGGAGATATGTTAGGGCAAATTGGCGGAGAAGTGTTATTTGACGCTGCCGCCACTATGTCGCCTCAAGACTTCATGGTTATGCCGCCTGAGGCAGCATTTGGAATGTTAGAAACAATGGGCACTGGTGCTGTGCTAGACCTACCTGTCGAAGCGATGGCGGGTATGGTTGGCGCAATGGAACCAGCTCAGATACTTGAACTACCAGCAGATGCAGCATTAGATATGTTTACATCAATGGGTGCTGATACTGCTGTTGCAGCCATGGACGCGGACAGCTTAGCTGGTATTGTTGGTGCAATTGAACCAGAAGCTATGTTTGACTTAGGAGTTGAGGCATTAGCGACTGTGGCGTCTGAAATAACGGTTGAAGCATTCATGGAGATGCCCGCAGAGAATGCGGCATCTATGGTTGAAGCAATGGGACCTGTCGAGGTACTAAGCCTGGGAGGAGAACAAATCGCTGGAATGATGGGAGCTATGGAAGGTGACCAGATACTAGAAGCTTTGGCTCCTGATGAAATTGCTTTGGCTGCTGAGAAAATTGACGGACAATCGTTTACAGTGATGGATCCTGATAGTGCTGGAACGATTTTGGAAGCAGTAGGAGTTGAAGCAATCGCGGCGGATCTGCAAGGCGACCAACTCGCCGGATTGGTTACTGCATTAGAACCTGAGCAGCTTAAGGAAGCAGTCGCCCCTGAACTTGCTTTGGAAATGGCAGACAAAATGGATCTTAATTCTGTAGCGCTGATGGAAGCAGATAGTGCTGCGGCTATGCTGGAGACTGTAGGTGGCGATGCTCCTGCAGCAGTGGCAGAAATGCCGGAGGCAACTTTGGCTGCGATGTTTGAAACAGTTGCAGCTCCAGAAGTGTTAGCTCCAGTAGAAATAACTGAAGCGATGGCAGATGCATTAGAAGCAGGTGCTGCACCTGCAGATCTTGGTCTAGTTGAAGGAGACTTGCCTGAAGGAGTGTTTGATGCTCTGGAGGCAGGGACTGCACCTATTGACGCTGGTCTAGAAATTGTTGCTCCTGTTGAAGTAGCAGTTGCGGCTGAAGTAGTAATTGCAGCTGCTGAAGCTCTTCCAGTTGATAAAATAGAAGAATTTGCTCCGGCATCTGCAGTAGCAATGATTGAAGCATTGGATCCTGCAGCAAGTGCTGCATTCGCTGAGGTAGCAGATGCTAGCGCAGCTGCAGTAATGGAAGCTGTAGTAGCTGGTGAAGGCGCCATAGGAGAAGTAGCTGCACCTGCCGTGCCGGTTGCAGCTGAAGCGGCTGACCTGAGTGCTTTAGGAGCGGAAAAAGTGACTGCAGTAGCAGAAGCTATGTCTGCGGACCCAGCGGCTATCACAGAAGTTGCCCCTGAAATTGTTGCTGGAATGGTAGAAGTGATAGAACCCGCAGCAATGGCGGATCTCCCGATTGAAATGATGGGAAGTATGGTTGAAGTCATGAGTGCTGACCAAGTCACCGAACTGGCACCAGAGTCTAAAGAAGCTGCTCTAGAGGCGGCTGGGGCGGATCTGATTGCTCCAGCAGCAGAAGGAGCTACTGCTCCAACAGACTTTGCTGAGATGCCAGCAGTAGAAACAGCGATAGCTGCTACCGATGCAGCTGCTACGACTGAATTGGCTGCAATGATTGATTCGGTAGGCGCAGTATTTGAATTCATGGCTGGCGGTACTGGAGAAGGTTTAGCCCCAGAAATGCCAGAAATGCCAGAAATACCTGCACCGGTTGACGCAGGAACCGCACCTACTGGTGATGCGGGAGCCCCCGCAACTGGAGAAGCCCCAACTACTGCTATTGGTGGGGATGCAGCTGCAGCTAACGCAGCAGCTGATGCAGCAGCAGCAGCAGAATCCGCAGCAGCAGCGGAAGCAGTTGCAGAAGCAGAAGCAGCAGCAGCAGAGGCTGAATCAGCAGCTGCAAGTGCAGATGCAGCCTTAGCAGAGGCAGAGGCATTACAGGCGGCGGCAGAAGCTAATCCCAATGACGCAGCAGCGCAAGAGGCAGCATTAGCAGCGGCAGATGCAGCGGATGCGGCGGCGGCAGCGGCTGAGCAAGCGGCATCGCTAGCAGAGGCTGAAGCGGCAGCTGCTGAAGCGGCCACAAGTGGTGAGGCAGCTGGCGGTACGGGACAATAGTAAACTCGTAAGAAGTTGTGTATGTAAAGGGCCCTTGATGTAAAGGGCCCTTTTCTTTTTAATGTATCTTTAATATTATGGTGCTAGTTTAGAATCATCAGTAGGAGGCAAATCATGGATGACAAGATCAGGTTGAAAGCGATTAATCACAGTACTTATTGCGTCAAAGATAAAGATGCAGCGTTAAAATGGTACACTGAAATTCTGGGTATCAAACAAATTCCTAAAATGGTAGACAGTGATCATCTTTATTGGTTGCAGTTACCAAGCGGAGCGATGGTTCATATTATTGAACATCCGGATGCACCATCTGCGCCGTCGCATCATACGGCATTTGAAGTAGATGATATCGAAGCTTCAAGAAGTTACTTCGAAGGGAAAGGGGTAGCTGCTTTGACGGATATCCAAACCAGGAACGATGGTCAGCGAGCATTTTATTTTGAAGATTTGGATGGCAATCGATTGGAAATTTGTACCAAATCTGGATTTGGAGTATTAGTCTAAGAAGATCTGTTCTCACCGAGTGGAAGTGTATTCGGGTTTCTTGATAATCAAGAAAGAAATACCCGCTACAATTCCCAGGATGCAGTAACTTAGTAGGGCCACGTCATAGGAATGGTAAATGTCAAAAATTATGCCTGAAGTTAGGGCTCCTATGGCTTGGCCTAGCGAAATAAAGGGTTCTGTTATGCCTCGTATTTTACCTAGATTATTTCTTCCAAAATAATTCGCATAAGTCACTGGAGGAATGCAGAGAATACCTGCTATGGCTAAACCAAATAGAGAAGACAGTATGAAGACCGAGACAGGTCCTTGTATCAACGTGAACAATCCTAAAGTGGTTCCGAGTAGCATCGCATCGACGGAATATGCATATTTTGCAGGCATGAATTCTAAAATTCTGCCCCAGATGACACTTCCAACACCAGTAAATATAGCATTGCAAGAGACTCCCATGATAGCGATCCATGGCGCTAAGCCTTTGTCAGCGATTAGTGCGGCTTGGTGAACATTCATTCCTGATTGCAATAAAAATAGAATTCCTCCCGAGAAGGCTAAGATCCAGAGGACTTTTGTTTTTGCAGCTTCCCTTAAAGTCCAACTAATTTCATCGACTAACGTCGGGACTTTGGAGTCTGTGATGTCTCCTGCTGAATCTCCATCGGGCAAGAGACCAAGATTTTCTGGTTGATGTTCGATGAATAACAATGTGAAAGGTAACGAAAGAATTATTACTAGTATCCCTATCACCAACCAGGCACTTCTCCAGTCATACCATTGGATAATTGACCACGCTAATAGAGGGAAAGCCAACATTCCGATTGAATGAAATGAAAACAAAAATCCAGTCGCTCGACCACGGTATCGTACAAACCATCTAGAAATGCATACTGAAGACCCTATCTGGAAAGTACTGTTGAATAAGACTCTCCCTAAGCCATAAGCTATATAGAATGCCAGAGGAGTCGTTACCCAGCTTATAGATATGGTGGCTATGCCTAGTAATAGTACACTGATTGATAATACAATTTGGGTTTTATATTTATCGACTACCCATCCTGCAGGGATTGAAGCGATAGATGCTGCTAATCCTCCCACACTTGCAGCCCCAGCAATCAGAGTTCTACTCCATCCTAATTCTGTATTCATAGAAGCGATGAATACTCCGATCATAAGACTCGCCGCTGCATTTCTAACAATGGCTGAAGTTCCAACTGAGAACAGTACTATCCAACCATAATAAAAAGGAATATTATTGGATATTCTTCTCGCTAACACAATGTATCCTTAGGCTCGGAAATTCACTGCAAGTGATCTGATTGCTTTCTAGTAATTTGGATAGCAGCAGATTCAATGTGTGATTCTTTGATAGGAGGATTCAACTTCGACACTTTGACTGTTACTTCGTGTGCTGTTGTTTCGGATAGGATGACTTTTGCAATGAGTTCTGCAACCGTTTCAATTAGATTCTGGGAAGGTCCTTCAACTATGCTTTTGATTAGTTTGTATACATGAGAGTAATTTATAGTATCTTCGAGGTTATCAGTTTTTCCGGCCGTAGATACGTCAGAACTGATAGTTACATCTGCCATATATTTCTGGCCATGTATTTTTTCTTCTGGATTGACTCCATGGTAGCCATAGAAATGCATTCCAGAGAGTATGATTTGATCTGTAGCCAAAATAGTTCCTTGTTATTACTAAATTAAAGTGTGAATTTTTCTTTGAGTAATCCAGCATTTAAGAGAACGTTTTGAGCTCGTTTAACGACTGGTACATCGATCATTTTCCCATCCAAGGCAATTGACCCTTCTCCTTGTGATTCAGCTCTTTCCCAGGCCTCCATCACTTGTTGGGCATAGTCAATTTCTTCAGGAGATGGTGAAAAAGTTTTGTTTATTGTTTCTATTTGATTGGGATGTATTGCGAATTTGCCTTTATAGCCAATCGCCTTAGCATTAGTGGAGTCATTTTCTAGAGCCTGATAATCATTAAAACTCACAAAAGGACTATCGAGTGCTGGTAAACCTACAGCTTTTGCTGCGATCGGAATCATAGCTCTAGGGACTGATATTTCAGAGCCTAATTCGGTTCTTGTGATTTCCATGTCATTGGTTAAATCTTCTGCGCCAAATGCTAGAGCGATAGTTCTTTTACTTGCCGTAGAAATATCTTGTAGGTTCATAATCGCCTTAGCACTTTCTATCCAAGCGATGAATTTAAGAGACCCAGGCGATAAAAGTTTCTTACTTTCTACTTCTGACAACATTTGATCGATTGTCTTAACGTCGTTAGCGCTGGAAATCTTACCTACACTGAAACCTAATATGTATTCGGAAGCCATATGGTCCATTTCATTTTTCGTAAATCCTGTGTCTAATGCATTCAATCTAACCATTACGGTTTTACCTGATTCATGTAAATGTTGTGACCATTTTTGTGCTATAGGTATAGCGGCTAATTTCTGCGTCGTTGGCACTGAGTCTTCTAGATCTACCATGATGATATCCGCATCAAATGTCTTGGCTTTTTCCAGCATGTTCTCGCGGTTTCCTGGAACGAATATAAGGCTTCTTAAAGGTTGCATTTTTACTCCATGTCTCCCCAACTGGGTCCTTGCTTTGTTTCTACTATTAGGTCTACGTCTAGGTTCATTGCATTGGGCATTTCTGCTACAACTATGGATTTCAGTGGCTCTATTTCTTGAATTGGAACTTCAAATACCAATTCGTCATGAACTTGCATCAAGATCTTAGATTCAAGCGTACTCCCTTGTAAGCTGTTGAAAACGTTGATCATAGCCAATTTCATGATGTCTGCAGCAGTACCCTGAATTGGCATATTAATAGATATTCTTTCCGCCGCACTTCGCACATTGAAATTGGATGAATGGATATCAGGTACATATCTACGTCTACCCATCAGGGTTTGTACGTAACCATTATCTCTAGCAAAAGTTTTAATCTCTTCCAGGTAATTTTGTATGCCTGGATATTTTGAGAAATAGGTTTTAATGAAATTGTTCCCTTCTTCTCTAGAGAAACCAGTTTGCTGGGTTATGCCATGGGCTGAAAGTCCATAAATAACACCAAAGTTTAGGACTTTAGCTATCCTCCGCATCTCAGAGTCCACCTTGGTGATGTCGACATCAAACATCAATGAAGCTGTAGAGGAATGTATATCTTCGCCATTATGGAAGGCTGACAGCAAACCGGGATCTTGTGATAAGTGAGCCAGAACTCGCAACTCAATTTGGGAGTAATCTGCTGCAAATAGTAGGGAATCTCTGGTTTCTGCTACAAAAGCGTTTCTAACTTTGCGGCCTCTTTCAGTTCTGACAGGTATATTTTGCAGATTGGGTTCACTAGAGGATATTCTTCCAGTTATGGATCCGGTTTGGTTATAACTGGTATGGATCCGGTGAGTATCAGGGTTAATCATGTGAGGCAAGGCATCTACATATGTTGATTTGAGTTTTGATAGTTCTCGGTAGCTTAAAATTTGTTCGATGATAGGGTGAGCTGATTTAAGAAATTCTAGAGAGTTAGCGTCTGTTGAATAACCAGTCTTAGTTTTCTTGGTTTTGGGTAAGTCTAATTCGTTAAACAATACATCGCTTAGTTGACTAGGTGAGTTAATGTTTAACGAATGTCCGGCGTATGACACTATACTGTCATGTAATATCCCCATATCTGTTTGAAGTTCTTCAGACATATTCTCTAAGTTGTTTGCTTCTAAAGTTATCCCGTTTTTTTGCATCTCTATTATTACAGGTATCAAAGGAATTTCTATGTCGGTCATTATAGTTTTTGCAAAGCATCCGTCTATTTCAGGTTGAAAGTGTTGCCACAGTTGGAAGGTACAATCTGCATCGGCTGAAGCATAGATGAATGCTGTTTCAATAGGAACTTCTGCAAATGTTATTTGTTTCTTTCCAGTGCCTATCAATTCGGTGATTGGTTGCATTTCGATTCCAAGGATTGATTGGGAAAGTGCTTTAAGGCCCAAAGATGCATTACCTAATAGATGACCTCCTATCATTGTGTCAAAAGCAAGGTTTGCGACATCAATACCATATCTAGACAATATCATCAGGTCATAGTTCGCATTGTGTGCGCACATCTGTTTGTAAGGGTTTTGGAGTATAGGTTTGAGTTGGTCAAGTGTATCTTCCATGGACAATTGAAGGCCTTCAGCATGTCCCAGAGGCACATACCAAGCGGATCCGGGTTCAACAGAAAAACTAAGCCCGACTAATCTTGCTAACATAGGGTTTAGATTTGTTGTCTCTGTATCAAAAGCTATTTTGTCTGATTTTTGTAAAGATAATAGCATTTCATTCAATTTAGCTTGTGTATCGACGCAAACGTAATCACCTTCTTGGACTGGTGCAGTTTGTGATTTTTGGGTGTCATTCGCGAATTGGACAGGATTACCAGGAATTCGATTTATTATGCTATTGAATTCTAATTCTGTTAGGAGAGAGATAATTTCTGTCATATCATAACCTCCGAACAGGGCGGCTTCGAAATCTACTGTTATTGGCGCACTTCTATTGATAGTCATCAATTCTCTATTGTTGAAGGCAATTTCTTTGCTTTCAGTGAGTGATGATTTGACGCTTGGAGGATGAATCGACTCCAAATTGTCGTAAATGCCTTCGAGGTTTCCATATTCATTCAGCAACCCAATTGCTCGCTTTTCTCCTACTCTTGGGACCCCTGGTATATTGTCTGAACTATCCCCTAGTAATGCTTTGAAGTCTGGTTGTTGTTCGGCGGTTAGGCCACCATAGCGTTCTATGAGTTCGGGTTCTCCATAGAGCTTTCGATCTCTTGCGTTGGAACCCAGGTCAACTTTGGTGAGAGGAGAAATTAACTGAAATGTGTCCCTGTCTCCAGTGAGTATGATGGTTTCTAATCCCTGTAATTCTGCTTGAGCACTGATGGTTCCTATGAGATCGTCTGCTTCGTATCCATCAAGGGAAAAGGTAGGGACGGCAAATGTTTCCATTAATTGGCGAACTCTGTCAAATTGATGCCGTAACTCTACGGGGGTTTCTGCTCTTTGAGCTTTGTATTCAGGGAAGGCTATATGTCTGAATGTGGGTTTTGGTGTATCAAAAGTTATTATGCAGTGACTGGGGTTTTGGTCTGTAATGGCTCTTAAAAAGATATTCAGAAAACCATAAACTCCAGTAACGTCTTCGCCTGTAGTGGATACGGTAAGATTGTTTCCTTGCGCGCTTATGCCTCTAAATGCTCTATGAATAATAGCATGGCCATCTATTAGGATTAGGCGGTTCTGGGATGAAGAGGTATTGGCGTCAAAAGGAATTTGCATAATAACCTTCTACATAAAATTGCTTCATGTACATTATACCCCAGATGCATACGAATGGGATGGCTTACTTATCGTTGCTTTAAGAGGTAATGATACAATGTTCAGAACGGAGATAAAAATGCCAATATATGAATACTACTGTGAATCGTGTGGTGAAACGAATGAACATCTGGTTTTTCCGTGGTCCCAAGAAGATTCAATGAAATGCAAAAGCTGTTCTGATCAAAATATCAGAAAATTAGTATCTAGATTTTCATTCAAATCTCCATCAGACAACTTAAATTGGCTGCCAAGCAAAGAGACTTTATCGGATGTAGATCATTCTGATGCCGGTTCGATGGCGAATCATCTGAATAGAATAAGGCAAGCCAAGAACGGGTAAAGTTGATACGGAAATGAATAACGATATTATCAGCAGGTTATTAAAAGATGTCCATAATTCAATTTCTGATAATGAAGGATATACTGAAGAGATCCTTGTTATTGCCGAACAGCTGGATAATTTGGATACAATAACAGGAAGTATCTCTTATGAAGTAAGCTTGGCACATAAAGTAGCATCTCTGTTAGACCTTATTTCTTCTAACGGCTTTCTAAATAAAAATCAACAACTAATTGATACTTTAAACAAAATCAAAACTATTGAAGGCAGTAAATTACGGACTATGGATAGAGGCAGGTTCCGTGGATTATATGTCATTATTGATCCGGATATCGCTCGGGGCCGAGACCCGTTTCTAATTGCGCAGAAGGCAGTCCAAGGGGGCGCTAAGATACTGCAATTAAGAGATAAACAATCTGATAAGGGGATCATTTTAGATTTAGCGTATAGATTACAGGAACTATGTGAAACATCCGATACATGTTTGATCATTAATGATCATGCAGATATTGCTAAGGCAGTAGGTAGCTTTGGTTTGCATGTTGGTCAGACGGACCTTAGTGTTCAAGCTTCTAGGTCCACACTCAATATATCTCAACACATTGGTAGATCAAACAGAGAGTTGGATCAGTTAAGTGATTCTGAGAATATGGATATAGACCATGTAGCTTTTGGTCCAATGTTCAGCACTAATACTAAACAAATAGAAAGAGAACCGCAGGGTATTGATCGTCTGAAACAGGCTCGAGAAATTGCTACTAAACCGCTAGTAGCAATAGGTGGAATAAATATAGATAATATCGATGAAGTGATTGATTGTGGCCCAGAGGCGATTTGCGTAACAGGTGCAATTGGTTTAGCTGAAAACCCCGAGCAGACGGCTATGATTCTGAGTCGGCGTATGGGTTATTGAGAAAGGAATATTGTGAGAATAGCATTTTTGGGAACTGGGTCCGGGGGTAGCAGGCAACGGTATCATACTTGTATTTATATAGAATTGGAATCCAATAAGCTATTTCTAGATGCATCTTCAGGTAACTCCGCTCTAGTTAATAGTCATAAGCTCGGCATAAATCTGGGCGAAATTGATCATTTGTTGCTCAGCCATTCTCATCATGATCACGCCAGAGGTCTGGAATATTTGGAATCTTATCAAAACGATATAGCTACCAAAGAAGCGCTGAATGTTTATGGGTCTGAAAAAACTTTACTTGATGTCCAAGGTTTTTTTCAGTTCATGGATAAACCTTTCGTTGTTAATGACGAAGGCGTGGTTCGGAATAATAATCTGGTTACTTTAAAATGGCATACCATACTGCAGGGCCGTACTTTTTGGATTAATAATATGATGATTAATGCACACGATGCGAACCATATAGAGGGAGCAATGGGATGGCGTATTGAATGCGGGAATGAAAGCGTTGTATTTTCTGGAGATACTCAGTTTACTGAAAATACAATACAAGCAGCTAGAGGATCCACAGTGCTAATACATGAGGCGTATGGTTTAAAACAAGATGCGGAACGGCTAAAGATTGTAAAACATTCTAGCGCTTATGATGCAGGACTAGTGGCAGCTGAGTCACACGTGGAACAATTAATTATTACTCATATCAGTAGTGCATATCATGGTAAAGAATCGTTATTGTTGGAAGAAGCAAGTAAGGTTTATAGCGGTCCAATAATGGTTGCATATGATCTAATGGATATAACGATATAATCAGATTATTTAAACAAATAACATCAATCGTATAAGATAGGGTGAACTAAAATGGAAAATAGAGAGATAAGATATCAATTTGGGTCTCTGGAAGATATAAAGCCAGAGACTTTTGGCGAACCTGGAAATCGTACTTTTAGATTGTTACTGTATGTAGACGGTAATACCGGAATAGTATGGTTGGAAAAAGAACAATTATTTGAATTGTCAAAATATTTTGAAGGATTATGTGATGATCATCCTAATAGAAGTGATGACGGGCGTAAAATGGAGTCTTTATTGGATAATGGCTATCAAACGGCAGAATTTAAGTGCAGGCAAATATCTGTTAACTTTGATATAGATAATGACACGTTTTATGTTGAATGTAGAGAAGAAGGAGAAACAGTCGATGATACGTCTTCTTTAAATTTTTACATATCTGGAAATCAAGCGGTTAAATTTGCTACTGAAGGTATTCAAATATGTGAATCGGGTAGGCCTATCTGTCCCTTATGCCATAATCCAATAGATCCGGATAGCCATTTTTGTCCAAAATCAAATGGCCATTCCAAATTGTAAATAAATGCATAAATATCTACGATGACTGAGCAAGAGACAGAAATTCTAGAATCAGGAGAAATGATATCTTGTGCTCTAACTGCCAAAGGGTCAAATTATACATTTCTATCAGAGTTAGAACTTGGAGACTCCAAATTACTGGTGATTTATAAACCCAGAGACGGGGAAGCTCCTTTGTGGGATTTCCCTTCCGGCACACTGTATAAACGTGAATATGCGTCATATGTATTAGATGATATTTTAGGTTGGGACATAGTGCCTAAAACGATAATCAGGGAAGGGAAATATGGAATAGGATCAGTTCAAGTATTTGTGGATCATGATCCTGCGAAGAATTACTATCAAGTTAAACAAGAGCATCATAACCAATTGAAGAAGATAGCTTGTTTTGACTTGGTAGCAAATAACACTGATAGAAAAGCCGATCATATTATTATTGACGACAATGATAAGTTATGGGGCATTGATCAAGGGTTAACATTTCATTCCGACATCAAAATAAGGACGGTTATATGGGATTTTCAAGGGGAAGATATTCCTCAGTGCCTGCTACAAGATATTGAAAATTTGAGGCTTAAATTAGACGAAAACAATATTATATCTCGGTTTGACGGTCTTTTAGATATTGAAGAGCAAGATGCGTTGAAATCAAGAATTGATCTGTTTCTTAACTTTGGTAAATATCCCAGTCTTGGTTAAGGTGTTAACATAAAGCACGAAGATGCTTTAAATAATATATATGCTGTTTGGCTCTTATGAATCCCTAATTCATTTAAAGCGGATTGTGTTATTTGAGATATAAAACGGCTTTCACCAGAAACACATTCTAACATCACTCCAGAATTTCCAGTGTAAATGTCAGTTATCTCAACTTCGAATATATTTCTTGCTGATATGTTGGTAGGTTTCTGAGTGGCAATGATAATGTCTGACGCTTTTAAACCAATAATAACTGTATCTCCTATTTCAGTGTGATAGAGAGGTGTTTCAATAGAGAGGTTATTGTATTTACACACGGTGATCCCATTTGACGGGTCTCGATATTGAATTGTGCAGGAGAATCGGTTTTCAACGTTTATCATAGCGGCGGTTGCTAGATGCTCAGGCTGGCCCAGTACGTCATTTGGATCACCTGATTCTATGAACTTTCCGTTTTGTAAGACGTGCATTTGAGTGCCAAGAGCCAAAGCCTCCTGTTGGTCATGTGTGACTATAATGGTTGGTATTTTGAACTCTTCATGCAGTTGTTTTATTAATGTTCTAACAGATACCCGTAGCTCCATGTCAAGAGAGCTTGATGGTTCGTCAAGTAATAATAATTTAGGTTTTGTTGCTAATGCACGAGCGATTGCTACTCTCTGCATTTCGCCTCCGGACAGATGATGAACTTTTCGATGCAGCAAATCGGTTATTTGCAATGAATCAATAATCAGATCTAAAAATTCAGAATAATCAGTCCCTTTAGGAATACCGTATTTAACGTTGTTTATAACAGATAAATGAGGGAATAAACGATAATTTTGCGGTACATATCCGATTTGGCGTTGATGCGCAGGTACATTTATTTGAGTTTTTGTATCGACTATTAAGGAATTGTCAATTTTTATTTGACCTACGGTAGGTTGCAATAATCCGAGCAATAATCTTAGGATTGTTGTTTTCCCTGATCCAGATGGACCATATAATATCAAACGATCGTGCTGCTTGGTATCAAAATTAACAGAAAGATCGAAATCTTCTATTTTGTAATTTAAATTTGCTACAAGGTTACTCATAACTTAAATCCGTTGCTTGGATATCTGATTTGATAGGAAATGGATACCCACAAGAATGGCTAGTGATATTAGTAATAAAATTAGTGATAAACTCAATGCAGAGTCTAAGTCGGTTTCCATTGCTGTGAGTATGCCCAATGGCATTGTTTGAGTTTCGCCGATCATATTTCCAGCAAACATAATAGTAGCTCCAAATTCTGACAAGCTTCTCGCCCAGGTCAATGCTAATCCGGTTGTTAATCCTGTCCATGTAAGCGGAATGGTGATATGCCAAAAAGTGTACCACGGTGATTTCCCCAATGTCCTTGATAGGTCTTCTATGTCGGTATCAATGCTCGAAAACGAGATTCTGGCTGCGCGTATGTAGAAGGGTGCTGACACAAAGATTTGAGCAAACACTACGGCTGTAGTCGTAAAGGGTATGTTAAGCCCCAGTTGGGTGAGTGGGCCACCTAATATGCCTTGCCGCCCAAATGCCATTAGCATTGCAACCCCTGCTACAATTGGTGGCAATATGATTGGAAGTTCAATGAATATATCAAGTATTTTGAAAAATTTTAGATTTGATCGGGAGATCATATAAGCTACAGGAGTACCTATAAGTAATATAACAATTACACTTGTTAAGCTTGTTAAGAGAGACAGTTTGATTGCTTGTAGCGTGATCGGAGATAATAATACTTTGGTAACAGATCCAGATGACGCAGATTTGATGACTAAAGCCAATATAGGTAGACCTATAAAACACGCATATAGTAATACTATTACTACACCTAATCGTTGACTAGATGTTGTAAGTGTTTTGTTCAAACTGTTAGATCGTGTCATGGAGTTACAAACCCATGATGATTCAATGTTGTCTTTGCGGGCTTGGTTTGTATGAATTTGAGGAAAAGATCCGAATAATGTTCATTGGGTCTGCTGTTTATGGAGACAGCAGCATATTCCCCTGATACATTGAGTTCGTCTGGTATATCAATCATGTATGTGTTGCTGCGTACTTGCGCCAGTTTAGTGTCAGATATATATACTATCCCCACATCTGCTTCCCCTAGTATGGTTTTCATTACGACTGATTTTACACTGTCTTCATAAGATACAACATTGTCTTGTACGAGTTGGGTATAATCACGGTTGGGTATAGTGTTCGAGTTTGAAATATTTTCTAATAATAGTCTGGTATAAGTACCTATGGGTACTGATGGATGCCCTAAAACAATCTTACAATCTTCCAATGCTAAATCTTGTAAATGTTCGATCCGGCCACCGTTGTTTTTGTTAACAATAATGGCCAATTTATTAGTGGCAAACTCTATGGGGTCCGTGTCAGTTAACCCCAGATCATGCAATTTTGTAATCTGATTAATGTCCGCTGAAATAAACACGTCTGCTTCAGCACCATGACTTATTTGAGTCATTAATTTTTGGCTGCCAGCATAGTTCATATGGACCCTGACACCCGGATGGTTTTCCATGAAAGAGCGAGAGATTTCTGTATATACGTCTGTTAAGGAAGAAGCGGCGAAAACAACCAGTTCAGTGTCTTGATTGTTAAGATCATTATTTAGACACCCAATAGTCAATATGAGTAACACTAATGAAGTTACTTCAAAAAGTTTTCGTGCCCGAATGAATTTTGTAAAAATGAAGAAGATCATATTTTTTGGCTAATTGATTTGATTAATTTTGATTATCTTATATAAAATACAAAAATCAAATATAGAGGGTTAGATAATATGGCTTTAGTAAAATGCGTTACAGAAATGGGTATGGGGGTTGATGTCCACGGATTGGATTATACCAACACTGCTAAAAGGGCTGTGTTTGATGCGTTGCATCACAGTAGTTTAGGATTTCAGAGACTTTTAGGAAAGACAGCTGATGATATGCGAGTTGATGTAACTATTGGTTCTCCCAAACCAGAAGCAGTAGATGGAGACGCAGTGTTAGCAACATTACCTCACGGCACTGGCTATATTAACGTAGTCCATGGTGGATTAGAAGTTTTGAATGAAGATGGTACGGATGGGACATTGGTCTCAAACGCAATTATCATTGTAAGTTTTGATGACGGGAATTAATTAGTAACAAAAGAGGATGGCATCGCCATCCTCTTTTGTTTGGTTAACAAGACTAGTGGGTTTTGATACAAGCCTTGATGTTTTCCACGTGGTCATCACCATCAATATCATGCTCGGTTGAGATGTGGTTCACCATGTCAGAAATGACACCGTCATCAGTCTCAGCCTTAGCCACGTATCGGCATGGTCTTCCTTGTTTGTCCAGAGCTAGCGACAACATTGCGTTGCAACGTGCAAATTGAATTGCCATTTTCCCCCCTTTAAAATGGTTTATTCGCTACATTATACGGAAATTTAGTGGGTTTTGATACTCATCCTAATATTTTCTGTAAGTTCGCTACCATCGATGTTTTGACACTCAGTGATGTGATCGATCATCGCTTTTATCACTCCGTCATCATCCTCAGCGGTTACGACGTGTTTGCAGTGTTTACCGTCTTTGTCCAAAGCATACGACAAGATTGCATTGCATCTTACAAATTTTACTGCCATGTTTAAGCCTCTTATATGATGGATTTGTAGCGTTGGAAACCAAGTTTATAAGTTTTGATAGGGTATCGTCAACACATTATAGCGAAACATATTAGTCTGCGGCATTTGTCACACGATTGATGATGAGTGAATGCATATCAAATCGTTTAGTCGACTTTCCCCCAAGCTCCGCCACCTGGTGTTTGGATACTTATCACGTCTCCACTTTCAACATCCAGAGTCTCTTTGCCTTTTAACACAAACGATTCAAATCCTGATCTATACAAGATGTTCCGCCCCTTGGATCCATGTCCGCCTCCTAATGCTCCTGGTGGTGGGTTTTGCCTACGCTCTGACAATATTGTTACTCTCGCTGGCGATAGGAATTCATAGTCTCTGATGATTCCGTCTCCGCCAGAATGGATACCTGTACCCCCAGATTCTCTACGTATTGCATATTGTTTGATGCGCAATGGGAATGCGAATTCTAAGGCTTCAATCGGTGTATTCATCGTATTAGTCATATGACTATGCATTGCAGATTCACCATTTTTACTAGGAGTTCCTCCCATACCACCTGCTATTGTTTCATAATAAACAAAAGGACTATGATCATGTGTGTGGTGACCTCCGATCAATATATTATTCATTGTTCCTTGACTAGAGGCTGGTATTTGTTCAGGTAGAGCTTTAGCGAATGCTGCTAGCAGCACGTCGGTGATTCTTTGTGAGGTTTCTACGTTTCCTCCTGCTACACCTCGTTGTGGGAACGGATTTATTACAGTCCCTTGGGGTAGAGTTATTTGTACCGGTCGTAAGCAACCCTGATTGGCAGGAGCATCTTCCCCTACAATGCATCTAACAACATACAGGCAAGCAGATGTTGTGACTGCTTTAGGTGCATTGATACATCCAGGTCGCTCGGCGTCGGTACCACTGAAATCAATGTGGATTTGATCCCCTTGTACAGTCACTTGTACATGGATTTTCACAGGTTCTTCAGTTAACCCGTCATCGTCCATAAAATCATGGGCGATATAAGTGCCATCAGGGATGTTTTGTATCGTTTTGCGAGTTATTAATTCTGAATATTCTAGAATTGCATCCATGTGCTCGGTAACACTGTTGAGTCCATATTTGTTAGTAATGTCTTCAAGCCTGCGGATGCCTATGTTGATAGATGCTATTTGTGCAGATAGGTCTCCCCTTCTTTCATCAGGCGTCCTGGAATTCCTACATATTAGATCAATAATCTCTGTGTTGATGGTTTTTTTGTCACTCAGCTTGATTGGAGGGATGATTAAGCCTTCTTGGTAAAGTTCCGTTGACAGAGGAAGAGATCCGGGAGTCATTCCTCCTACGTCGGCATGATGTCCGCGATTTGCTACGTAGCCTATTAATGATTCATGATGGAAAACGGGTGCCAGCATAGTTATGTCTGGCAAATGGGTTCCTCCCATATATGGGTCGTTGAGGATTATAATGTCATTTGATGTTAAAGATGTTCCAAATTTGTCTAGAGCAGCTTGTACAGACGCTGGCATAGCCCCCAAATGTACGGGTTGATGGGCAGCTTGCGCCACCATTTGACCTGTTGCGTCAAATACCGCACATGAAAAATCTTTTCTTTCTTTAATGTTGGGGGAATAAGAAGTACGTTGTAATGTTACTCCCATCTCATCTGCGATTGATATGAGTAAGTTCTTGATTACTTCTAAGCTTATGGGATCTACTGCCATAATAAAACCTTAGTCCATTTTAAATAATTGTGACTGATCATATAAGAAACTTCAAATTTTAATCTACGCATTTACATTATTTTCTTTATGATCAAATTGTTGAGTGAGTCTGTTTGTGCAGACCATCCTGGGAACACAGGTATACTCGTGTCGAATTGGATGATTAGGGCAGGTCCAGCAATATTTTGGCCTGATTTAAGAGTAGACCTTTCAAATACCGGTGTTTGTTGACTAGTAGTTCCAAAATATACGTCTCTGTGGTCAATTGGATGACCTAGGTCACCGGAATCGATCGTTTGAGTAGTAGGTATCCTCTTATTGCTCGGTAGTATTGCTTTTAAGCGTACGTTAACTATTTCTATACTTTGAGTAGCGTCAGAATATCCGAAACGTTGTTCATGTGCATTTTCAAAGTCTTCACCTATCATACCAATTAATTGCTGGCTAGTTTCAATAGGTGATTTCGGGTAAGGAATAATAATTTCATAAGACTGGCCGACATACCGTATGTCAACGTAGCGATTAAATTCTAGTAACTCTGTGTTCAAACCCTCAGACTGAAATTCTGTTCTAGCATTATGCTCCATGCCATTATATTCAGCTTCTAATCGTTCTAATACATCTTGATTGGGCGATAGCATAATAGTCCGAGAGTAATCTTTGGTGATATCAGCTACGGCCACGCCCAAAGCTGATAATACACCTGGATAAGGAGGTATAAATATGGTGGACATTCCTATTTCATTTGCAAGCTCGCAGGCATGCAGTGCGCCTGCACCTCCGAAAGGCAAGAGAGCAAAATCTCGTGGATCATGCCCCCGCTCTAAAGAGATATTGCGAATCGCGCGTTCCATGTTTGCATTTACCACTCTTATGATCCCCAAAGCAGCATCTGTGTGTGATGCATTTATATTGCTTGCTATGGAGTTAATAGCTTCTTTAGATTTTTCTGAATTTAATGGCATGTTACCACCTAAGAAGAAATCCGATTGGATTCTCCCTAAGATGAGATTTGCATCAGTAACTGTTATATCAGTACCTTTGCCGTAACAAGCTGGTCCAGGTTCAGAACCTGCAGATTCCGGTCCTACAGATAGAGCACCGCCGTCGTTGATTTGTGCAATTGATCCGCCGCCAGCGCCAACGGTGTGAATTTCGATCATGGGTATGCTAATGGGATACCCAGATATACTAGATTGAGTGGTTTCTTGGATACGATTCGGGCATATGGACACATCGGTTGATGTGCCGCCCATATCTATGGATATTATTTGGTTTATGCCCGCTTGAATCGCGGTCTTGTAAGCACCGACCACTCCTCCAGCTGGGCCACTTAGGATTGTTCTGACAGGTTCTCTGGAAGCAAGTTGGGAAGTTATACTTCCACCCGAGGATTGCATTACTCTGATAGGGTGTTGGATCTTGCTCGTCAGATTATTCATGTACATTGATACCTTAGGGCCGACATAGGAGTTGATTATTACTGTACTGGTTCTTTCGTACTCACGAAATTCCGGTACGATTTCACTTGATATGGAAGAATACATTGATGGAAATTCAGATCTAAGTTTGTTTACTATCTCCTGCTCATGAGCGGGGTTTAAGAAAGAAAATAAAAGGCTAACAGCTACAGCTTCTACGTCAGTGCCCTTAAGTTCAGCTATGATTTGAGCTAAATGCTCATTATCTAGGTCTTCTATAATGACACCATTACTATCGGTTCTTTCTTTAACACCAAACCGTACAGTATGATTGGCTAGTGGCTCAGGTTTTTGAATGTTAAAGTCGTACAAATCATGTCGATTTTGTCTTCCTATTTCTAAAACATCTTCGAAGCCGTGAGTGGTTATAAGAGCAGTCACAGCGCCAGATTTTTCTAATAATGTATTAGTGGCAATTGTGGTTCCGTGAACAAACTCTCCTTCGGTAATTTTTAACTTTTGGAGGGCCTGTATGACTGCTATGGAAGGATCCATAGGAGTAGATGGTACTTTTGTTACGGTAATATCGTCGTCATGGATTACAATAACGTCAGTGAATGTCCCTCCGATATCTATACCAATTAAGTAACTGTGTTGATTGTTTTCTACCATATTACGTCTATTTGAGTTGGTTCAGCGCGATACGTAATCGTTTGTTGATTCTTCCTTTACTTTCGTGCCCTGTTACTTTTATGTATCCAACTTCTGAAGTGTTTTTTACGTGTGTCCCACCATCTGCCTGAAGGTCTAAACCATCAATATTAATAGTACGAATCTCTGATATTGATTCCGGTAACAAATTGATTTTTGTCCTGACCAAATCTGGTACTTGATTTGCTTCGTCCCGCGTTAAGAAGTCTACTTCTATCGGCCGATTTGCATTAACTTCTTGATTGATTATACGTTCGATTTCTTGGGCGAATGCGGCTGTCATATTTTCAAATTCAAAGTCCATACGAGCTGTGCCAGGCTGCATATCGCCCCCAGTGACATGAGCTTGGTAATCTCTCCACACTACGCCACAGAGGATATGCAGTGCGGTATGGGTTCGCATCAGTGTGTAACGTCTTTCCCAGTCTATCTCTGCGTGTACTTCTTGCCCAATCTGTACTGACTTAGAGTCTTCGACCCAATGTATAATTTGTCCTCGTTGATTCTGTACTTTCACAACGTTTAATGTTTGATCATTGTACGATATCTGGCCTATATCGTGGGGTTGACCGCCCCCTCCGGGATAGAAGACTGTTTGGTCAAGAATTATGCCAGTGGATTCGACTATTTCGATCACGTTGGACGTGACTGATCTTAGGTAGGAATCTTTGTGGAATAATAATTTTGTCATAATGCCTCGCCTCCGTCTGCAGATTATAACAAAATTATATTGGTGAATAGTTTAATCATATATGAAAAGTGATGGTTGTCTTTCAAAACTTGGACTGACATAATTATGGTATAAGCACTATTATTCTAATTAGTAAGGGTGAATTGATGAGATTATCATGCTTGCAAGAGAACCTAAGTAAAGGACTGAGCATAGTAGGCAGGGCTGTAGCTACTAGGTCGACATTGCCTGTTACTCAAAATGTGCTTATTAGTACCGACCAATCCATGTTGAAATTGTCTGCCACTAACTTGGAAATAGCTATTACTACTTGGATAGGAGCGTCTATTGAAGAAGAAGGTGCCATCACTTTGCCAGCTAGAATCCTAACTGAATTTGTTAATACTCTTGATGGAGATAAGATAGATGTGTCCCTTCCAGAAGGGAATGGAATATTAAGTATATCTAGTGGCAGATCTAAGGCAACAATCAATGGAATCGATGCTGAAGAATTTCCTCCCATACCCACAGTTTTAGATGGGATTAGAGCAGTGATAAATGCAGGGACATTAAAAAAAGCGATTTCCAGAGTGGCATTTGCAGCTGCTACAGAAGAATCGAGACCAGTTCTGACTGGCGTTGAACTTAAGATAGAAGGTAGCGATTTTAGCTTAGCTGCAGCTGACGGTTTCCGGTTAGCTGTTCAAAAGGGTCAGCTGAGTGAAGCGATAGACGGAAATATCGAAGTTATTATTCCGGCCAGGACAATGAACGAATTAAACAGACTAGTGATTGATGAATCTGAAGAGATCGAAATAGTTATGACTCCCACTCGAGGTCAAGTGCTGTTTAGGAGTGGGCAGATTGAAATAGTATCTCAGTTGTTACAAGGTAGTTTCCCTAACTATCAACAGTTATTACCGGAAGACCATTCAACACAGGCAATATTTGATACTACTGCACTCCAGCGAGCAGTTAGATCTGCTTCAATATTTGCAAGAGACGGAAGTAACATAGTGAGGATGCAGTTGATTCCTGCTTCGGATGAAGAAGAAAATGGAAAAGCATTAATATCGGCACGTTCAGAAGAAGTTGGTGATAATGAAGATGTCGTGGATGCTGAAACATTAGAAGGTGAAGAATCCAAAATTGCCTTCAATAGTAGATATTTAATGGATGTGTTGGCTGTGTTAGATAATGGAAATGTTGTTCTGCAAACTACGACTGCTTCGAGCCCGGGAGTATTTAAGCCAGTCGAAGACGATGGCTACACTCATGTAGTTATGCCAATGTTTGTTCAGTGGTGATGGTCTAATATCTAACATTAGCGTGATAAATGCAAAAAATCCCCTGTTGGGGGATTTTAAGTTAAGTTAGGGGACGCGATCAGACTGGGTTCCCATCCTAGTTTTATCTAAATGCTTCAAACCTTTCCTTTCGGTAGGTTAGCCTTCTAATCTTTCAGGTCTGTTGGGTCTTTCGACTTCTCTTCTCTTCCAGCTGGCTTTTACTGTTGCAACCCGATTACTCGGTGAGGGTGTTTTAGCAGGCTCCTGACCACTTTATAGTTTCGCCGGTCACTACCCTAACTATGGGGCAAGTTTACACTGTGATAGTGCCCGATGCCAACAGATTTTAGCTATATAATAGTATTGGTTTAGTTTGTGTTCAGTGTGGTTATGGTACGGATGCTTTGATTTCCCTGATTAGTACGAGTCTCGTAGATCAGGTATCTTACTTTTTAAAGCCATGCGCTGAATATATAGCGTTGATTCCAGACGCATTTTTTGTTCCTCTGAAATAATAAAACGTAATCTAGATGAATGAATACATAGTTTACATAACATATAGTAGCGGAATTCGTTATTTTGTGCAAAAAAGATGGATGTTTATGTTTACTGATGAGTGAATAAGGTGGATAATGATTAAATCAAACTCCTATGGAGGTAATTATGGAATCATATACATCAAATAAAGTTGGAGGTTTATGCCTCATTATCGGTCCAGCACTGGCAACAGTGGTATACATATTAAGCGAATTTGTATTCCCAACGCTTGGAGGATTGTCTCCGTCTGATTTTAGCGGCCGAGCGAACGCAGCTGCTAATGCTTTAGCGTATGAAAGACTGCTATTGCTGATTATTCCAGTAGCGTTAGTATGCGCATGGAATGGCTTAAAAGTCGTGCAGGGAATGTGTAAAGCTGATGGTGTTGGGGATGGGTTAACAGGATTAGGAGTTAATCTATTTTTCTTCAATATCATTAGTATTTTTGTCGCTATTGGTGCATTTCAGGCTTTTGCGTGGGTTGGTCCTAATGCTGATATCGCCACTATGGTTGGCGGGGTCCAAACTTTGGGTGCATTATTAGGTTCAATAGGAGTCGCGTTGTTTGCTTTGGGCCTATCGACGAGACCAGAATTTAATAAAATCTTTTCTCTAGTTATAGCGGCATTGTTTGCAATCAGCGCTGTAACTGCTGTAATTGGGATGAATGATACTAGCTCATGGCAAATTATTAGCGCGTATTGGGGATTAACATATATTGCTATCTCTGCGTGGTCTATTCATCTTGGATTGGTTATTAAGAATAAGTAGATCTCAAACAGTTAGCACTACTTAATAATCATAATCAGCACATAATTCACATGTGGATTGAGGAATCAGTCCTAGTGTTATTAACGTTTTGAAGATTTTGCAACCAAAACAATAACCTAGGGCTGATTCTAAAAATGCGAATACACTCAGAATTGCAAGGAATGTAACGCTAAGATACGTCAGTCCCGCAATCAGGCTTAGCAGTATAATAACTGAGGTCATTAACCCGACCATCTGTGCGAATCTTTTGGGAGGGCCTGGTACGTATCGTTCTTGGAAAGATGTGTTTGGAACTATGAGTTTGGTTACAATGATTGCAAGTGGGCTAAATTTTGGTCCGAACAATACCCTTGCGGCAAACCCGTAAAGTAACATACTTAAGGGTATGTATACATAAAAGTTATCGGTAACTACAAGTATTAGTGAGACTAAAGTCATGGCAAGTACTCCTGTTGCAACTAGTCTTGCTGCTACGTCATTGATTAATTCAGGGAAAGGGAAGTATCTTTTTAATTGGCTCATACCGCTCTCACGTCAGTTTGTTAGGAAAATCATTCACTGAATAGTACAATAAAAATTTAATGTTTCAATAGGTGTGATGATGAATAATAATGAAGATTTAAAAAGGACTACTAAAACGACAGTAGTGCGGACGCCTGCTAGAGGAATTTACGACCGAGATACAGCATATTCGATAATAGACAGTACCCCTATGTGCCATATCGCGTATACGATCGATGGAGAACCTTATATAACACCTACATTTCAATGGAGAGAAGAAGACTGGATCTATTGGCATGGATCTTCGGCAAGTAGGTTTTTGAGGTCTGCGAAAGCTATGCCGGTAGCAATGAATATATTCCAATTTGACGGATTGGTATTGGCAAGAAGTGGGTTACATCATTCTGCGAATTACCGTTCAGTTACTTTGTTTGGAACCGCACAAATTGTTGAAGATGAAGAAAAAGAAACTAAGTTGAAAAACTTTGTGGACAACCTTATTCCAGGGAGATGGGATACGTTGCGTCCAGTCAAATCACAGGAAGTTAAGGCGACCACAGTTTTACGAATGCCCATTGATGAGGGGTCTGTAAAAGTTAGAACAGGTGATCCAATTGACGATGATGAAGATTATGCACTTCCTATTTGGGCAGGTGTAATACCCATGAGAATTTCGTTAGGAGATCCTATCCCTGATGCCAGACTAGATCCGACTGTAGAAATCCCAGATCACGTTAAAGGATTTAATCTGGGTGTTAAGGGCTGAATTTATTTTATAGCTAGTATCGATATGCTGTAGACTGAACCCATCCATACTTCTTCAGCATCTGGCTTATATATACGTTCTGATACAGTTTCAACCGTACGAAAACCGGATTCATGTATGGATTTCATATAGTCTTTTTTGACCATAGCTCCAGATAGGCAGCTACACCAGTTTGAATCGGTCAATGCTTCTTCTGGAAGTTCAGCAGATATGACTATATCGCAAATTTGGAACCGGCCATTTTCCTTCAGTATTCGATAAGCTTCTCTGAATACTGAAGGTTTATTAGGTACAAGATTGATTACGCAGTTTGAAAGAATTACATCTACGGAATCAGAAGGTAATGTCGTATTGTCGATTTGACTTTCTATGAATTCCACATTGTTCACTCTAAGTTTGTTCTTGTTATTGTTTGCGAGTTCTATCATGGCTGGAGTCATATCAATCCCAAACACTTTCCCT
Source organism: uncultured Dehalococcoidia bacterium (assembly GCA_964343075.1). Taxonomy (GTDB): domain Bacteria; phylum Chloroflexota; class Dehalococcoidia; order Lucifugimonadales; family UBA3495; genus UBA2588. Next base: position 50,487 of record CAYFGT010000010.1, on the reverse strand, counting down.
AATGGTCCAGTTTGTTGGGCTGCTAAAAAACAATCGATACCTCCTCCGCTGCCAAAATCTACTACTGTTTCACCCGAGTTTATGGGTTTTATTGAGAGCGGGTTACCGCATCCTGCGGACACGTCTGTTACTGTTGGGATTAGAGTTAATAAGTCGCGTGAATCGTAATCAACTGAATTATTTGCATAGCCGTCACCGCAACAACTCTCTGCGGATTTGGCGAGTGAACTATATTTGTTGGTTACATTTAAAATAATTTGATCCTTGTTATTCGTTTGCATATATCACCTTCTTAATCCCATAGGATCTGCTCCTTCTATGTCTAGTAGGAAATTCGCATAATTTTCATATGAAGAGATGTTTACCATCATATGTTGCCCCGTTGCCAGAACATCTCTGTAGCATTTTTGAAGAATACTTTCGTTGTATAAAGCATCTCCACCGCCGTACTTAAAAGCAATTTGTGCGACTTCTTCAGACACATGTGTTGCATATACACCTGAATTGCGCATTTCACTCTGAATCAAAGCTGGAGGAACACGTTTTTGTTTAGTGTATTCCCATGCGGCCAAATGTGCTTGTTTAACCAGAGCTCTAGCCGAAGCTAGTTTAGTATGGGCATATCCAATATCGTGTTTAAAATAGCCTCTGTCGGATACTGTACGTAGATCTGCGTTGTAACCTCTCATCTTAGTTTTAGAAGTTTCAACAATACTTTCGAGTGAACGCTTTGCAATTCCAAGTGCAACTGCAGCATGGTCAACGGTGACAAATCCAGGTCGTCCTAAATAATTTATTGGCCCTCCTCTAAGGGGTTCGTCTTGATTGATAGGAAATGTGAAACTCTCAGGTACAAACAATTGTTCAGCCGAATAACTGCAACTACCTGTACCTTTTAACCCCATAACTTTCCAATTGTCATGAATTGTGAGACTCGAAGAAGGGATACAAGCGATACGAGGTTCTGCTGGTTTTTCTCCTTGTGTTATGAAACCTCCAGATACCCAGGTGCTTTGATTTATACCACTAGAAAAATACCATGTTCCAGAAAGAATGAATCCTCCATCGGTTTTAGTAGCTTTTCCTGATGGGCTAGGCACGCTAGCCGCAAGAGGTATATTCCCATCCTTAAACATTTCTTTGATTGCGGGTTCGGGCAAAAAAGCTCCTGGTCTCCCAATAGCGCTGTTCCCGATCATGGTGTTCCATCCTATAGCTCCATCAATTCTACTGAGCTCTTCGATGACATCCATATAGGTTACAATGTCTGCATCTAACCCGCCTAGTTCTGACGCAAGTTTCATCGTGAACAATCCATTTTCTCTAAGAATCGTGACGACCTCTAAAGGAAGTCTTCCTATATCTTCGGCATTAGAACATTTTCTCTCAAGTTCGGGGCCTAGTTGGATTACGGTGTCTAATATAGTGTTTTCTTTTATCATGTTAACAGTCCACAATAATAACTTTGACTGGTCAAGATCTAGTGCCCATGGGGTCTGCCCCATCTAAGCCAAGCAAGAAATTTGTATAGTTTTCATAGGACGAACTATTAACCATCATGTGCTGTGCAGAAGCTAATAAATCTCTAAAATATTTCTGTAAATTGTTATGCAAGTAGAGAGCGCTGCCACCTCCATATTTGAATGCCATTTGTGCTACTTCTTCTGAAGTTTGAGTTGCAAAGACGCAAGAGTTTCTCATTTCGCTTTGTATCATAGGAGGTGGAATAATCTTCTGCTCACAGTATTCCCATGCTTTCAGATGGCTTTCGATTACTAATGCGCGAGCTGCTGATAGTTTGGTTTGTGACAATCCCAAATCTCGCTTGAAAGAATCTCGTTCAGAAACTGCTATTCGGTCTTTGTTATAACCTCTAATTTTGGTTTTGGATATGTCGATTATTGTCTCCAAAGCCCTTTTAGCTACACCTAGAGCGAATGCCGCATGGTCCATAGTAACGAACCCTGGTCTGCCCAAATAACTTATTGGTCCACCTCGAAGAGGTTCGTCGTTAGTCATACTCCATGTAAAATTGTTTGGCACGTATAGGTTTGAAGCGCTATAGCCACAGCTCCCTGTTCCTTGTAAGCCCATTACCTTCCAGTCATCATGTATAGTGAGATCATTTTTGGGAATACAGGCAATACGGTGGTTGAAAGGTGATTCATTAGGGATCGTGAATCCTGCTAATACCCATTCACTGTGCTCAATTCCACTCGAAAATTGCCATTGCCCCGTAAGTAAGAACCCTGTGTCTGTTGGAATAGCTTGCCCGGAAGGCATCATCACACTTGATGCTAGAGGGACTTTACCATCTTTAAACATTATTTTGATCGCTTCTTTATCTAGCAATGATCCTGGCCAACCAATACTGCTGTTGCCAATCATCGTGTTCCATCCTACTGATGAATCGATCCTACTGAGTTCTTCAATAACGTTCATGTAGGTCAATACATCGACATCTAAACCCCCAACGTCTCGAGGGAGCTTCATTCTAAAATATCCTTTATCTGCGAGAATTTGGATAATTTCATTAGGAACTTGTCTTATATAATCCGATTCGATACTGTGGGCAGCTAGAACATCAGCGATTGGGCCTATATTATCGAACAAATTTGTATTGGAAGATACAGTTGCCATAGTTACACCAAGGTCTGTAATATGACAGTATTGTACTACGTTTTGATGTTTTGTGGCAGTTGTGATTCCCAATCAGGAATCAGGATTTGACGGGTTGATGCCATACTAAATATGATCAAAGCACCTAACAAGCTTGCTCCTCCTGAGAAACATATAGTTGCGGTGTGAGACCCAGTAAGATCATATAGCGGGCCACCAATGTACCCTCCAACGGCCATTCCCAATCCTGCACCCATAATCTGCCAGCCATATGATCTTCCAAATGATCCCATACCATAATATTGACGATTTATTACAGCGAAAGCAGATCCTTCTCCGCCGTACCCTAGTCCCCATACCACGGAAAACAGATAAAAATGCCATGATGCGTCTGACCATATTAGGAAAAATATAGGGATTGCTTGCCACAAGAACATTACAAACATTGTGTTTTTCGCGCCGAGTTTCTCTGCAATGGCAGGTGTGATGAATCGAGTAATTGAACTAATTGTGAAGAACATCGACGCAGCTATTCCGGCAGTCGAATAAGGGATTCCAGCTGTAACAGCAATAGGTATGAATTGCATCATCATGACAGCGTGGCTTACACATCCTAGGTGGTGTACTGCTACTAATTTCCAGAATTCAGATGTGCCCTGTACCGCCCGGGCATGAATTTTTTGTCTGATTTTCTCCAGAGGATCCGAATTAGGAGTGCTAGTTGCTGGAATTTCATTAGATCCAAATGGTGTCATACCCATGGAACGAGGTGTGCTTTTGTAAAAAATTAGTAGGAAGCACATTATCACGCTACCTCCTACACTTATAAACCAAAATGTGTTTTGCACCCCGAGTATTGGCAAAACGGCGGTCAAGAATAAAGTTGTTATCCCTGGGCCAAATCCTTGAGCGGCTTGGACTATTCCTACAGCAATCCCTAGTTGCTTATCGAACCAATAAGAAATAGTGGTAATCAATGATATATTAAGACAAGCATGGGTGATGCCCATAAAGATTCCGAATGAAATCCAGATGTGCCATACTTGTGTGGCTACGGCTGTTATTACTGCTCCAATAAGGAAAGCAATAACACTTATGAATAAAAGGAACTTTCCTCCATATCGGTCATTTAGCATCCCTACATATGGAGAAAGTAAGGCTCCTGCTACAGCAGATATACCGTAGGCTGCAAGGATAGACGAATGACTCCAACCATACTTGTCTTCCAGTGGATTTATTAAAGCTCCAAAAGCTTGGTTGAGAGTTCCTCCAAATAGGTATAATAATACGGACAATAATACTATTATCCATCCGTAATGAATTCGAAAACTCATTGTTTTATTTCCGTGTATCTATTTATTTAATCAGTAAAATATTTTATATTAACTGAGGTTATACGGCACACTATACACTTAATCTGAACGTATACAAGCGCTAGGGGTTATATGGTTTTATCTACAAAGGGTTATGCGAGAAGTAAAAATACAATTATTACATTATGTATTGCTTTATTATGTTTTGGTTGTGGTGATCAATCGAGCGGTTCTGGTACGGAAAATACTTACACGGATTCTCAATCGGTGCAATCTATCAGTCCCGAGGTAACAGATACGCCGCCAGTGGTTGAAGTAGCTACCAATGAACCTCGAATTTCAAAAGAAAACAAAACACCTGAATCAGTGATTACAGTGACTAAAGAGCCCCAACCTACTGAGACTCCCAAACCTCAGCCGACAGCAACACCTACTCCTCAGCCGACAGTGCAGAAATATGTGACTAGATTGATTGATAAGATCAACCATGTCTTCTCGAATGGCAATATCGCAGATTCTGACTGGTTTAAAGGAGCATCTCAGGAAGCGTTACTTAATCCAAGTTTTGTATCAGCTGAAAAAGCGGGGTCATATTTCGGAGATGACGATTTAGTTATAGGAATTGATTATAACGGGGTTCAGAAGGCTTACCCTAGAAAATATTTGGAAGTGTATGAGGTTATCAATGATCGTTTTGAAGACGAAGCTTTGTTGGTAACTTATTGACCACTATGTTACACGGGAATGGTCTATTCCCGCGATATTCGAGGCAAAGAGCTCGTCTTTGGTCATTCAGGTAGAGTCTTGAGGAATGCTTTGGTGGTCTATGACTCTGATTCAAATAGCTTGTGGAGCCAATTCGTTGGTGAAGCTGTACAAGGTCCTTATACTGGTACTAAATTAGAATTAATCCCAAGTATGATGACTACTTGGGCAAAATGGAAAGAAGAATATCCAGACACGTTAGCTCTTCAAACAAAAGAAGTGAGTATGATGCAAAAAATGATGCAGACTTTTAATGCGTCGTATTACACTAATTCAAGTGCTGGTATGCAAGGTGAATTCGTCGAAGACGATCGCTTAAGCGATAAGGAATTGGTGATTGGGTACGCAGATGATCAGAATTCAAAAGCTTACCAACTTTCCAAAATCGCTAGAGAGAAAATTATTAATGATCAAATAGGCGATGTTCCTGTGACAGTGTTTTACCATTCGGGTACTTCTTCTAGTAAATTGTTCGATCGTTTTATCATGGGTGAAGAATTGACGTTCAAATCTAAAGGATTCATTGAAGATATCGAAGTTGCGGTAGATGACCAGACCGGTTCCACTTGGAATACGTTAAACGGTCAGTGCATCAATGGAACTTTAGAAGGTGCCTATTTGCAACCTCTACCGAGTCATTTGTCGTATTGGTTCGCTTGGACGGATCATTACCCGTCCACATTTTTATATTGAACTAACAGAATATTCTATTTAAGTTCGAATAATTTGCGGGGTTAAGATCATGACCTTTAAAACCTGAAAAGGTTGGTTCATATCGATGGGCTCTGAATACGGCATTTGAATATCCAAATACACTGCCTCCAGCGCTGTTAGGGGTATATACAAAATGAGGACTTATATATTCCCAGACAATATCTCCGGTATCGGTTATTTCGAATAGTCTTCCAGGTGCTCCTTCACATACAAGTGTATTGCCGTTTGGCAGACGTTCCGCGTTACTTATATTGTAGCTATAAAAAGACATAGCTGGGTCACCTAAATATTCCCATTCGATCTCATCATTTGTTGGATTTACCTCAAGCAACCTTGAGTAATTCATTCCTCTTCTATGGGCTCCATTATCAAATAATAATATGTTACCGTTACTAAGCATGTTTGGGTTATGTTGATGAGATACATGTCCAGGTCCCCACTTCCATTTGTATGCCCCGGTAACATTATCAACTATACCAATAGTACTAATTTGTCTGAAACTAACTAGAAAATCTCCGTCATTAGTGAAATCGAGTGAGTTTGCATGTGTCCATTCTTTTCGATTTTCTAAGAAGCATATTTTGTCTTCTTCAAAATTAAGATTCTCCCATAAATTTATTTCTCTTATTAGCTTTCCTGAAGAATCAATTTCAATTATCTTGTCTCCATACATATGGGTCGCGCTATTTTCGTCAACAAAGCCTCCTGATACCTGTACTGCTATATCTTCCGGGAGTACTTCCCACGCAAGTGCCACCGTGTTTCCATTGGGCAATCTACGAAAATCATGATGAAGCATAGGATTTTTATATTCCCAGACTACATTGCTTTCCCAGTCAAGTTCTTTAAGGGATTTTGATGAACCTCCCATACCCTCCGCTTCTTCGGCGACACCACTCCGTAGTAATAAATTGCCATTCGGTAATAATCTAGAGTACATAATTCCATCAAGATCCTCCCAACGATGGCATATATTGCCTTTCATATCTATTAGATTTGTCCAAGTCCCTCCTCTTGTAGATACAAGAGTGTAGCCGTCTAATGCTCTCTGTGGGGAATGATAGATTAACCCTGTTTTGTGATGTCGTGACCAGCCCATACGCCCTCCTATTGGGTGTTCTGAATGGGAGAAATTGTAATACAGTGAAGATAAATTTAAAATGGTAGGGCTGGAGTACTTTAATGTTAGTTTAATGCGGAATATAGGGCTCGCGAAGTGTCTTTCACTTGGTGGCGACCCCGATGGGATTCGAACCCACGATCTCTGCCGTGACAGGGCAGTATGTTAAACCGCTACACCACGGGGCCTTAAAGTAAATCAGTAGCAGTCAGTTTATTGCGATTTCCTACAAACTGTCAAGGAAAAATGCGAAAAATGACCTGTATTTAAAATCATAGGAGGACATATACATGTCTGAACAAGATAAATTGCCATTGCCGCTTAGGAATATACGAGTATTAGATTTGACCCATATTGTTGCTGGTCCTTTTTGTTCTATGATACTTGGCGATATGGGAGCTGAGGTAATAAAAATAGAACGACCTGGGTCGGGTGAGCAAGCTAGAGCGAATCAACCAATCATGGAAAATACAAATGGTGAATCTATAAGTGCTAGATTCCTTGGAGTTAACAGAAACAAGAAGAGTGTATCGTTAGATTTGCGTGACGCTAGAGCAAAAAAAGCATTTGAGAATATGATCCGAGAATCGGATGTTTTGATTGATAATTGGGGGCCTGGTGCCATGGAAAGGTTAGGGTACCCATATGAAGCACTTAAAGCAATTAATATTGGGTTGGTGTACGCCAGTATTACAGGTTATGGTGCGCATGCGGACTATGATGGACCATATTCAGACTGGCCGGCAAATAATCCTTGTGTTCAAGGTATGGGTGGATGGATGGAATCAACAGGAGCTCCAGATGGGCCTCCCCATATGGTTGGAGATAATATGGGTGATTCAATACCAGGTTTGTGGGCAGCTTTAGGAATTATGATGGCTTTAGAAACTAAACGGCAAACAGGAACTGGGCAGCATGTAGATACGGCTATGTATGATTGTATGGTGGCACACACAACTAGTAGCATGCCCTATTATCAAGCAACAGGTACAGTAACTACTCGAGCAAGAGAAAATATGATATCTGCGCAACTTACTCTACAAACACAAGACGGATATGTTGTGCTAGCGGGAGCTCGAGGAAGAGATAAATGGCGTCAGTTGTGGAATTTGATTGGACGAAAAGATTTGATCGATGACCCAAGATATTTAGGCGAAGGGGGAAGTGGTCAATTTTATTTTGATAACGTGATCCCTGCTATAGAAAATTGGTCCAAACAACAGAAGAAAAGATACGTATCACAAACATTGATTGATTTTGGTTTTTCGATGGGAATGGTCCAGGATGTTAAGGATTTAGATGAATGCCCCCATCTACAAGCTAGGAAAATGTTCGTCGAAACAGGAGATACACTTGGAGGAACGTTTAGAACCGTTGATACCCCCTTTCGGCTAACGTCTACAGAGGCTATAGATCATAAAACTCCTCCCACCCTTGGGGAAGATAATGTAGACATACTTACTAGGTTAGGTGGGTTGAGTGATGCTGAATTATCTCAAATGGAATCAGAAGGCGTCATTTAATGCTGAATTATCTGTGTATAATTAGTACAAATACTGGTACGAGGTAAATTTATTTGTTTAAAGCACCAAGAGGAACCGCCGATTTACTACCAGACAAACAAAAATACTCGAGGCACATTGAAAAGACTGCGAATAAATTAGCCTCCTTGTATGGATATGCCAGAGTTGATACTCCTACGTTTGAGGACTCTTCATTATTTGTTAGGTCTGTAGGAGAAGGGACTGACATTGTAGATAAAGAAATGTATTCCTTCGATGATCGTGGCGGAGATAGTATGACGTTGCGTCCTGAAGGTACAGCTTCCATTTGCAGAGCTTACTTAGAACACGGAATGCATAATTTAGCCCAACCGGTAAGAATGCATTATTTCTGTTCTGTGTTCAGATATGAGCGGCCACAGGCAGGTCGATATAGAGAACACCACCAATTTGGGATAGAGGCCATTGGAGACCCGGACCCTTCTATTGATGTCGAGATTATAAAATTTGCATATGATCTGATAATAGGGATAGGGCTTAAACAAATAAATGTCTTTATCAATTCTATAGGTGACTCAAACTGTAGGCCGGCGTATGTGGAATCTCTGAAAAACTATTATGAAACCCATAGGAACGATTTGTGTAAAGATTGCCTTAATAGAATTGAACGTAATCCATTGCGTTTGCTTGACTGTAAAAATCTGGAATGTTCAAAATTAACCACTGATGCTCCTAAATCAATTGATTATCTATGTGATGAATGTGAATCTCATTGGGAATTGGTGAAGAATTATTTATCAGAGCTTGATATTCCGTATACCATTGATCATAAATTAGTAAGAGGATTGGATTATTACACCAAAACCGTATTTGAAATTCAGCCGCGAGATGTTGGTGGGCAATCTACTATTTTAGGGGGAGGCCGATATGATGCTTTGATCGAACAGATAGGAGGACGTGTTGTTCCTGCCATGGGATTCGCAACCGGTATAGAGCGACTGACTCTAAATTTGATCAAAGAATCTATAGACGTGCCAGACATTGAATCACCTAAATATCTGGTTGTTAACATAGGAGATAATGCTAGGCCCCTAGCAATAAAGATTGCAAACCAGATTAGAGAGCGAGGGACTGGGGCCATGGTGGCAAATGGGACTAGAGGGCTTAGAGGCCAAATGAGACAGGCTAATTCATTAGAGATTCCATTTGTGATCATCATTGGCGAGTCCGAAATGGAAAGAAGAGAAGTTGTAATAAAAGATATGACCACGTCAGAACAGAACATTTGTTCTATTGAAGAGTTCTTAGCAAACCTGTGAATAAGGTCCAGTCGAAATGTACTTAATGGTTAGGCAATAAAATGTTTACTAAGCGTATCATTCCATGTTTGGATGTTGATAAAGGTCGTGTAGTTAAGGGTACGAGTTTTGTTAATTTGAGAGACGCAGGAGATCCGGCTGAGCTCGCTGCATATTATAATGAACAGGGCTGTGATGAATTGGTATTTTTAGATATAACAGCTTCCTCTGACGATAGAGATACAATGGTTAATGTTGTTGAAAATGTATCTGCAGAAGTATTTATTCCTCTTACGGTTGGCGGCGGGATTCGTTCTATATCAAATATCCGGAATATGTTAAGAGCAGGTGCAGATAAAGTATCTTTGAATACTGCGGCGGTTAAAGACCCTAACTTGGTTAAATATTCAGCTGCAGAATTTGGGTCACAGTGCATTGTAGCGGCTATAGATGCAAAACGAAATCCTACAGCAAATTCTTGGGAAGTTTTTGTTAACGGTGGAAGAACTTCCACCGGTTTGGATGTAGTCGCTTGGGCTCAAGAATTAGTTGATTTAGGAGCTGGAGAAATTTTGCTTACTAGCATGGACACTGATGGACAACAAACTGGTTATGATACAGATTTATTGAGGTCAGTTTCCGAATGCGTTACAGTGCCCGTGATAGCAAGCGGGGGGGCCGGAGAGATGGACCATATATATAATGCTTTTGAGCATGGTAAGGCAGACGCTGTGTTAGCTGCTAGCATATTTCATTTTGGGAAATACTCAGTAAACGATGTAAAAAAATATCTATCAGGGAAAGGGATATCTGTAAGAATATGAGCAATGGGCAAATGGATACTATAAAAGTTGTACTTTTTGACATGTTTAACACGTTAGCTAATAACTCTACTGAATTTTGGAAAGAAGAATTCGACAAATTAAAAGTTGAATATAAACTCCCAGTTGACCCTGAAACCTTTTGGGATATATGGAGAGAAGGAGATAAAGAGTTTTCACGATCTCGATTATTACCTGATGCCGGATTTATATCATACTTAGATGGATGGACCAATAGTTTTGAATATGCTTTGAGTAAAATAGGGTTCATCGCAGATCCGAGAGTAATGGCCCAAGATTGTATTGATGACTTGGGTCAAAGGCCCCTTTTCCAGGAGACAGAAGAAGTTCTTAGAAGATTGTCTGAACGTTATGAGATTGGAGTAGCTTCGAATGCGGATAATAGTTTTCTTCTTCCAGTTATAGACAGGATACCCGTAAATTTGGCTGTGGTTGTCTCTTCCGAAGACGTGACATCTTATAAGCCTATGCCTAGGATATTTGAAGAATCATTGATACGCCTAGGAATGAAAGCTAGCGAGGTGTTGTACGTGGGCGATCGTCAATATGAAGACGTTGAAGGTCCGATGTCTGTTGGGATGAAAGCGGTTTGGGTGAATAGAAAAAATGAACGTCCTGATAATAAATTACAGAGACCATATGCGGAGATCGCTGATCTCACAGGATTGCTGGACATTTTAGGGTAATAGGTACGGAAAGGATAATGATATGAGCGTTAATTTAAAACTCGATGGGAAAGGACTGATTCCTGCTATAGCTCAAGATAGTAATACAGGTGAAATTCTCATGTTAGGTTATATGAATCCGGGAACTATCAAGAGAACTATCGAAGGTACTCAAGTGTGGTTTTACAGCAGGAGCAGGGAAGACTTATGGCATAAAGGTGAAGTGTCAGGCAACTATTTAAATGTGGTAGAAATTTGGACAGATTGTGATTCAGACACTTTATTGTTGAAAGTCAATCCTGACGGACCAACTTGCCATACGGGGGAAGTTTCGTGTTTTTTTAACAAAATTGAGCAGATGCCAGATGAGTACATTAAAATTAGGGAAGATTCGGGAATACTAGATGAATTGTACGCAACGATACAAGACAGGAAAGCATCGATGCCGGAAGGTAGTTATACGACAGAACTATTTGGTTCAGGAATTGATCGTATTGCCCAAAAAGTCATCGAGGAAGCAGGAGAAACTGGTTTGGCAAGCCTTAGAGAAAATAGAGTTAACGTAATAAATGAGACTTCCGATTTGATATACCATTTATTGGTGTTACTAGCTGAGAAGGATATAGGGCTTAATGAGATTTGGGATAATCTTGCAAGTAGACAGAAATGAAGTTACAACGATAATTGTTCATTGACTGTATATTCTGAATAACCTGACTTCCTGTAAGCTATTAGATTGTCATGTCCTATGACTGTTACTTGATCACCTGTTATAACACATCCTGACTCAATTGATATCCCGTAAACTACTGTATTAGAGTGTTCGTTAAATACTGTTTCAACCAGTTGCTCGTGAGTCTCTACGTAATCCGCATGTTCGTGGTGTGGTATCACCCCTAAGTTTGGTATCAATCCCAAGCCAAATTCCCAAGTACCTAACGATGGATTTTTTAGTAACTCTCCCATTACCATGGCGCCTGCACTGGATCCTGCGATAACCATACCTTGATGGCCTCGATTTGAAATTGACTCGATCAGTGCCGTATTTTTTAGGGATTGATATAGGTGTTGTGGTTCGCCTCCAGGTAAATATAGAAGATCGCAGTCTGATAACTTATCAAATAGGGCCGGAGTATCTGCTTCCTGACGATTTGTTACCATTATGGAACATGCCGAATGTCCTAAGTGTGAGAAATATTGTATCCCGTTGTGTGCGGCAATGTCAGGGTGGTGTACGTTGGCAGTGGGTAGTATCACGATGTTTGGCTGTTTCTTATTTGTTTTGCCGAGGATTATCGTGTCTGCTGCTAGGCATCCCTCAGTGAATTCGTTCCCCCCTAGTAATCCTATGGTGATTGATGGTTTCAAAACATCCGCCTTTGCGTTTTTTTCTATTTTTAATAGTATACTTAGCATATAGTATTGTACTGTATGTATTAAAATGTGGTAGATATTGTTTCGTATTATGAATTCAAACATAAAAGAAAAACTTATGGAAGTGTTGGCTGGGTGTGTTGAAGAAACTGCTAATGACAACAGCATTAAAGGAATAAACTTAGGGTCTATAGAAATAGACCGCCCCGCTAATCCAGAACATGGAGACTATGCAACGAATCTCCCTCTAAGACTTACAAAAGAATTTAAGCGTAATCCTATGGAGATTGCTAAAGAAATAGTTTCTAAATGGCCTACCACTGAATTCGTTGCGAATGTAACTGTGGCTGCACCAGGATTTATAAATTTCAGAATTGATGAAGAATGGCTGCGATCCCAAATACCTAGGATTATTGAACAAGGATCATCTTTTGGAGATAACACTTTAACTACTACTGAAAATGTGATGATAGAGTTTGTGAGTGTTAATCCAACAGGCCCAGTCCATGTTGGACATGCTCGAGGAGCAGTTATCGGAAGTTCACTGGCAAATATTATGGAGTCCGCCGGCTATGCTGTAACGAGAGAATATTACATAAATGACGCGGGCAATCAGATGCAGTTATTTTTTGAATCTGTTCTCGCTAGGTATTATGAGCTGTTAGGACACTCTTATCCGCTCCCCGACGGAGGATATCAAGGTGATTATGTCCGAGATGTCGCAATATTAGTTAATAAAGAATATGGGGATTCATTGATCGGCAATGATGAGGCAATTGGTCTTATTTCTCAGATTAGCACCGATAGTATGTTGAACGCTATCGCAGACGATTTACTAGAATTACACGTAGAATTTGATAATTGGTTCAGTGAAAAATCATTATTTGGGAATACAGAATACGAAGAAACTATCAATGAATTAGAGTCTAAGAATTATTTGAAACAGATGGATCAAGCTCTTTGGTTCGCATCCACGATCTTAGATGAAGAAAAAGACAATGTGATAGTGAAATCTACTGGAGAGCCTACTTATTTTGCATCAGATATTGCGTATCATAGGAACAAGTTTAAAACTAGAAATTTTGATCAAGTGATAGACATTTGGGGAGCGGACCATCAAGGACATATTTCTAGGCTAAAAGCTGCAATGCGTGCCTTAGATATAGATGATTCAAAGTTAACGGTATTGATTTCTCAGATGGTAACACTGAAAAAAGGAGATGAAGTCGTTAGAGCTTCTAAGAGAACAGGAGATTTCATTACCGTCAAAGAGCTAGTAGAAGAAGTTGGTTCTGATGCTTGTAGGTATTTCTTTCTAACTCGTAGTGCTTCGTCTCAAATGGAATTCGATATGGACCTAGCCAAAAAATCTTCGAATGAAAATCCTGTGTTTTACATACAATATGCCCATGCTCGTATCAAGAATATTTTAGGATTAGCGCGAGATAACGGGGTTGATTGGGAAGATGCAGACTTAACTTTATTGAAAACTAAGCATGAAATGGCCCTGCTAAAATCATTATTCAGGCTACCTGAAGTTATTTACCAGGTTGCTGATAGTCTAGAGCCCCATCATATGCCACATTACGCGTTAGAATTAGCATCGGATGCCCATGCCTTTTATGAACATTGTAGAGTGGTGTCGTCAAATACGGAAGATTTGCCATTGTCCATGGCAAGATTGAGATTGGTTCAGGCTGCTCAAGTTGTTTTTGAGAAAGTACTGAACTTGATGGGGATGAACGCTCCTGACCGAATGTGATTATTGCCAATCATATATATACTGTATACTAACTCGAGCACCGACCATAATACTGCAATTCGTTTGTCGGTAATTTCAGGATTTCAAGAAAGTTATTTTGGATATTTTAGTACGCATATTAAGCATTGCATTAGAGAATAAGTGGCGATTAATTGCTGGTTATGTATCTATGATCCTGTCTGTGCTGGCCACGTTAGCTATACCTAAAGTATTGGGGCTTGCTGTAGATGAGATGCTTTCAACTTTTGTAGATCGGCAGACCCTGTTATGGATGGCTATTTTATTGTTTGTATTGTGCTTGTTACGAGGCTTGTTTGACTACGGTAGAATCTACTGTACTGACACGCTGTCCCAAATGGTAACGTATAAGCTACGTAATTTGCTATATGACAAATGGCAAAACCTAAGTTTCGCATATCATGATAATGAACATACTGGGGATTTGATGTCACGAGCAACTGCCGATATCGAATCTATGAGGAGATTTATAAACCTTGGGATGGTCAGATCTCTTCACATATTATTCATGATAATAATTGTAGCGATTTTGATGATCCAAATAGATTTCTTTCTAGCAACGGTCAGCTTAATATTTGTTCCTGTATTAATTTTTCGTGCGACTACAATCATCTATAAATTGCGAATCCTTTGGGCTAAAGTGCAAGAAGTAACAGGAGAATTGATAACTATACTTCAAGAAAACTTATCTGGGATACCAGTAGTTAAAGCTTTTGCTGCAGAAGAATATGAAAAGAGGAAATTTTCTCAGAAAGCCGAGCAACTTGCAGATATCACTTTTGATTCTAATAAATTAGAGGCGAGTAATAGTTCTACGACGACTTTCTTCTTCACTTTAGGTATTGGGATCATCTTATATTTTGGTGGGAGCAAAGTAATTAATGGCACGTTAACAATTGGCCAATTGACGGAATTCATATTCCTTTTAAACATCTTAAACTTTCCGATTCGTATGTCAGCATGGATAATAAATAGTTATTCTCGAGCAATTCCTGCTGGTGAGCGCGTATTTGAGGTGATTGATTCACCGTCTCCCGTATCAGAACGCTTGAATGCGACAGTCATGGATAGACCATCAGGGGAGGTCCATTTTTCTAATATTAAGTTTGGGTACAACAGATCTGATTACGTACTTGATGGAATCAACTTATCTGTGGCACCTGGGCAAGTCACAGCGATTCTAGGAGCCCCTGGAAGCGGCAAGAGCTCGTTAGTACATTTGATTTCAAGATTTTATGATCCTACTGAAGGCAGCGTACTTATTGACGGGAAGAATGTGAATGATTATACGTTGGCATCACTTAGAAAGAACATAGGAATTGTTGCTCAAGATATATTTTTATTTGCATCTACAATTAAGCAAAATATTTCGTATGGTATGGAAGGAGCGGACATCGCGCAAATCCGAGAAGTTTCTAAGATAGCTCAATTGGATGATCATATCCAATCTTTACCTGAAGGGTACGATACTTGGGTAGGTGAGCGAGGAGCTACATTATCCGGAGGACAGCGCCAAAGGCTAGCTATCGCAAGGACGTTGTTAATGGACCCTCCCATTCTTGTTTTAGATGATTCCACCTCAAGCGTGGATGTGGAAACTGAATTTAGAATCAGAGATGCTATGAGAAATGTTATGAAAAATCGAACAACGTTCGTCATCGCTCATAGATTGAGTACAGTGAGAGACGCGGATTATATAGTTGTTATGGATAAAGGCAAGATTATAGAAGAAGGTACTCACGAAGCTTTGTACGGTCTAAATGGTGCGTATAAAGATATCTATGACTACCAGCATGAATTCGAATCTGATGTGATTTTAGATGCTAACCTAAATTCGGTTTCTTCGGAGGAAAGTTAAAATGAGGCAAGGAGGGATGGGCTTCTCTGTGAGTGGGGCTCAACAACGAACAGGAGGAGGAGGCTCATTAGTTTCAAGTTCCGAAGATGAATTGGGCCGAGTTTATGACGGTCAAGTTGTTATTAGATTGTTCAGCTATGTTGGACTGTATAGAGGTTGGGCTTTATTTAGCTTAGCTGCTGTTCTGGTATATACGTGTGCAACAGTATGCATTCCTCTGATAGTAAAATGGGGAATTGATTCCAACATACAACCTTTTATTGGTACTGGTAAGACACATAATTTAGGGTTTGTTATAGCAGTATTCGCGGTTACTAGCGTTATTCACTATATTTCTAATTATTTACAATTTGTGGGAATATCAAAAGTAGGACAAGGAATCCTGTACTCAATGAGGAAAGAATTATTTGACCATTTGCAGTCTTTATCTCCTTCATTTTTTGCTAGAACCGAAGTAGGAAGAATCATGTCACGGGTCCAAAATGATATTCTCCAACTCCAAGAAACTTTTTCATTACTCGTTCTTACTTTAGCCGATGTTCTGAGTTTGGTTGGTATCATAACTATGATGATGATTATGTCGTGGGAATTGTCGTTGTTAACGTTTGCTGTATTACCAGTGCTGGTGTTTTTGATGGCCTTTTGGCAAAAATTTGCTAAGAGATCGTTTATTAGAATCCGCACTGCTATAGCGATGGTTAATGGTGCACTACAGGAGAATTTGGCTGGGGTCAGAGTGGTTCAAAGTTTCAATCGACAGTCAGTTAATTTGAATAGGTTTGATCGACTCAATAAAGAACATTTGGATGCAAATGTCCAAGCTTCCATGTACTCTGGAGGAGTTCAGCCATTGGTAGAAGGACTAACAGGTATTTCGATGGGTTTTGTAATTATGGTAGGAGGTTGGTGGGTCTATAATGGCACTCTGGAAGTAGGAGTGTTGGTGGCATTCATACTGTTTATTCAGCGATTCTTTGATCCGATCAGAAATTTGACCATGCAATATACTCAACTTCAGCGTTCTATGGCATCAGGAGTGAGGATATTTCAACTGTTAGACGTCAAACCAGAAATACAAGATAAAGTTGACGCTATAGATATGCCATCTGTAAAAGGACAAGTCAAGTTTACTGGAGTCAACTTTCATTATATAGAAGGAATTCCAGTCCTGAAAAATATTGATTTTACTGTTAATGCTGGTCAAACAATAGCACTAGTGGGGCCAACAGGTGCGGGTAAAAGTACAATCATTAATCTTATGTCTCGGTTTTATGATGCGATCGATGGTTCTGTTGAAATCGATGGAATAAATATTAAAGATGTCAAAAGAGAGTCGCTTGTTACTCAGATGAGTATGGTCCTACAACAGCCATACCTGATATCGGATACTGTTTGGGAAAATATAAGATATTGTCACCAAGAAGTTTCTGATGATTCAGTCCTAGCATCAGCTAAACTAGTAGGAATTCATGATTTCATTTTGAGTTTAGAGAATGGATACGATACGGTGTTGGATGAAAGAGGTTCCAACCTCAGTATAGGTCAACGTCAATTGATATCTTTTGCTAGAGCTATTGCTGCGGATCCTAGAATCTTGGTGTTAGATGAAGCTACTTCTAATGTGGATACCTATTCTGACATTATGATTCAGAAAGCTTTGAAAGAAGTGTTGAAAGATAGGACCGCGTTTGTAATAGCCCATAGATTGTCCACAATTCGGAATGTAGACAAAATATTTGTGATTAATGACGGATCAATTATTGAGTCTGGAACACACGAACAATTGATTAAATCCGGAGGATTTTATTTTCATTTAAATAAGGTTAATGCGTCTTTACAATCTGACTGAGTTAGTCTGAATCAGCCCAAGATCTGATCAAGTGATGCGCGATTGCGATAGGAGCCGGTAGATTTAAATCCGGATTATTCCCGTCTAAAGCCAATCTCACTTGTTCTCTGTTAAACCATTTAACGGACACCATTTCTTCATCATCCATATGTATATCTGTGGTTTGAGCTTCAGCAAGGCAGCCAATCATTAACGAATTTGGAAACGGCCACGGCTGTGAGGAGTGGTAAGTAACGTTTTTAATTTTCAATCCTGCTTCTTCCATGACTTCTCTTGCTACAGCTTCTTCTATGGATTCTCCTTGATCCATGAACCCTGCTAAGGCTGAATAAGTATTAGTTTGTGATAACCTGCCCCTAGATTGGCCTAATAGGCAGTACTCGCCATCTGTTACAACCATTATGATGACCGGATCCGTCCTTGGAAAGGTCTCATTGTTGCAAGATGAACATTTTAGTACTTGCCCTCCTCGAAATATGTTGTTGGGCTTACCACATACAGAGCAAAATTTGTTTTTGTTGTGCCAGTTTATTTGAATTCTTGCTTGCGCGATGATACCTGTGCTTTCTGATGACAAAAATCCTGCACATGTTCTTGCATCTACGAATTCATATTGAGGCTCACTGACTAGATTTGAAGCACTATTATGTGAAATAGATAATGCGAAGTGTGTGACATCATCTTGTATCCCCAATAATACAGGAGATCCTTCTATCTCTAATCGATGGATGTTTTGTTGAGGCATCCAGGCTAAACTTTTGTTTTTAGAGGAACTGTCGATGAGTATATTTAGGTCATTTACAATCATAAATTTGCTATTAGGATTATCTATTTGACCTGAAATCCATTGTTCATCCCGCCGCTCTGATTCACCTCTATTCAATGGATTTTGTGAAAAAGTGTGTTTGAATTTAGATATTGATTCAGTTTTCATTGGTATACACAGCTCTCAAATTTTATACGTACCTTACTGGAATTTAGTATGTATTTCAATGGTCTAAACAGTTGTCCGTATGCGCTTTCGAGATAGGGGTGACAGAAGAAACAGGACTGCTAGGAGCGTGATCCCTAGTGTGCCGTTAATGCCAACTGCATTGGTCACACCGAAATGATTGCTCCAAAAACCTACAATCAGTCCACCCATTGAACAAATACCTATGCACTGACCCAATGTTCCGAGAACCGAGCCACGATGCTTCAAATCAGCTTCAATTACTATAATAGAGGTTTGCATTGAGCTGAATAATGAATTGCCTAATCCTCCTAAGAATAAACACATGTAAGATAGTAGGTATATATCTGATAGAGAAAATAGTAAGGCCGATAGTAACTGAATGAATATTCCAGTTATGAATAGTCTTCCTTGGTATTGGATATTACCAATGTTGGTTAGTACCAGTGCTCCAACCAGGGTACCAACCCCGAGAGCTGAAATTAACAATCCAGTAAAGAAAGGACCAGCGTTCAGATGTTCCTCAGCGATGACTGGATAGATTCCTTCAGAGCTAAAAGCTAAGCCATTGTAAATTATACTTCCAATAAAAACTCCTAAAATCATCTTGTTGCTGAATCCAGCTTTAAATCCTGTAATAATTGATTGTTGGATGTCATAAAAGTGGATTTTAGTAACATTATATTGAAATGTAAAAAATGAAACGAATAGTAAAGATATAGAATAGATAATTAACACCAAGATCATAGCGCCAGTGTATCCTACAGTTGCAATGAGAGAGCCTGCGAACAATGGCCCAGAAATTTTGCCAAAAGTATTTGTGATTATTTCAAGGGACATAGCAGTGGACATGTTCTCAGACTTAGCAACATCATGTATAGAAGTTCGCCGTGCTGCGAAATCCATGGTATAGCATAAGCCCAGTCCGAATGATAATAGCTGTAACTGCCATATAGCTATGGAATTAGTTAATAGAAGAAGTAGTATTATTCCCGAAATCATAACGCTAGTCGCACGAGTGCCCATCATGAGATATTTTCTGTTCAAATGGTCGGATAAGAAACCAGAAATTGGAGCCAGAATCATCATTGGTATCCATCTTAAAACGAAAATACTCGCGACGTAGAACGCAGATCCTGAAATATCAAACACCAATAGTGCAAGGATGAGAGCGTCACCCCAGCGGCAGATATTGTCGAAGCACCCTGATAACCACAGAAACCTGAAATTAGAGTTACTGATTAAAGTGCGCTTGGGACTAGCCTTTGTGTTTTCTGATGAAGTCATGTTGAATACAGGTGCCCTATCTTATCATAAATAAGCGTTATTCATTACAAGTTACAAAACTATGATTGGTGTAATATTATCTAACGAATTTATATTTATGTATTGAGGTTTAGTCCATCTATGCTAGAACACAAAGGATTTCGATGGGGTTACGTATTCTTGACAGCTGCAGCTTATATTTCTCCAGAGGATGTACAAACTTTGATGAAGCAAGCAGTAGAAATGTTTCTGAATGATGAATATTCAAGAGATATAATCGGAGACTCTTTTGAAGGTCAATTGTTTACGCAAAAAAAATATGAACTTATTGGTGAAATCGGTGGACAGAGATTCGACGCCGAATTAGAAACTGAATCAGGACGAGACAAAGCGTCATTCTTGGTTAGCGAACAAACACAAGGAGTGGGGTCTTCGATATCTATGAATTAATAATTAATTCATAAAATACCCACCACTGACGTTGATTGATTGCCCAGTAATGTTGAGTGCATAATCCGATGCTAAGAAACAGGCGAGATTACCGATATCTCGAGGTTCCTGAGGTCGTCCCAATGGTATTTTTTCTGTGACGTAGTTCAAAAATAATTGCTTAGGATTTAATTCTTCTGGATTAGGAGACATACTTCTCCTATTTCCGATTCTTTCCCAAATTGGTGTCCACAATAAACCAGGACAAATTGCATTTACATTGATATTGTATTTCGCTAATTGCATAGCATGCGATTGTGTAAGGTTGATTACGCTTGCTTTTGAGACATTGTATGGGGGGTTTCTCTCACTACCTTGACGGCCTGCTATTGATGCTATATTGATAATCTTGCCGTACTTATTAGCAATCATTGACTCCTGTACACATTCTGTCATTTTTACTATACCTTTAACGTTTACTTCAAAAATTAAATCCCAGTCTTCCTCGTTAGGATTTTCTCGGGATTCCCAGTTGGCAGACCCTACTGTTCCGGCATTATTTACTAATATATCTATACGCCCGTGCTCTGATAGCACAGATTCTATACAGCGTTTAACTGAATTTATATTTGTAACATCAACATCAATAGGACGAGATTTCAGGTCTAGGGATTCCAATTGTTCAGAGACTGTAATTGCGTTTGCTAAATTCAAATCAGCAACTATAACGGAGGCTCCATTCTCAGCTAGAGTAGTTGCGATACCTTCTCCGATCCCACTGGCTGCTCCAGTGATTAGGGCAACTTTGTTAGTAACATTCATAAGGCGCTCCTTCTCTTAATGTAACAGGATTATAAACCAAATATTTGGTAAAAATAATTTACTGTGAATTACAGATTATGGATCGTAAATAGTTTGTATGTTATATTTCCTGCGACCGGTCTATTTTACATAATATGTGGAGAGAGTAATGTATTTGATTAGAAGAATTTATAAAACTAAACCCGGCGAAGCTAGGAAAGTCGCGTCTTTGGTACATAAACAAGCAACGATTTATCATGAATCAGGGCATAGGCCTGAATTTAGGATTTCTTTTAACGGGTACACTTTGCCGGGGGAAAATAACACTGTATTTTTGGAATGGATAGCTGACAAGATAGAATCTCCTATGAGAAAAGGGAATAATATCCCACCAGAAGTTTTTGAAGTGGGTGCTGAAGTTAGAGAATTAATAGAATCCCAGCGGATTGAATTTATGGAATATCTCAGTGATGACAAGATACTGAAAGATTAATTGATTTTGAGAGGAATGTATGGATTTTGGATTAAATGGTAAAAGAGCCTTTGTAGCGGGGGCGGGGCGGGGTATTGGTAAAGCGATTGCAATAGAATTAGCAAAAGAAGGCGTTGATTTGGTAATAGCTTCAAGAAGTATTGATCAATTAGAACAGACTGCAACCGAAATTAGTGCGAATTCGGACGTGAAAGTGTTTCCGTTATCTGTAGATGTTACAAAGACGGACCAAGTTAACGAAGCTTTCTCTAGAACTGAAGAGTTATTGGGTGGTCTGGATATCTTGGTGAACAGTGCTTCTCTTCCTGGAGGTTCTCCTTCAGCAGTGGGATACATAGAAGGTGTTGATGAAAATGAATTGATCAACGATTTTGACGTTAAATTTGTTGGAGCTCTACGGTGTTGTAGAGCGGCAATACCTCTATTAAAGAAACAGGGGTGGGGTAGGATCATCAACATTAGTGGTGCTAATGCCAGAAATGCGGGTAACCTGAGTGGCGGAGCACGGAACGTTTCACTTGTACATATGACCAAGACTTTATCAACCCAACTTGGTAGGTTTGGCATCACTGTGAACTGCATACATCCTGGAACTACTCGGACTGAGCGAACAGAGGACCTATATAGCGCCAAAGGTGAAGAACATGGTTTGACCGCTTCAGAGATGGAAGCGAAAGAATTTGAATTTGGTTCAAGATCAGGGAATGCTATCTGCCGGATGGTTGATGCTTCGGAAATAGCCTACCTAACAGTATTTTTGGCTTCTGATAAATCTTGGTCTGTCACAGGAGAAGTTGTTACAGCTACAGGTGGGTCAGGTAATGCTGTCTACTACTGATGCCTAATTCGGTCTTTTGTACAATGCTATTGTGGCAATACTGAAACCAACTGCGATAAATAACGTACCAATAATAATATCCTGCATAGAATAATTATATGTAAAGATATTATTGTGAAGTTCTGGATTCCATGGCCATATAGAAGGAGTGCTTCCCACGATTAATCCAATCATAATGGCAAAGAATATGTCCGTAGCTTTGTAATATATGTTTGTTAATATTCTAGACATAGTGAATATGCTTATAATCGCTCCCGAGGCAACGCAAGCGATTACTCCGATCTCTAAGTTACTGACTGATTTAACGATATCAGTGTATATGCCCATAGTTACTAAAATAAGGCTTCCTGAGATTCCGGGAAGTATCATGAAGCATCCCGCAATCAGGCCTGCTAACAAATATATTGTGTATGAGGGCGTAAAATTTGTTGGCATCAGTGCTTGAATTAATAATACTATGGCTACTGACACGATAAGGGACAACATTTCGTTTAATCTTATCTGTGATATGTTCATAGCGAGCAATAAAGCAGTTCCACATAAGAGTCCAAATAGTGTTCCATAGAAAGCTATTTGGTGATCTGATAACAATATAGATATCATTTCTGACATACCGTATATACCTATTGGTATTCCTAGAACGATTGGTATGAGAACCTTTCCATTGATATGAACTAAACCGTTCTTGAATTTGAATTGCAATATTAAGAGGATAAATTTGTGATCTATGGACTTGATGCATCTGATTAAATCAGTATAAATACCAGTCATTAGAGCGATAGAACTGCCGGATATACCAGGTATTATGTCAGCACTTCCAATCAGAATCCCTTTGACAAACAATCGCAAGTAGTACAGCAAAACTATTCCTTGATTTATTGGGTCTGATAATTATATTTCATTGATGAAATAATCGAGTTTATAAACTTCATCGAATTCCGGAATTTCCGGAGTATCAGGAGCTTGCTTTCTGAAATCTTCCCATCTGAATAATGAACTCTTCTTTCCACGACAGTCATCGTATATGCAGGAGTCAGGGTTTTCTTGAGGGAAGGCTCTTTCGCAACTTGAACACCAATAATGGTTTGTCATAATACGTACCTTTATATTTATATATTTAATTTGGTGCGAAGCTAGACCTAGCTTGAACACCCCATCTACCATTTCTATCATTTACTATCCAAAGGGACCGTTGTGATGTAATGAGGTCATTGGTTTCTGTATAACGTGACCATTGTATGAATATGTGTGCCTTATTGTCGCTGGCATGTATGGGCTCAGTCCAATCAAGTACGGTGTGATGCCAGTCATTGCCCGCTCGATTATAGAAATCAGACAAATATTCATTTTCTAGTTCTTCTCTAGAATTGTAAACTAACATGTCAGATTCAGAGATCCTGATATGAGGGATATGAAATAGATCTAACAACCCCTGCTGATTTCCTTCGTTTAGCTTATTTATGTTTTCAGTAATGATATTTATAGCGATTTGGGCTGTAGTTTTATTTATTGAAAATATCTCCTGTCCTTTGGAGCAACCAAAATTAGATCGTCCTTGTGCAGCCCACACGTCATTTTGTTTATTTATTACCCAAAGAGCTTTTTCACGTGTAAGTAATGTATCGTCTTTGCTATACCTAGAAAACTGCATAAATATATGGGCTTTCGTTTCAGTTGCATATATTGCCTCGGTCCAATCAATTACAGTATGGTCCCAGTCCTGTCCAGCTCTTCTGTAGAAGTCCTGCCAATATTTACTTTGAAGTTCTTCTGCTGTGTGATAAATCAATGTTTCAGATTCTCCAATGATTATATGAGGAGCATGGAAAGTACTAAG
The DNA here is from genome assembly GCA_964343075.1 of uncultured Dehalococcoidia bacterium. Taxonomy (GTDB): domain Bacteria; phylum Chloroflexota; class Dehalococcoidia; order Lucifugimonadales; family UBA3495; genus UBA2588. The sequence goes on along the minus strand of CAYFGT010000010.1, from coordinate 26,172 downwards.
TAATCCTTTTGTATTTCGTTCATTGAGCATTTGGATACTTTTAATAATTACATTAGTAGCCATTTCGGCACTCTTTTCATTGATCATTGGAGCACTCCTCCATAACAATATAGCACTTGGATAAACTTACGAGTATTTTACGTTCCTTTCAACATTCGTCGGATCTCTTGCCTTATTTGGAGGGCTGATTTTACTTGTAACTGGTCGTCGTAAAAACTACCTCCTTTTACTACAAACATACGAAAGAATTTCCCAAAAGATAGTGAAGAGCCTTCTTCAAAACTGTCTTCGTCATACATTGTGTCTTTGTCTTCTACTGATAGAGGGTCGTATTTCTTGGTAGGTTCCGGAGTTTCTGGCCAAGATGATAAATCGGATATTGTAGAATTTACTATATAATTCCTGTAAGCAATCCAGTAACACCAGGATGCGAGAGAGTCAGAGCAATCCTCATATGGGCACTCGGCGCGATTTGATTTGAGTGAAATTGGAACTTGGGTTTCTATTTCGGTTTTGTATTTGAATACATCGTATCCCGATTTACGGAGGTCTTCTTCATTTGTTATCGGTAATGTAACTTGAAATGCTCTAAAGCACCCCATACAGAAAAGCCAAACGATCATTATAATTTCCTATAGGTATCGGTGGTGAATTCGGTGAAAGTTGAAATTTCACCCTTGCTTTGGTTTTGCTTTATTTGTCTGGATCTATCTCTAGACCCTTTCATTTTTTGTTCGGTTAGGTTATGGAAACAAGCCGGACAGGATACACCTGCTTCGTAGTATTCAGACTCTTGATCTCTGTGTGATATTGGTTCCCGGCAGCCATTACATAACTCATAGCTCCCAGGTTCAAGGTCATGAGTTACAGATACCCTGTTATCGAATACAAAACATTCGCCATCCCACGTGCTATCAGATGGCTTTATAGATTCTAGATACTTGAGGATTCCTCCATTCAATTGGTAAACATCTTTGTGCCCAAGGGAGTTTAGATACATAGATGCTTTTTCGCAGCGAATCCCTCCAGTGCAATACATCGCGATTCTTTTATTTTTGTATGAATCTAATTTTGAATCTATAAAATCTTTAAACTCCGTAAATGAGTTGGTGTTTGGGTCAATAGAATTTCGGAAGGCCCCAAGTTTGGTTTCGTACTTGTTCCTAACATCAAGGATTATTACGTCATCTCCCCGAATTAATTGTTGCCAAGCTTCTGGATCTAGGGAATTTCCTCTGGAAGTATTGGGATTAATAGATTTCCCATAGAAAGTTATGATTTCTTTTTTCACTTTTACTTTCAAGCGATAAAAAGGCATTATTGTAGCTCGTGATATCTTTACGTTATTGTTAGCAAATCCTTGTTGAGTTAAGCATTGTTGGAAAGAGTGGATGTCTTCACTTAAGCCACATACTGTTCCGTTTATCCCTTCAGGTGCTACGATCACAGTACCACGTATTTTGGAATCGGTACAAAATGATTTCAGTGTAGTACGTAGTTGACGAGGTGATCTAATGTGCTTAAATTCGTAGAAAGCTAATATTGTGAATTTATTTTCGTTCATGGTTGAATTACGACATATAACCTTTTAACGAATTATACAAATTTACTTATCTGTTTTATAGTCCATCAATGTTTTTAGATTGTGCTCAATCTTTCTAATTGATTTTTGAGAATTGTAGATTACAATTGTCCCAAAGCTTGGTGTTTTGTTCAAAATGCCTGAATTTCTACAAATATAGAGGACTCTATGAATTATTGGACTGATGACCAACTGGAATCGATTCGATTAATGCTCAATCCTAAATCGATGGCTATAGTGGGCGCCACACCTAGGATGCAATACGGAGGGCGGTTCCTAAATGCCGCTTTGCGAGGCAAAGATAAAGTTAATATATATCCGGTGAATCCTAGATATGAAGAAATTCAAGGTTTGAAATCATACCCAAGTGTTACAGACCTCCCTGAAACACCAGACGTGGTAGGAATTGTTATTCCTTACGACAATGTATTAAACGTACTCAAAGAAAGCCACGCGAAAGGAACTAGAGCCGCGGTCGTGATATCCGCTGGTTTTTCAGAAAGAGGAGAGGAAGACAGAGCTGATTTACAAGCTGAGCTTACACAGTTTTGCAGAGAGTCAGGTATACGTATGTCCGGACCTAACTGTTTAGGATTAGCAAACATTAAAGATGGCATCTGGGCCAGTTCGTCGTCGAGAGGGGTTGCTGGGTTAAGTGGGAATATCGGTTTGATATGCCAAAGTGGAGCATCCGCATTTGGTCCATTTTTAGTTAGAGCAGTAGATGAAAAGATAGGATTTAGCTACATAATATCTACGGGTAATGAAGCAGATTTGGATTTTTGTGACTTTGCACGTTATCTAATTGATGATGAAAGTACGGATGTTATTGCGGGTTTTGTTGAAGGGTTCAAAGACGGGAAGAAATTCTTAGAAGTGGCCAAATTGGCTTTAGAAAAACGTAAACCCATTATATTGATTAAGATTGGCAAATCCCAATTTGGAACTAAGGCTGCTAAATCTCATACAGCTGCATTGACTGGTGAGGACGAAAATTATGAAGCAGCATTTTCGCAGTATGGAGTAATTAGGGTCCAAGATTACGATGATTTGTTGCAAATTTCTAATTTGTTTGCTCAAACCGGAAAGTTAAATAGTGAAGGAATTTCTGTGGTGTCACATTCTGGAGGAATCAGCTCACTGACTGCGGATATGTTGGGGCAGGCTGGATTGGATTTGCCAGAATTAGATGCTAAGTCAAGAGATGGTATAAATGAAATACTACAAGGGAGAGGTTGGGCCTCCAACCCGTCCGATGTAACAGGTTTTGCTAATAGTGATTCCTTCCCCGCTATTATGGACAATATGATATCTGGCGATAATATGGGTTGTTTAGTAGTTGCAAGTGCAGGGGGAGAAGAACAAATAAATCAGGTGATAGAAGCTAGAAATCGGTATTTAGAAGGTCCTGTAGAGAAACAAAAACAGTTGGTGTATTTGTGGACTGGAAGTAGAGTAGAAGAATCTACTTTACAGAAGCTACAATCAGCAAAAATACCATTGTTTTATACTCCTGATAAATTGGGATATGCACTGAAACATCTAGTTGACTATCACAAACGAGCAGACTACGTCGCCCAATTTGGATCTGACAGTGAGTTCGAGTTAGATGAAGGCCGAGTCAAGTCGGTGACTCACGTTAAATCTTTACCATCGTCTTCCCAACTTTCTGAAAATGAATCGAAGATACTGATAGAGAATTGGGGCATCGTCACACCTGAGAGACGATTAATACAAACAGTTGAAGAGGCTATTGTCGCCGCGAAAGAGATAGGTTTCCCGGTGGTAATGAAAGTTGATTCTAGTGATATATTGCACAAGACTGAAGCTGGTGTTGTGAGAATCAATATTTCCAATGAAGCTGAAGTGGCATCAGTATTCGAAGCTATTATGAATTCAGCTCGTAAAGTCGTTGATAGCTCAAAAGTAAATGGGGTTTTAATTGAAGAGATGATAGTGGGAGGAGTTGAGGTCATGGCAGGATTGACTGTTGACGAGCAATTGGGTCCGGTAATCCTATTTGGTTCAGGTGGGACTAGCGTAGAAGTTTATAAAGATGTTACAAGACGTATTTGTCCTATATCCAAGCAGGATGCTTTAGAAATGATTGATGAGGTTAACGCCTCTGTATTGTTGAAAGGGTTTAGGGGGGATGCCATTAAAGATATAGAATCTTTGGCAAATCTATTAGTTAACTTATCCCAGATTGGTGCATCATTAAGTGATAAGATCAAAGAATTAGATCTGAATCCAATTATGGTATTGAATAAAGGTGTTAAAGCAGCAGATGCTCTGGTGATTTTGTGAGTCATAACGGATTCTGACTAATGGACGATAAAATTGTATCAGAGGAATCATATTGGCTAAAAAACCCTGCTAATGTTCAAAGATGGAAAGATCGCGGAGGAACTTGGGTGCGGTCTGATGGTACTCCGAAGACGGAACTTGAAGTGGCGGAAGAGATTCGTAGAATGATTGAAGTAGATCCTTTTGTTTAATTAAATTGGGATCATACGAATATACGAAACGCGAATAGAAACACAATAAGGAACACCGCAAAAATAATTCCAAATATAAAGCAGCCTAAATGCAAGTGATTCTCCAATTTTCGATATACTTTTATTTTAATATAATTCGGTACATAATTGTTACATGAGTAACGGCGTTAATCCCAAGTTAGCAGTGTTTCTGTCAACTCTATTTTGGGGAACTTACTGGATTCCAGTAAGACAGATTGAATCATTAACAGGTTCTCCCTACATATCATCTGTAGGGTTTTTTATTGCAGCCTTTGTGAGTGTTTTATTTGTACTTAAGACGCCCACATTATTTAAATCTCTAGATAGAAACAATGTGTTCGGTTGTATATGTGTATCCGCAGCTATATCTTTATACACTCAAGGAATTCTTCATACTTCTATAGCTAATGCTGTGTTGTTATTTTATTTATCGCCAGTTTGGGGAATATTTATTGGAAGGATATGTGCTCAGATCAGAATAACGGCAGACAGGATAGCTGCTGTGGGATTAGGATTACTTGGATTGATGCTTATACTCGGTTTGGGAGATTTAGGATTCCAAGGGATGACTGGTAATATCATGTGTATATCTAGTGGGTTTTTGTTCTCTATTGCCGTGACATTTTTCAATGCCGCGTCCCGGGTTAATACCTGGATAAAATTGGTGACAATTGCTCCGCTTTGTGGAATGTTTATTATCCTGTCTGGTCTAATATCAGGTGAAGCAGTAGGTTTAACAATAAATAGCCTAGATTTGGATAGCATATTATGGTTGGTCATGTTTGCAACAATATGGGTTACCTTACCATTGTGGCTTATAATCTATGCAGTACATGCACTTGACGCTGTTAAAATGGGACTTGGAATGATGTTTGAGATAGTGGTGAGCTTAGTCTCTGCGTTTCTTTTGAGTAACGAGCAGATTACTTCACGCCAAATGGTCGGAGCCTTATTTGTGACAGGGGCATCATTGGTGGATGTGTTTGGATTAAGATTTTGGAATTTTAATAAACATCCAAAAAACTGATGCTATAAATACCATTGCAGCTGCGTAATAGAAGACATATGTAATTCCGAATGAGTCGAGTATTATTGCCGCAATTATTGGTGAAGGCAGAGTAAATGCTTGTCTAAATAAGCTTTCCACACTTGTGCTTGTGCCTTGAAGTTGAGAAGATGCGACATCTAATATTGCGGCGGTGCTAATGTTACTCGTTCCGTAGAAGAACATTCCCATTATTGCAATGATAATTCCTAATATTATTGGGTTTGGGGCGAGAGGGAGTAAAAAGTAGCAAATAGCTAGTACTAAGAACGCTGGGAGCACAACAGTTTTTCTGCTGAATTTATCTGATACGTATCCCATTATTGGCTGAGAGACTATTCCCATAACGTACAACAATGCCCAGTTTATGCCGTACCACACAGAAGAATATCCTAGATATTCTATAAGATAGATACCTAGGAATGTGAATATTGCAAATCTGGCCATCCCTGCGAAGCTACTTCCAAGCATTATGGTGAGTATGTATGGATTTTTCACTAGAGTGCCTATTCCTGATATATAGGATGATAATTTAGGGGATTCCCTATATGTATTAAAATGATTCTTTGTGGCAATGAAAACTATGATTCCTAATGGTATGGCTAGTGCGAATTGAATAGTTGATAAGTATACCCAGCCAACAGAAACCAATATGACTCCTATCAATACTGGCCCTATTGAGTCTCCTATGCTAGCTCCTACTCCATGCACAGCTAGGGCAAACCCGCGTTTATCTGGAAAGAATGTGGACAAAGAAGATTGTGCAGGGGGGTGCCATAAGGCTGATGCCAGCCCTAAAACCATAAATCCTAGAATGACAAATAGATAATTGGCGAAAAAGCCCACGAAGAAGTATGCTAAACCGCATAGCCCTACGGCACCACCTAAAATTATCGCTCGGTGTTTGTAATATTTGTCCGCAACTATTCCTGAAGGTACTGTTAGGCCGCCGCTTGCTACCTCATTCGCAGTGAAAATAGTCCCGTATTCCACGTTTGATAACTCAAGATCCTGCTTTATAAAGGGGAGAATGACTGGCATCATTTGTTTAAACCAATGGATTCCAGTGTGTCCTATAAATAAGAAAATCAGTAGGATTCGTCTTTGTTTTTGAATAATAAGTTCTGTCATTTAAATGATCTGTTATTAAATTATTCAGGCATTATAGTTTATATTTCCAAATATTCATATTATTTGGTTTTTTTGATAGTTATCGTTCGTGAGATCTTATCTCTATAGGTGGAATATAGCAGTGCAACCAAAAATAGCAAAGACGACAACAAGACAACGGATGCGCCGGAAGCGATATCTAAATAATAACTTAGATAGATTCCAAACAACCCGCATAACCCCCCGATAATTGTGGAATATATCAACATGTATAGAAAATTATTTGTGAGTAATCTAGAGACCACAGCTGGTATAACAACCGCAGCGGCGATAAGGGTCACCCCTAAAACTTGCATTGATACGACTATAGTAGCGGCAAGAGTCATTGAGAACATTACGTCTATCCATAGGACAGGAACACCGTAATATTTGGCTACCTCATAATCGAAGGTTGCAAATAATAGTTGCTTGTAAAATACTAAAACAATTGTTAACGCAGATAAGGTAACGAATATAACTGCTATGAGATCAGCATTAGTTATCCCCAGTACATTACCAAATAAAGCTGCATCAAATCCCCGTGTGAACGTCTTGAACCTACTGATGATAGCTATTCCAAGTGCAAAGCTCGCAGTTGTGATTATACCTATAGCAGCGTCTGCTCCGATGGTTTGCTTCTTAGTTGCTAAATTGATCAGGAGAGCTGAAATGAATCCCCAAACACTTGCACCTATAAAAAAATTGATAGACATTAGGGACGATACGACTGCTCCGCCGAAAATTGCATGTGATAACCCATGCCCAATATAAGACATTCCTCGTAACACTATATATACACCGATGACCCCGCATAACATTCCTACTAGCAGGGCACAAATCATGGCTTTAACAAAGAACTCATACTGTAGGGGCTCTAATAACGTGAAAATAATTCCTCCTGTATATGCATGGTGATTAACTCACAACATCTCAATTACAAATTTGTTTCCTTCATGGTCTATTGTTTTCACAGCGGCACCGTAGGTAGCATAAAAATTGTCTTCAGTGAATATTTCTTTGGGAGGACCATCGGCGATGATTGAATTTTTTAAACAGATGACTCTGGGTAATTGAGATGCCACCGAATTTATTTCATGAGTGGTCATTAATATTGTGACACCCTGGTGATTCAGTGAATTCAGAATACCCATGATCTCTTCTTTGGTGCGAATATCCACTCCGCTTGTAGGTTCATCAAGTATTAGAATATCAGGGTTTGACACAAGTGCCCTTCCTAAGAAAGTTCGTTGCTGTTGACCACCTGACAATTCTCTGATTTGTCTGTTCATGAGATCTTCTAGCCCTAGTCTATTACTAACCGCATCGACGGCTAGTTTTTGTTCTTTGTTAATCCACGGGAAATACTTGCTGGTACGTATTACTCCCATTCCAATTAGTTGCCGTACAGTAATCGGGAAATTCCAATCTATGGTTTCCAATTGAGGAACATATCCAATATTTAGTCCATGGTTATTGTTATTCGTACCGTTAATAATGATTGTTCCATTGTATATACGGATATCCCCAAGAACAGATTTCAATAACGTGGTTTTGCCAGAACCGCTTGGGCCTAGCATACCTACGAATTCTCCTCTGTGAATTATTAAGTCGATATTATTTAAGGTTAATTCACCGTTATATCCACCACTAACGTGATCAAATTTGATTAAATCATCCGATATTTTGGTTGAATTATGGTAAAGCATATCTATTGAGGGTAGGTAGTTTTGCTGTGACCTTCGAAAGTGGGAGAAACGTCGAAATCTTGGATTCCTGTGGTATCTCCTCCAAGGCCTCGTACTATAACTTCTAAATCATAAATAAGCAATCCAAAATAGGAATGCCCCGAATCTCCGGGTTCTCCAGGGAGGTCATCGTCCCTCAATTCATCTATGTAGGTGGCGTTTGATTCTTTAGCCAGCTGAGTCAAGATAGGACTGGGGAAAACTTCAGAACCGAAAATGGCTGGTACATTATATTTGTTGATTTGCTTTATAAGCTCTATGACTTCTCTAGGAGTGGGTTCGGAGAAGTCTGAAGGTTGTATGGCGCCGATAATTTCCAGTCCATATCTTTCGGCAAAATACGGGAACGAGTCATGATATGTAAGTAACTTGCGATTTTGAGAGGGGATGGTACCTACAGATTTTCTGATCAAGTGATCTAAGTCCATAATACGCACCTTGAAACTATCAAAATTCCTTTGATAGTAATCGCGATTATCCGGATCCAATTCAGAAAATCGATTCTTTATCTCTTCAGCGAATGTAAGTCCTAATATAGGATCTGTCCATGTGTGAGGGTTTGGATGACCATTTTCTTTAGGAAACGAAAAATCATATTTGTAATTGCTTTCAGGAATATGTAGATCGGCTAGTAATACGATGTCAGTATCATCTTTCTTGCTATTTTGGGATAGTTCAATAACATTGGTTTCTAAATTGAATCCATTTACAATGATAATATTCGCTTTTTCTAGGATTGTTACTACAGATGGTGGCGGATCAAATTCGTGAGAATTTTCTCCTTCAGGCACTAATCCGATTACTTCAATTTTGTTTCCTGCGATAGATTCTGCGATGCTTGTAATGGGTGAGATGCTTGTCACTGCAACCAAGTCGCTATTTGCAGTGCTATTACCGCTACACCCTATCACTGTTAATAGAGCAACAAATAGTGCGAGTTTGTAGATGTGGGACATTTTTATTCCTTTGCCTGGTGCTGGTTCAATATCAAAAAAAAAACTTGCCCGTCGGCAAGTTTCAGATGTTGTCATTATTCTGTATTGCGCAGACTAGACTTCCTTCTTAACCCTGGTTCCTGACTCACAATTTTCATTGATTACAGTGGCGCAACCGTGGCGGATTTTAACCACCTTCCCAGAAGATAAGACTTATTAAATTTGACTCATAATATCATGTTTATTAAGGATACTTCAACTGGATGCAGTGCTTAAGTAAGAGTTTGTTTGAACCAATTGGCTGTGCAATGTGGAGGAGAGTAATAATTTCTGTTAGTTGTGTTTTTGAGGTGGTGTAGGGACGATGCCATTGAAAATTGGCTGAGTAATACGTCATTAACATTTTCGGGTAATTCCCTTAGAGCTACATCCAAGATTTCGTTATACTTAGTTCTGTCAGGATTTTTCATGGCTTCCATTAATGTAGTGGCCAATATAGGGTGAGAGGTGATGTCTTTACCTTCAATCTGGGCCTGTTTATTCAGATAGAATTGGGTATCTAGCAAGGTTTTTTCAACCCCTGATATCACCCCGATGTTGTTACTGTTTTCTAGAATTGCATTGAGTACAGGTTCATAAGATGATGTGAGAGGCACACCTACAATTTTTTTCGCATAATCTACCACTGGTGCAAATACTGAACAGGCTAAACCTATTGCATCTGCACCAGAATTTTCTGCGTATCTTATGAGCTCGACCATTCGTGCGTTGAGTGCGGGGGTTAACTCCCCAGAGAAGTCTTTAAATAAAGCTTCATCGAATAATGTTATTAGTTCAGCTTCAGGATAGATTTCGTTAAATGCTAGTTTGGTAGGGTCTATCGATTCTGGTAATGCGTGTATTATTACTACTCTCATGAGTCCTCGTTGATGTGATTCGTAATAATTGTAACTTGAATTCGTAAATATGAACAGAATGAATTTAAGATAATGTTTTCGTGGTTTACTTGCAAACTAGTAGCTATATAATGAATAGCACTTGAAATATGAGGATGGAGTATGAATGCTATCGATGAAATAGTTAAAGGTTCAGTAGATATCCACGTCCATTTCAGCCCAGACCCAAGAGTAGAAAGGCGCAGTAGTGCCATTGAAATTGTCGAACAGGCTGCTTTTATGGGAATGGGAGGGTTGATTTTGAAATCACATGAATATCCTACTCAGCCATTAGCATATACAGTTGGGCAGTTATACCCTGATTTTCATGTGTTAGGCGGTATATGTGCTGATTATGAGATCGGAGGCCTCAATCCATCTGCTGTAGATGCTTCTGCGAAAATGGGATCAAAAATTGTTTGGATGCCCACTTATTCTGCGAAATCCGACCGACAGTACAGAGGATTAGATGGAGGAATAAGCATAATTGATGATGATGGGAAGCTAGTGTCAGAAGTGTATGACATCTTAGATATTGTTAAGGAATATGACATGGTATTGGCTACTGGTCATATCTCGACGATGGAGTGTTTCTCTTTAGTTGAAGCAGGGATTGATGCTGGAATAGAAAGGATGGTACTAACTCATGGAACAACCTCGGCCCATTGGACAGGTATAACAGTGGATCAAATGAAAGAAATTGCAGATAAAGGTGTGTTCGTTGAACATTGTATTCATGTGATGATGCCAACAACTTATAGGTTGGATCCAAAAGAATTAATTTCTGCTATGTATCATATAGGAATTGAACGTTCGATTATTAGCACTGATTTCGGGCAGAATTATCATCCGATGCCGGCAGAAGGATTTAGAATGGGTATGGGGCTTCTAAAAGAAAGCGGTATGACAGAAGACGACATATCAAAAGTTGTCAATGCAAATCCAAGGGCATTGTTGGGGATTTAACGCTCAGGACTTAAAAAATTCTCGAAATTCAGCACATGTTTCATTCGGAAGCTCTTCAGGAATGAAATGGCCACAATCCAATGAATGCCCAGATACATTATCAGCATAATCCTTCCATACAGTGATGACATCGTTATTTCTCCCCATGTGTCCGACACTACTCCAAAGTACTCTTAACGGCATTCTTAATTTATTGGCGAAATCTTCCTCATCGTGCTCTAAATCGATCGATGCTCCGGCTCTGTAGTCTTCACACCATCCGTGGATCGTACCTGGATCGGTGCCGCACCTCACGTATTCTGATATCGATTCAGCAGTAAAGCAGCCCTCATTGATATATTTCAATCTAGATTTGACATAATATTCCCCCGACCCTCCTATCAAGGTTTCGGGGAATGGTTCCTCTTGAATAAGAAAAAACCAATGGTAACTACTAGTTGCCATTGACTGATTGACCTGTTTGAACATCTCTCTTGTGGGTATGATGTCTAACAATATTATTTTTTCTACTTTTTCTTGATTGTCTTTGGCTAGCCTATGAGAGACTCTTGCTCCTCTATCATGTCCAGCAAGGAAAAACTTGGAATGGCCCAAATATTCCATTACTTCTACTTGATCCTGTGCCATCGCTCGTTTTGAATAGTTATAATGCAAGGGGTCACTGCCGATTTTCTCACTGTCTCCGTATCCTCGAAGGTCCGGGATTACCAAAGTAAAGTCTTTCGCCAATTCGGGCGCAACTTTGTGCCACATCGTATGAGTTTCTGGGAATCCATGTAGCATTAGTAAAGGAGGACCTTCACCTCCTACAACGGCATTGATTTTGGCTCCAGAGGTGCTAATCGTATGTGTTGTAAAATTCTCAAACATTATATTCTCCTACTAACAATTCATAATCCAGATTTCGGTATTGTCTGGGATTGCGGTTTTATTGATATTAATCCTTCCGGGTACATTCATCTTGGGCTCATTGCGTGATTCCAACCACTCAGTTATGTTCAATAATGAATTTTGGTTGTGTGATATTCCCTCAATAAAATAGTGCATTGGGATCACGATCTTAGGTTTGATTGTTATTATCAGCTCCTCTATTTCTTCAAATGATAGCAAATGCCGTGTGTCATCTGAAGGAAGGAATAGAACATCAGGGTTACTTATTGAATCATGGATATTTCTTGGAATATTTGGCCTATTATCCCCCCAGTGAACGAAAGACATATCTGATGTTTCGATTTTATATATGATGTTGGGAAAATTCAATTTTCCTGAACGTCCAGCATGAATATCTTGAAATCCATGGACTGTTAATGAATTCGTTTTGAGAATTCCTGGAACTCTCAAAATCGACGATGTTTCTTCAAGAATATTAACCTCATCGTGATCAAAATGTGCATGGGTAATCAGGCATAAATCACAGTTTATCTGAGGTAAAAGCTTTGCAAACCAGATACGGTCGTATCGGTTCCGGTATGGATCAATGAGGATACGGAATCCATTATTGAACGACAAAAGGAAACAACTATGGCCATAATATTGAATCCTCACTTCAGGAATTGTGTCCAAATCGTACCTCATTATGTTATTGTGGGTAAGTTGTTACAGTGGAACGTATTGTAACCATGGATGATGCATTTGAATATACCTTACAAGTTTAGAATTTTGGTCTCGTGCTCGGCCACCGAATTTGCTAATGTGGCTACTGCCATGATTACATTGGCTGTTTTTATAGATGCGATGACTCATGATCTCAACTGGTCGAGAACTGCAATCTCTCTGCCTCCCACGATTGGTGCAATATTGGGAGCGTTATTAGCCCCTGTTTCTGGTCAGATAAATGATCGTATAGGATCTAAATATTTGATTATGATAACAACCGCAATCGTAGCTTTGTGCTGTGTTGTGATGTCATTTGTGCAAATTGGCATTATGATCGCTGTCGCTTTAACTGTTATGCGGATGGTAGACCAAGGTGGAACTAAAGTGTTCACAGCTGCAACTGTTACTAAGACCTTTGTTGCTAATAAAGGAATGGCTGTGTCAATTGTGTTCTTCGCGGGTTCTATCGGATGTATGCTACTGGTCCCAGTGATTTCATACGTGATTAATGAGTTTGGATGGAGGCAGGCTTGGTTGGGTCTTGGGGTATTAATGTTTTGTGGTGGGACGCTGGTTACGTTTGTTTGTGTGCCCTTTAGAAATCAACAGGATTCTATTGATACTGGGCAAAAAAATGGCTTGAAATTTGACCGTGATGATCTGAAAAAAGCGCGTAAATCGTTGTCTTTCGTATTGGTATTCGGATCGCTTTTCTTAACCGGTATAGCTACGGCAGGGACAATATTGCATGTGGTCTCATACTTAGGGGACAAAGGGTTTTCAAATAACGTTTCGGTGACTGCAATGAGTTTGGTAGCTTTTTCGAGTGCAGTGGGTTCGATTGTTTGGGGTAGACTCGGAGACAAATATAACACTAAATTAATTACTGTCATGACTTATTTGAGCTTAATTGTGGCGATATTATTTGTAATATTCCCTTTTAATAATTGGATTGTGTATGGAATGGGCTTGACGTTTGGGTTAGCAGGAGTAGGAATCAATACCTTGAGCGCTATTTTATTGGCGGATTATTATGGTCGTAACATATTGGCTTCAATATATGGTTTGAGTAGGACTGCACAAGTGCTTGGTTTCGCAATAGGAACTCAGTTTTCAGCCTTGGTGTACGACCTTACCGGAGCGTATGAGTTTGCTTTTATCACTTTCTTACTTATATGCACCATAGGTTTAGGACTTTTAGTGATTGCCAGAAAGCCAATTTAGATTAACTTGAGAATGTAATTTTCTAGGTAATTGCTTATAATGGTTTCAAATGTAGCCGAAGAAGACTAAGGAGTTGTTATGGCATTAGGATTACGAACTCATAGACCGCTGATTCAGGCATCGAGCCACTTAATATCTGCTGGACATAATTTGGCAGCAATGGCGGGTTACGACATATTGGAATCTGGAGGCAATGCGACTGATGCAGGTGTTGCTGCTGGATTAGTTCTTAATGTTGTATTGCCCCAGTTTACTAATTTTGGGGGAGTGGCTCCGATATTAGTCTATGATAATAAAAAGAATGAAGCTAAGAGTATTACAGGATTAGGGAGTTGGCCTCAAGCAGCTTCCATTGAATATTTCAATACTCATCATAAAGGAACTCTGCCTAAAGGGATCTTACGAACAGTGATGCCCTCAGCTGCAGACGCGTGGTTAACGGCCTTAAGAATTTATGGCACGAAAAGTTTTGAAGAAGTATCTGCATCTGCTATCAGAGTAGCTAAATCGGGATTTCCGATACATCATTCTTTGCATAATTTATTTGTCAAATATGAAGATAAGAACTCTTCGGAATTTTCTATACGACAATGGGCGAGTACAGAGAAAATATTTTATAAAGATGGTAAGACCTTGGAAGCTGGTGATATTTTAATTCAACCAGATTTAGCTAGGACATTCGAAAGACTTGTGGTAGCTGAACAATCTTGTCAAGGTACTCGAGAGGAGAAGATTTTAGCTGCACGAGATCTTGTATACAAAGGTGACATAGCTAAGGAAATGGCACGATTTTCCTCCGACAACGGAGGATTATTAACATTCGAAGATTTGAAATCTTTTAGTGTTCAAGTAAAAGATCCGTTAAGTGTAGATTATAAAGGGACAAAAGTGCTTTCTTCAGATACTTGGACCCAAGGCCCTGTATTGCTACAAGCATTAAATATAGTATCCGGGTTGGATTTAAAAAAAATGGGACACAACACGGCTGCATACATTCATTCAGTAGTGGAGTCATTAAAGTTATGTTTTGCTGATCGACATCAATATTATGGAGATCCTGATTTTGTCGATGTTCCTATCAAAGGGTTGCTGGATTCTAGCTATGCCGATTTAAGGCGTTCATTAATAGATTTTGACCGAGCGATACAACGAATGCCGGATCCTGGGAATCCTTATGACTTTATGAATTCAAATACCATCCCAAAACCATATTTGCATCCAGAACCGGTCTCTGGCATAGCGGAAACTGATACAAGTTATATATGTGTGATTGATAAATGGGGTAATGGGTTTTCGGCCACTCCGAGTGATGGAATTGAAGGCGCTCCAATGGTTGAAGGACTAGGTTTTTCGATGTCAGCTAGAGGTTCTCAGGCTTGGTTAGACCCTGAGCATCCTGCAGCTATAATGCCGGGCAAGCGTCCTAGGTTAACGCCAACGCCAGGGATGGCATTCAGAAACGATAAACTTTGGATGACCTTTGGCACTCCAGGCGCGGATGTTCAATGTCAATCTATGTTGCAGCTGCTAATGAACGTTATTGAGTTCGATATGGATGTCCAGGAGGCAGTGGAGGCTCCTAGATTTGCAACTTGGAGCTTTCCTGCTTCTCATGTTCCCCACCCATACGAGAAGAATGTTGTAACATTAGAAGGAAGAATAGAAGATAAGTGTGCTGAGAATCTAGAAGGCCTAGGCCATGAGATCCAGATTTTGAATGACTGGGTGCCGAGGTTAGGGTCATTGTCTGCGATTGAGATAGATAGATCTCGAAACACGCTAAATGGTTCCTCTGATCTGAGACGTGAAAGCTATGCTATTGGCAGATAAACTTATTCTTGTATATTGAGGTAAAAGTGCAAACAGATTTTTTAGATAATAATGTGTTAGATCAGGCGAGATCAATTTCCCCGGGTCTGGCAGACCGTGCATATGAGGCTGATCAAGTTAAAAAATTGTCCCAACAAACAGTTGATGATGTTATTAAAACAGGAATGTTGGCTATGTCTATCCCAAAAACATTCGGTGGTTCTGAAGCGAATTTACTGACACGGTATGAAGTATTCAAGCATTTGGGATCTGCTTGCGCTGCTACTTCCTGGTGCATTGGTAACCACAATATGGCTTGTGCTAGGCTTTATTCTCTTATGGGTGAAAAAGCTTCTTACTATCTGACAGATGTCAGTGATAATGGATCAGTAATATCTCAAGGAGTGGTGCCGTCAGGGCAAGTATCTAAATCTTCGTCAGGGTACACATTGTCTGGTCATTGGCAATTTCTAAGCTTTTCTTTATATGCGAAGTGGATGTTGCTTTGTACTAAATTACCTACAGAATCGGACACTCCCAAAATAGGATATGTGATAGTCCCTGCGGACTTACCAGGACTAGAACTCCAAGATACATGGCATACAATGTCATTGAAGGCTAGTATGAGTAATGATTTGCTAGTACAAGACGTGCCTATCGATGAAAATTGGATTATGGAAAACAAACCTGTAGTTAAAGGGGATGATGTTCCGTTTGCATTACGGAATCCAGCTGGATTCAGCTTAGGGCCTGCGGCTACAGTCTTGGGTGTGGCTGAGGCTGCTATTGAAGAAACGATTCAAGTTGCCAACTCGACAAATGTATCTACTGGAGGACTATCGAATACAGTAACTGCGGATCCTATTAAAAGGTCGGAAAAAATAGGGAATCAATTTGCGATGGCTGATTCAATTATAGAACTGGAGTCAGCAAAAGCTTTCTTAAATCAAGAGCTATATAATTACACTTTTGAGACTTATAACGGATTACCTCTTGCAGAAGATCGATTAATAAAATTACAAATGGCTGGTAATTTGGCAAGGGAAAATGCTCAGTCCGCGGTTGAAAGATTGTTTAAAATCAGAGGTGCTAACGGTTTATATGAAACTAAATCTTTCGAGCGTTACTATCGAGATGTCAGAATTGGGACACTACCCTCGCCTTCGAACCCCGATATGATCAGAGAACGAATAGGTCGATTTATGTTTGGGATTAAATAGATAGATTTTGGAGATTTATTATGCCGTACGGAAATAATGATTGGCTAGCTTTAACAGATGAACCGACCCTAGAACCTAAATTGCCAATTTGCGACCCACATCATCACTTCTGGGATTATCGAACGGTACGAATGCCCTATCAGCGTTATTTACTGCATGAACTTGTGTCTGATATTGATAGTGGCCATAACGTTACATCCACTGTGTTTATTGAGGCTGGAGCTATGTATAGAGCTGACGGTCCAGATGAAATGAAGCCAGTTGGTGAAGTAGAATTTGTGCAAGGCTTGTCTGCTGCGAGTGCTAGTGGATTGTATGGAGAATCCAGAGCAGCGGCGTCGATTATTGGACATGCAAATTTGTTGTTGGGAGACAAAGTAAAACCTGTCCTGGAGGCACTTTCTACGGCTAGTCCCAGTAGATTCAAAGGAATAAGACATTCAGTTACTTGGGATCCTCATCCAGAAATTGAAAATAAAGCTGCTAGAGGGAGAGCTAAACAGAATCAGCTGAGCGACCCAGAGTTTAGAAAAGGGGCCAAAATCCTTAGCGACATGGGGCTTTCACTGGAAGCTTGGCTGTTTTTCCCTCAATTGCCTGAATTAGCTGATTTCGCAAAATCATTGCCAGACTTAAAGATTATTCTTAATCATGTGGGTGGATTATTAAGAATAGGTCCATATGCTGGTCGTGACAGTGAAGTGATTGAAGAATGGAGATCTGGAATAGCAGCAGTTTCCCAGTGTCCTAATGTGTTTATAAAGCTAGGAGGATTGGGAATGCCCCAAACAGGATTCGGATGGGAATCTCGAGATATACCTATAGGATCTGTTGAATTGGCTCAGGACATGGAACCGTTTTTGGATTACTGCATAGATAAATTTGGCCCGTCTAGGTCAATGTTTGAAAGTAATTTCCCTGTAGATAAAGTGTCTTTCTCATATAACGTGCTGTATAACGCATTCAAGATTTTGTCTAGAAAATATGATTCTAAAGAACGAGCGCTGATGTTTAAAGATACGGCGTGTTCAGTATACGGCATCGATTTTTAACTGGTGGGCCGTGCGGGGCTCGAACCCACGACACCCTGATTAAAAGTCAGGTGCTCTACCAACTGAGCTAACGGCCCTAGTGATGTCAGAAAGCATCGGGAAGGTATTTTAGCACATACCACGCTGTTTGGGTTAAAAATTGTTATTGCGTTCTTGAAAGATTTATCGGATAATACCTTCAGGTGA
This sequence comes from uncultured Dehalococcoidia bacterium, assembly GCA_964343075.1. GTDB lineage: Bacteria > Chloroflexota > Dehalococcoidia > Lucifugimonadales > UBA3495 > UBA2588. The sequence goes on along the minus strand of CAYFGT010000010.1, from coordinate 8,209 downwards.
TTCTAGCGAAGTGGACCCACCCGTTCCCATCCCGAACACGGTAGTGAAACGCTTCAGCGCCGACGATACTGCTTGGGCAACTAGGTGGGAAAATAGGTCATCGCCCACTATAAAAAGGTAAGAAGCTTAGCTTCTTACCTTTTTGTTTTTATGAGATATCCTGATGCTTTTCTTACCTTTACACTTTATATTGTCTAACATATAATTCACATAGTACGATCGGGTATATCGATCGTATTTCGAGTGATTAAGAAATAAATCCACTAAGGAGCCAGTAATGGGTAGTAGATTTGAAAAATTTTCTGAACGAGCAAGAAGAGTTCTCTCTTTGGCACAAGAAGAAGCTCAACGTTTCAATCATAATTATATAGGAACTGAACACGTGCTGTTGGGACTAGTCAGAGAGACTGAAGGCGTTGCTGCAAGAGTATTGTCTGGCCTAGAACTAGAGTTGGCGAAAGTTCGATCCGCAGTCGAATTTATTATTGGAGAAGGAGAAAGCCCTGTTGAAGCTGAAATCGGTCTGACTCCGAGAGCAAAAAAAGTTGTGGAGCTAGCGGTAGATGAAGCTAGGAGAATGAACCATACATACATTGGTACTGAACACCTCCTGATAGGATTATTGAGAGAAGGAGAAGGGGTAGCTGCTGGAGTACTTGAGAGTCTCAACGTTACTTTGGACAAAGTAAGAGCTCAAACTCAGCAGATATTGAGCAATACTAAACCTTCAGGCAACCAAGGGCAGAGAACAGGTACTAAGACTCCGACGTTAGATCAACTAGGCATCGATTTAACAGTAGCTGCACGTTCTGGGAAATTAGATCCAGTTGTTGGGAGAGATTCTGAAATAGAGAGAGTAGTTCAGATATTAAGTCGTAGACGGAAAAACAATCCTGTTTTAGTGGGAGAACCAGGAGTAGGTAAAACCGCTATAGTTGAAGCTCTGGCACAAAGAATAGGTAGCGGTGATATTCCTGAAACACTTACTGGTAAGCGATTGGTGACACTTGATATGGGATCATTAATAGCCGGTACCAAATATAGGGGTGAATTCGAAGAACGGCTCAAAAAAGTGATAGAAGAGATAAAATCTGCAGGAAACTGTGTTTTATTCATTGATGAGATTCACACGATAGTGGGTGCCGGTGCTGCAGAAGGTGCTGTAGACGCATCTAATATATTGAAACCTTCTTTGGCTAGAGGTGAGATCCAGTGTATCGGAGCAACTACTCTTGATGATTATAGAAAGTACGTGGAACGAGATCCAGCACTTGAACGAAGGTTACAGCCAGTTAGAGTAGAGGAACCTGAAGAAGAAAGCTCTGTACAGATTCTGATGGGTATACGAGAAGAGTATGAAGAACATCATCAGGTTAACATAACAGATGAAGCCATCAAAGCTGCATGCTCACTTTCTACAAGATATATAGCAGATCGATACATGCCTGATAAAGCGATAGACGTTATAGACGAGGCTGCATCTAGGGTTCGTCTGAGAGGAAATGTGACTCCTGTAGGAATGAAAGAAGTTTTGGACAAACTTGACGATATCCGAGGACAAAAAGATGAAGCTATAGCATCACAACAGTACGAGCATGCCGCAGAACTGAGAGACCAAGAAGTGCAATTAAACGCTGAACTTGAAACAATCAAGCTGCAATGGGATGAAGACAAATCTAAGAACCGAGCTTCGGTTTTAGAAGAAGATATAGCCGAAGTAGTAAGTATGTGGACAGGCATACCTGTAACTAGACTTGCTGAAGAAGAGACTGCTAGGCTGATGCAAATGGAAGACGAGCTTCATAACCGAATAATCGGGCAAGATGAAGCAATCGTAAGTATTTCTAAAGCAGTCAGGCGAGCTAGGGCAGGATTAAAAGATCCTAGGCATCCTATTGGAGCCTTTATGTTCTTAGGACCTACTGGAGTAGGTAAAACTGAATTGGTTAGAGCTCTGTCAGAATTTATGTTTGGTAATGAAGACTCGATGATTCGGTTGGATATGTCTGAATTCCAAGAACGTCATACTGTAGCAAGACTAACTGGAGCCCCTCCTGGATATGTAGGTTACGATGAAGGAGGCCAGTTAACAGAGGCGGTTAGAAAGAAAAGTTACTGTTGTATTCTGCTTGACGAGATAGAAAAAGCTCATCCAGAAGTGTTCAATATTCTGCTTCAGATATTTGACGCAGGTCAACTGACAGATGCCAGAGGACGAAAGGTTGATTTTAGGAATGCCATTATAGTTATGACAAGCAACCTTGGATCCGATCTTATCAAGAGAGACTCGGCTTTAGGATTTGCTCTAAAGACTGACGAATCTCAAGAAGATGAAAACCGTCACGCAAGAATGAAGGATAAAGTGATGGAAGAAGTAAAAAGGTTTTTCCGTCCTGAATTCCTGAATAGGATAGACTCAACTGTTGTGTTCCATCAGCTTACTGAATCCGAGATTATTCAGATAGTTGACCTCATGATGGATATGGTCAGGTCTGAATTGAAAGAGAAAAACATCAGCTTGAAAATTAGTGCAAAGGCGAAAAAATATTTAGGTGAAAAAGGTTTTGATCCTGTATTGGGTGCAAGGCCTCTCAGACGTTTGATTCAAGATGAGATTGAAGATGCTCTGTCTGAAGAACTTCTTTCAGGAAACCTGAAAGAAGGATATACAGCTAAAATAGATCTCAAGAAAGATAAGCTAAAGATAACTTGCGAAGGATCTCAATCTGAGGTAGTACCTACAGTTTAAGTTTAACCACTTATTAGATTTAGTCTAGAAGAGGAATGTGAATGACGTCATCAGCTCACATTGTGTGGATTTGTACTGATTGTGGTAATGAAGCTGGTCAATGGCAGGAATATTGCCCTTCTCCATGGTGTAGATCTCAAAATACCATGAAAGAGACTAAGGTTTCTGTGCCAGCGAATCGAGCATACTCACCAGATAACAAGAGATCTGACTTAATAGATCTTTCGATGCTTGAAGAATCAGAGGATAGTCGTACAGTTCTAGAAAACGAAGAAATTAACCGAGTTCTAGGCGGAGGAATCACTTCTGATGCAGTAATTTTGATTACCGGAGAACCAGGTATTGGTAAATCAACCATGCTACTTCAGATAGCGGATGAATGTGCGCAGCATGGCCCAGTGATATATCTTAGTGGAGAAGAGTCAGAAAGGCAGATTAAATCTAGAGCTAATAGATTGAATATATTGGGTGACAGCTTAATCCTCTCTGCAAATACTTACATCGAGAGATTTATAGAAGATATAGACGCTTATTCTCCTGTTTTATTAGTGATCGATTCTATCCAGACTTTGGAGACAGCATCCAATAACTCTCCTGCAGGCAGTGTTTCTCAGATCCGAGATTGTGGATTGATTTTAATGAATTGGGCGAAGGCAAAAAATGTTCCAGTTATAATAGCGGGTCATATAACAAAGGATGGAAACGTTGCCGGTCCAAGAGTATTAGAGCATATGGTTGATGTTGTCCTATATTTGGAAGGAGAAAATCTCAATGATTATAGATTGTTAAGAAGCACTAAGAACCGATTTGGATCTACGAGTGAGATAGGCGTTTTGAATATGAGTGCCGAAGGACTGACCCCTGTTGACGATCCATCGAAAAATTTGATTTCAAATCGATTAGATAATACTTCTGGATCGTGTATAACTCCTGTTATAGAAGGTAACAGGGCATTGATGATGGAGGTTCAAGGGTTGACTTCCCCTTCGTTTAGCCAGGTGGCACCTAGGCGCATTGTAAGTGGAATAGATTTTAATAGGCTTTTGATGCTAACTACAGTCTTATCAAAAAAGACTAATATTTCTATGACAAGTCAAGACGTTATTGTAAATGTTGTTGGAGGATTCAAAATCAATGAACCTGCTGTTGATTGTGCGATATTATGCGCATTGGCGTCTAGTTACAAAGACATGCCGTTAGACCCTGGGTTAGTGGTTTTCGGAGAAATTGGGCTCACGGGTGAGTTACGACCAGTGTCAAATTTTTCTAAAAGATTAGAAGAGGCGCGTAGGTTAGGCTTTACGAAAAGCATAATTCCTAAAGCTGAGCAAAACCGTGTTGATGCAAGCTATGGTATGGAAATCATATTCGCTGAAGATATCAATGAAGTACTATCAAATATCTTAATATAAATTACGTAAATCAATAAAACATTGAACGTTAAGTGTGGTGGAGATCTTATACTTGTAATATCATTAAGATCTCCCAAGAAAGATGGAAGAGGTAATGGTAATGGCAAGAAAAACTTTTAAAGAACTTGAGAGAGTTTATGGATTTGATGAGGTAGCGATTGTTCCTGGTGACGTGACGATTAATCCGGATATGACCTCGACGGCTTTAAATATAGGTTCTTTAACCTTCGATATCCCGATAATGGCGTCTGCAATGGATGGTGCAGTATCGCCCGATTTTGCTACGTTAATGGATTCTCATGGAGGGCTTGGCGTGCTTAATGGTGAAGGGATTTATGGACGATACGAAGACCCTGAAACTGTTTTGAGTGAAATCATTAATATGCCTCAGGAAAAAGTTACTTCATATTTACAAGAAGTATATACCGCACCATTACAAGAAAGGCTCGTAGCTGAATGTGTGGAGAAGATTAAATCCAAAGGTTCAACTTGTGGAATCTCATTCACTCCACAAAATACAAAAACCATGGCACCCATTGCGGTCGAAGCTGGAGCTGATTTGATATTTGTACAAAGTACAGTTACAACAGCAAGACACGTGTCCAGAAGCTACCGAGGACTTATTTTTGATGAATTATTGAATAACTTAAATGTCCCTATAGTAGTTGGTAACTGTGTTTCTTATAATGTTGCTTATGAGTTAATGCAGACAGGAATTGATGCGGTTTTAGTAGGCGTAGGACCAGGAGCGGCATGTACAACTAGAGAAGTTGTAGGTGTGGGAGTACCTCAAGTATCAGCTACTCTTGAGTGTGCTGCTGCGAGAGAAGCTTTTTATAACGATACTGGGAAATATGTATCTATAATCACGGACGGAGGGTTCAGGACTGGTGGTGATATATGTAAGGCTTTAGCTAGTGGAGCTGACGGGGTCATGATCGGAACACCATTCGCTCAATGTGAAGAAGCGCCTGGCAAAGGTTTCAACTGGGGCATGGCTAACCCTCATCCAGAATTGCCACGAGGAACACGGGTTTCAGTAGGAACTAAAGGTACTTTAAAACAAGTATTGTATGGTCCTACATCGATGACCAACGGGACGCAAAATTTTGTGGGTGCACTGCGCGTTGCTATGGGTATGTGTGGTTCGTATACAATTAAAGATTTTCATTCAGTAGATATGGTAATTGCCCCCAGTATTAAGACTGAAGGCAAATTCTTTCAGATGATGAACTAGGAGAAGAGAGTTGGTTAAAATTTTGTTTCCTAAGTCCGAAGAAACTAATATTCAAAATCAAACTTCTGACAGATTGACTACGATGGAAGGGAAAGTAGTAGGATTACTAGAAAATAGGAAGTTGCATGCTGATACCTTTCTAGAAGAATTAGAGCAAGTGCTCGTTTCTGAGTTCAATGTTTTAGAAGTAGTCTATAAGAAGAAACGAGCATATAGTGAAGCTTGTGATCCTGAAACCTTGAATGAATTGATCGAAAGATGTGATTTGATTGTTCATGCAATAGCGGATTGAGGGTCCTGCACAGCGTGGGGTCTCCACGATACGGTACTAACAGAAGAAGCAGGCATCCCGTCGGTATCTATAGTTAGCAGTACATTTACAACCGCCGCTAAAGCGCGGGCCGTGGCTTTGGGAATGCCAAATATAAACATAGTGGTTTTACCGAGCCCGCTCACTCCAAAGAGTATTGAGGAAATTCAAGGGTTAGCTCACTCCCATGCGAAAGAAATTGTTGAAGCTTTGATTCAATGAAACATGATATACAGCTTTCTTCCAAGCAAATAGAAGTATCTGATTCGTATTGGGATATACAAGATTATTATGAATCTGAAGGGTGGTCTGATGGATTACCAGTTGTTCCTGCTACTGAAATTCTAGTCAAAGAAATGGTGGATGCCTGTGAATTGTCACCAGATACCAAATTAGGTGTGATTCAACCAAGTAATAAATCAGTGACTGTTGAAAAAGTTGCAATAAATTCCGTTATGGCAGGTTGTAAACCAGAATATTTCCCAGTTGTAATAGCAGCCATCAAAGCGATTTTGAGACCAGAATTTAATGTAGGGGGAGTCCAAGCGACGACAGGAGGAGCGGCCTGTGTTGTTGTTGTTAACGGTCCAATTTGTGACGAGATCGGAATACATTCAGATGCGGCTTGTTTTGGTCCTGGATTTCGAGCTAATGCAACAATAGGAAGAGCTGTTAGACTTGTAATCCGAAATCTAGGAGAGCTGGTCCCAGGTGTAATGGATAAAGCTACTTTATCTACACCTGGGAGGTTTAGTTTTTGTTTTGGAGAAAATGAATCTCGAAGTCCTTGGGAAAGTAGGCAAGAAGAATTGGGTTATAGCAAGAATTCCAATCTGGTTACCGTCCTAGGAGTACGAGGTGTGTACAACATCTTCGATTCTAGTTCAACTGGAACATTAGCTTTAGATACATTGGTGAGATCAGTTGTGACAGAAGGATTTGCTAACTATTATCAAATTGGTTCTGGGGCTCAAATGACTCTAGTACTTAGTCCCGAACATGCTAATGAGATTGCAGCTGAAGGATTTTCTAAGGCTAATATCAGAGAATTCATATACAGGAATGCCCGTATGCCAATCTCTAGATTGAAAGAAAAAGCTCATTGGAGCAACAGAGTATGGCCAGACAGTATAGACATCCTTAATGATGAAGAACTAGTGCCGATAGCAACCAATTCGGACGATATAATGATATTAGTAGCAGGTGGTGACGGGAGACATTCCGCATGGCTGGCTGGCTGGGGTGTCACCAGAATTGTTTCAGAATTGGTATAATAGGTTAACGATTACATAAGCTCCTATTTGGGTGTCAAAAACTGATAAAAATAGAGTGTTAGTTGTGTTGTAAAAGTTTTTGATAATCACTAATCTTGAGGAACATAAAAATCAATATAAAGATTGTTTCGATTAGATAAATCTACAAAATGGGATAGATGTACAGTGAGGAGAGAGTTATGGCAAAGAAGTCAGATACAGAAAAATGTGTGCATCACTGGTCAATCCAGGCAGCTACTGGGCCCCAGAGCAAAGGCGAATGTCTTAACTGTGGAGAGCAAAAGCAATTCCAAAATTATGTAGAAGCTTCTACATGGGGCGAGTCATCTGGTATAAAATCAGGGACAAAGAAAGCTTCCGCTGAAGAGAAGTAATACTAATTTGTAGTGCGACCTATCAGAGGGTCGTGAGGTGAATTAATAGCTCTGACCGATCAAACGATTTTCTTGGGATAATAATTGGATAACAAATTTACTCATTTACATATTCATTCTGAATATTCAATGCTTGATGGGATCAGTAAGATTCCTGAAATGGTAGCTGCTGCTAAAGATACGGGAATGGACGCTCTGGCTATCACAGATCATGGCTCAATGTATGGTGCGATAGATTTTTACTCCGAATGTAAAAAGGCAGGACTAAAGCCGATTATAGGATGTGAAGTTTATGTAGCTCATACCTCTAGGTTTGAGAAAGGCCAATCGGAGCGTAGTCCGTATCATTTAGTGTTATTAGCACAGAATCAAGAAGGTTATCAAAATTTAATGTATTTGGTAACTAAGTCTCATATTGAAGGATTCCATTACAGACCAAGAGTTGATAAAGAATTACTTAAAGAAAGAAATGCTGGACTGATTGCTTTGTCAGGTTGTCCCTCTGCTGAAATACCAAGATATATTCTTGATGGTAACCTCGACCGAGCAGAAGAAACTGCCTTGTGGTTCAATGAAGTTTTTGATGGCGGCAGATATTTCTTTGAGATTCAGAGACACGCAGATGTTCCTGGATTAGATGATATAAATTCAGCTTTAATTGAAATGTCAGGCAGATTGAATATTCCGTTGGTAGTTACTAATGATTCCCACTATGTTCATAAGCATGAACATCATCTTCAAGATCTTTATATAGCTATTCAAACGAATACAACAATTCATGATGAAAAACGTCTGCGTATGGAAGATGACTCTTATTACATAAAATCACCTGATGAAATGTGGGAATTATTTT
>CAYFGT010000009.1:0-76783 GCA_964343075.1 uncultured Dehalococcoidia bacterium | reverse complement strand
ATAGGTATTGCTGTCGGAGGATATGCTGTAGGTAAAAAAGCAGCAGTATTCATGCAGACGAGTGGTTTTGGTAACAGTGTTAATGCAATTGCCACCCTATGTGTACCAGCACGAGCGCCTATACCTATGTTTATCAACATGCGCGGTGGCCCCGGAGAATTTAACATCTCGCAAGTAGCAATGGGTAAAATTACTAATCCAATTATGGATATGCTAGGAATTGTGAACTACACCATAAATGACGAATTCAAAATGGACCAGTTAATAGACGGCGCATTAAAACTTTGCTTCGCTAACCGTCAACCTGTTGGCATATGCCTAACTTCTTTGTTACATGGAGGTAAAAGTGTTTAGATTTGACGCTACCAAACTCATTCTTTCAAAATTAGATAATCAACCTATAGTTGCAAATTTGGGACCCACAAGTGATGAGCTATGGCACGCAGAACATAGAGACAGGAATTTTTACACCTATGGCAATATGGGATTATGCTCGTCCATAGCACTCGGTATGTCTTTATCTTCAGATGAAAAAATAATATCTCTAGATGGAGATGGCTCGCTACTAATGAATTTAGGTACGTTAGCAACCATTAACAGAGAAAATCCTAAAAACTTGATTGTCCTTGTATATGATAATGAAATGTGGGGGCAAACAGGTAGACAGGCGACCCATACATCGACAGGAACAGAACTAGTTGAGGTAGCACAAGGCTGCGGTATTGAAAAAACTGAACTAGTAGATGATCTTGAATCTTTGTCAGAAGTATTTGATAAAGCACTATCTGAAGATGGCCCTTGGTTCATAGTCGCTAAGATAGAAGAAACAGATTATCTTCCAGTCCCTACTCCCGAACCAGAATTCACTCTATATAGATTCAGAAACTCCTTCTTATAAAAAGGTCCTAGGCAATTGCCTAGGACCTTTAACACTCTAGCTACTTATTTAGCTTTTACTTAAGATACTTATTAAACCAACCTAATGTTCGGTCTAACGCATCTTTCGCAGCAGCTTCATCATAGCTATCTCGTTCGTCACAGTTGAATCCATGACCTGCCCCAGGATAAATTTTGAAATCGTAAGTTTTACCATTTCGTTTTAAAGATTCTTCCATTTCAGCTACATGCTCTGGAGAAGGCCTAGTATCAGTCTCTCCAAAGTTTCCCATCACAGGTATTTCAATGTTTTCAGTAAGAGAAAGCGGATTAATCCCGTCTGGGAATGTTTCATTAACTCCGCCTCCATAATACACGGATGCGGCGCTTAGTCCTGGGCAGCTTGTTGCAGCCAGATACGTAACCCTGCCTCCCAAGCAATACCCTACTATCCCAATCTTTTGTCCATGAGTCCTAGGATACATATTCTGAAGATAATCAATTGTTTGATTGATATCATCAATTATTTCTTGTCCCTGCATGTTCCCCATATAAGTAGGAACTGATGGATCGCCATATGGAATTTTTGGATTTGGGCTCTGTCTATGGAAGATCGCAGGGGATACTGCTACAAAACCTTGCTCTGCAAATTGATCACATACTTTTGTCATATGACCATTCACTCCAAAAGCCTCCTGTACTACGATTATAGCTGGAACACTGTCTGCGCCTACAGGATAGCTAACATAAGTAGCCATGTCTTCTCCCTCGGCACTGTGGTCGTCTGGAAACCTAATATTTTCCCAAAATGATGGCATAATTACCCTCCTCTATATAAACTCTCTTCACTCATACATGTACAAGTAAGGGTTTTTATCAGCAATGCGATTGTAGCAAAGCAGATACTGCATTACAAGTTGAATACATACGCATATAGCCTTACGAATTCCAGCTAAACATTAAACAAAGCGGTCATCATTAATGAACCGTCCGCACTATTCGGAACACATGTAGCATTTTTGCAAATTAGGTAGCGGTTGGATACAATAGTAATACTAAGGTAAAAAGATTAGATGAAGAATAAAAAATGGTTTCAAAGTGGATTAGTTTACGGCTTAATAGTATTAGGTGCTATTCTAGTCATTTATAGCTTCGCCCCTACTATAAACACCAACGAGATATCTGTTTCTGAGGTCATTCAAAAAGCCCAAAGAGGCGAAATACAAGAAATTATAGTACGAGAAAACGAATTAACTATCATACCTTTCAGGCAATCAGATAGCTTAAAACAATACACCAGTCGCATAGGAAATGACACAGACATCCTATCTATACTTGCAGACAACAATGTACCTGTTGGCTCTGATTCAGGAATCCTAGTTTCCTACAAAGGTTCTGGCGGATTCTCCAATCTGTTTGGCCTACTAATAAATTTCTTACCACTAATATTTTTTGGCGCATTAATTATTTTCATGATGAGACAAGCTCAAGGTGGTAACAATCAAACGATGAGTTTCGGGCGCAGCAAAGCTAAAATGACCAACATGTCAAAGCCAACTGTAACATTCCAAGATGTAGCCGGGGTAGAAGAATCAAAAGAAGAACTCGTGGAAATAGTTGAATTTCTGAAGCACCCTGAAAAATTCCAAGCACTCGGAGCCCGTATACCTACTGGAGTATTACTAGTAGGTCAGCCAGGGACAGGGAAAACCCTACTTTCTAGGGCTGTAGCCGGAGAAGCAGGAGTACCATTCTTCCATATTAGCGGTAGCGAATTCGTGGAGATGTTCGTGGGAGTTGGAGCTTCAAGGGTGCGCGACTTGTTCGAACAAGCTAAAAAAAATGCTCCATGTATCATATTTGTAGACGAAATAGATGCCGTAGGGCGGCACAGAGGAGCTGGATTAGGAGGAGGCCACGACGAGCGTGAGCAAACTCTGAACCAAATCCTTGTTGAAATGGATGGCTTCGAAAAGAATACTAATATCATTGTTTTAGCAGCCACAAACAGACCAGATATTTTAGATCCTGCTTTATTAAGACCTGGTAGATTTGACCGAAGAGTCACTTTAGATTTACCTGACATCAGTGGTAGAAAAGCTATATTAGATGTCCACTCAGCAGGTAAACCGTTAGATAAAAAAATTGACATGGATGCATTAGCAAAAGAAACTCCTGGCTTTAGCGGAGCGGACTTATCTAATTTAGTAAATGAAGCAGCCATATTAGCAGCTCGTAATAATCAGAAGTCGATTTTCATGGAACAATTCGAAGAAGCAATAGAAAGAGTCCAAGCCGGACCACAAAGAAAAAGTAAAGTGATTAGTACCCGCGAAAAAGAAATGACAGCATACCATGAAGCAGGACATGCATTGTGCGGATGGTTGCTTCCACATGCTGATAAAGTTCATAAAATATCAATAATCTCTAGAGGCAACATGGGAGGGCACACAACTTTATTGCCAGAAGAAGATAGATCACTATGGACCAAAAATCAATTTACCGACATGATGGCAGTGATGATGGGGGGAAGAGTAGCAGAAGAACAAATATTTGCAGAAGTCACAACTGGCGCAAGTAACGACATCGAACGAGCAACAAAGGTAGCGTTGGAAATGGTAAAACGCTATGGAATGAGTCCAAGTTTAGGACCTAGAACTTTTGGCAAACGTCAAGAAATGGTCTTTCTCGGAAATCAGAGTAACGAAGAACGAGATTACGGAGATAAAATAGCTGAAGAGATAGATCAAGAAGTGCATTCTTTAATATCTTGGGCCTACGATAAAGCTAATGAACTTATTGAAGAGCACAAACCCAAATTGATTCAAATTGCAGAATACCTTATTGAGTATGAGTCTGTGTCTGGAGAGAACCTAGACAAGTTGTTTAATAGCATAGACGGAACAGACGAACTTAACTCGGAAAAAACAACTCCTGATCCCACTCCTGATCCAAAGCCCTATACGCCAGGTGCTCCAAAAATTAGTCCTGGTGGCCAAGCAGCGCCATCAATGCCATTCACTAACGATTCAGTGGACTAATCCTCATTTTCAGATTCAAGAGGTAAAGACCTGTAATATAATCCCCATTCCTGCATCAAGGTTTGTATTCTAGGATCCTCCATTGCAGTCAAAGCACCCATGAACCCTGCAACTGCATGACCAAATCTAGAATCTGAATCACAAACCCAGCTCCGATCAGCTGGAATTACATACACCATTCCATGCTGATGAGCACATTTCAACGTCAAACGAGTCATATCTTCTTTTTTAGAGTCAAAATTCACCTAAAATTCACTCCTTATAAATGTGATAAATGTGGTTTAATAATTAAGCCCCATATTAGTGACTATAATTGTATACTATTCACATGTTAGAATAGTCAAAAGACTACTATAACTTTAATTACAAATAACAAGGACTTTTTATGTACCCACCAGGTGGACCAACAGGTAGACAACCAGAAATCAACTTAGACGACATAATCAATCAAATAAAAGGTGCTTTTTCGGGAGTAACTGGCAGATTTGGTAGGTTTGGATTCGGAGGAATCATCGTATTCGGAATCCTAATACTTGCCGCGATTTGGTTAGGAACCGGAGTCTATACCATTAATCCGGGTGAACAGGCAGTACTTCGATTGTTCGGTGCTGCTCAAGGAAACCCAATAAGTCAAGAAGGCCTACATTGGTGGTGGCCATCCCCTGTAGGGAAAAAGAATGTTGTCCTAACTACAGAAACCCGTCGAATGGAATTAGGCTTTGTAAGTACTGCAGGCGGTGGCACCGCAGCGGTCCCAGTTGAATCTTTAATGATTAGTGGAGATCTAAACATAGTAGATGTTCAAATGGTGATCCAATACACTATTAAAGACCTATCGAACTACTTATTCAAGGTAAATGACCCTGGCGAACCTGAAAGAGGTATTGAACCTGGAAGCCCAGATGGGAAAACTCTTAAAGATGCATCAGAAGCTGCGCTTAGACTAGTAATTGGTCAAAGCTCAATTGACGATGTAATTACAGAGCAGAGAGCACGAGTTGAGTCAGAAACCAGACTTAGATTACAAGAAATTCTCGATATATATCAAACCGGAATCAACGTGGTCAATGTAAAGCTACAAGACGTGAAAGCACCTGAAGAAGTACAAGACGCATTTCAGGACGTACTCAGAGCCCGCCAAGAGCGCGATACAAAAGAAAACCAAGCGCTAGCATATAAGAACGACATAATTCCACGAGCTAATGGTTCGGCAGAGCAAATCATCAGAGAAGCTGAAGCTTTCAAAGAGTCAAGAATTGCTACCGCTGAAGGTGAAGCAGCTAGATTTGAATCAATATTAAATGAATATTACAACTCTAAAGATGTAACCAGGCAAAGATTATACTTAGAGGCTATGGAAGACATTTTGCCAGGAATCTCTAAAGTAATTGTTTCTCCCGATGCAGAAACAGTATTGATACTGGGTGAAAATAATAAACTTACACCCATACCATTGACCCCTAATATAGAGTAAAGAGATTTAGATATGAAATCATTAGTTTTATTAATAATAATAGTCGCAGCAGGAATCATAGGATTATCTTCTGCGTTATACATAGTAGACGAAACTGAACAAGTAATAATTTTACGATTCGGTGAAGTTCAAACCATCAAACGGACCCCTGGATTAAATGTGAAAGTCCCATTCATTGATGTCGTGGTCACATTTGACAAACGAATACTCCGGATAGACGCTCCTCCAGTAGCTATGCCTGACATAGAAAAAGAAAACTTGGTAGTTGATTCGTACGCTAGATATAGAATTACCGATCCAGTTAAGTTTAGAAAAACACTTCGAACCGAAACCAATGCAAGAAGTAGATTGGCTGATATTGTAACCTCAAGCTTGCGTACTGAGGTTGCTAGAAGAGACCGTATTGAGATTATCGGAGCAGAGCCGGTATTAACTGAAATTGGCACTCAAGTAGTAGACACAGAAGGGATACCAATTTACGTGGGAACAGAAACTCGGAATGAAATATTAATGGTCGTTCTGGCTGATGTTAGACAGCAAGTTACCGAACAAGATCTGGGGATAGAAATCACTGATGTAAGAATCAAAAGAGCTGACTTCCCTGATGAAGTTACTCCCAGCATATATACTAGAATGAGAGCAGAAAGAAACAGAATTGCTAGTAGGTTTAGAGCTGAAGGAGACGAAAAAGAACTAAAAATTAAAGCGGATGCCGATAAACAAGCAACTATAATAAAGGCAGAGGCTCAAAAAACCAGCAATGAAATTAGAGGTGAAGGAGAAGCTCAAGCGATCAAAATCCTGGCTGAATCACTGAACAAAGACCCAGATTTCTTCGCTTTCCGAAAAAGCCTAGAAGCTTACAAGAATATACTCAGTACAGATACCACAGTCGTATTATCCGCAGAATCCGACATATTTAAATTCTTGGAAGGCCCTTACACACAAAAATAAGCGCAGATTCTAAATATGAAATTACATGAATACCAAACCAAACAGATATTCAGAGACTACGAACTTAATGTACCTAATGGCATTTTAATAACTGATGCAAGTCAAATCAAAGATGCCATACAAACCATAGGTGAAAACTGTGTACTAAAATGCCAAGTTCATGCTGGTGGTCGAGGGAAAGCAGGTGGAGTCAAATTAGTATCCAGTCTTAAAGAAGCTCAATCTTATGTTAATGACATGCTAATGACCAATCTCGTTACGCACCAAACTGATGAGATAGGAGTACCAGTAACAAGTATCCTTGTAGAAGAATTAACAAATATAAAAACTGAGCTATATATAGCAATGACCTTAGATCGCAATAATCAATGCCCAACAATACTCGCAAGCAAAGCTGGTGGCATGGAGATTGAAGAAGTCGCTGAATCTAATCCAGACGATATAATATATGAAAACATCAACCCCTCAGTAGGACTACAAGCGTTCCAAATCCGAAACTTAATTACAAAACTAGATATCCCTAGAGAAGCTACTTCAGAGTTTACTGAGTTGGTCCAGTCACTGGTGAAAATTTTCTATGATATTGATGCTTCATTACTGGAAATTAATCCATTAGTGATCACTAGTGACCAAAAAATTGTTGCTTTAGATGGAAAACTTAATATAGAAGACGACGCCCTTTTCAGACATTCTGATTTAATCCAGCTCCGAGACCGCGGGCAAGAAGACCAACTAGAAGCTGAAGCTACAGACTTAGGAATAGCTTACGTTAATTTAACCGGTAATGTGGGATGTTTGGTTAATGGTGCCGGTCTAGCTATGGCCACATTAGACGTTACTAACCAAGCAGGATCATCCCCTGCTAACTTCCTCGACGTAGGAGGAGGGGCTGACGTGGAGAAGGTAGCCAAAGCCGTTTCAATTATATTATCTGATCCAAAAGTAACCAAAGTACTCGTCAATATATTTGGCGGAATATTACGATGTGATATTGCTGCTGATGGAATCGTATCAGCATACGCTCAGACAGGTTCCAGCTTACCGCTTGTCGTAAGAATGCTGGGTACAAATGTTAATGAAGGCCAACAAATCCTTCGAAACTCAGATTTAAACGTCACTTTTGCTGAAACACTATCCGAGGCAGCAAAAGCGATCAGTAATCTACCAGGATAGTTTATAAATGGGCATTTTATTAAATAAAGAATCTCGAATTATGGTGCAAGGAATCACTGGAAAAGAAGGAAGTTTCCATGCAACTACTGGAATAGAATACGGTACAAACGTTGTCGCTGGGGTTACCCCAGGTAAAGGAGGTCAAACTTTTAATAATACTGTGCCGATATTTAATACAGTAGCAGAAGCAAAGGCCATTGCTAATCCCAACGTTTCATTGATATTCGTGCCTCCAGCTTTCGCCCCTGATGCGATATGTGAAGCCGCAAGCAACGAAATACCCCTAATCATATGTATAACTGAAGGTATCCCAGTCAATGATATGGTTGGTACGATCCGTTATGTACAATCGAAGCCTGTAAGACTTATCGGGCCCAATTGCCCCGGGGCAATTAACCCGGTAGACCGTTGTAAAGTAGGAATTATGCCTGGTGCTATTCATAAACCCGGAAATGTTGGCGTTGTATCGCGGAGTGGCACTTTAACATATGAGGCAGTGCACCAACTTACATTGCTAGGAATCGGGCAATCTAGCTGCGTAGGAATTGGAGGAGATCCCATTATAGGAACCAATTACATAGATATACTAGATTTATACGAAAATGACCCTGATACTGACCTTATCGTTTTCATAGGCGAAATCGGTGGAACTATGGAACAAGAGGCTGCCGAACACATCAAAAACAACATAAGTAAACCTGTATGCAGTTTAATAGTCGGTGCAACTGCTCCAGCAGGGAAACGTATGGGGCACGCTGGAGCAATCATAACAGGTGCTACAGCAACAGCCGCATCAAAAGTATCGGCTTTACAAAAGGCTGGTTGTCACATTATTCCGACTCCCGGAGATATCGGAGATGTGGTTGCTAAAGTACTTGCAACAACATAAATCCGACTAGTTCAAAAAACCCACAAAAACGTTTATAATTCCATATCGTGAAAGCTTTATTAAGCGGGCGTAGCTCAATGGTAGAGCCCTAGCCTTCCAAGCTAGTTATGTGAGTTCGATCCTCATCGCCCGCTCCAACTATGAAAGCACCATATCAATGCCCCTGGACAAATCGTCTTCGCTTAAGTTGACAGATAATTCAGCATTATCTTTAATCACAAAAGATTCAGGACTACGCAATATAGATATTAAAGACTCAATCAATTTATTCTTAGAGATCGGATACTGTTCAAAATCTACATGGGAAACCACAAAATCTGTAAGCAGCTCAGTCTCAACTGATTCTCGTTGTATGAATGCTACTGCCTCAAGGTGTCGTCCCATATAACAACCGCCAAATTCCATAACATGACAATTGTCCTTATCTTCATAAGAATCAACAAATTGATTTCGAGGCAATAGATCATTAGATTCTAAATATTCTAAGATCTCTGAATCTTCAGGATCAACATTATCTAAATCGAACACTAGGGTAATGCTTTGCATAGAAAACCCTGCAGGTTCTATTTTAATGTACACCTATCTACCAACAGCTCGCATTATTAGATCTACATTGGTGGGACCTGCTGGCAAAGTACCATCATCTATCGAGTGCATTGCATTGACAATTGCATCGTTAAATGGTGTATCTATACCTAATTCATCACCTTTCCTGCAGACCAACCCATTCATAAAATCTGTCTCCGTATGTCGACCTTTATGTACGTCTTGAGCCATAGACGCTAACCAATTTACCCGGCCACCTTTTTGGGACATCATCTCATCTAATTCTTCAAATACGTCACCTTTATCAGCTTCAGCCCATTTTTCAGCAGGAGTTCCATTGATATCAACAACATTTAGGTTCTGGCCAAGCCCAACCATAGCTGCTTCTTTAGCAAGATGAATCCTAATTAATCTACATCTCGGATCATCAGCCATGTCTTGTGAACCTAATGTGGACATAGCAGAAATCGCATTACCCATTGAGTTCTGACATAATTTCGCCCAGCGTTCTCCCCAAAGATTATCTGTAGCATAGGCAGCGTCAATCCAATTGAGTTTATTAGCAATCATTTCTGTTCTAGGTGTAATTTCCGCATGATGCTCCCCCACTCTGAACACTACATGACCATGATCACGACCCACTTGACCACCTCGTGTAACGTGCCCTGGTTCCCAAAGAGCAACCTCAATGTGCGAAGCTATACATCCCAAGGATCGCTCAGCCCCCACTATCGAAGCTATTACAGTATCATTCCAGCAGTTTTGAAGTGATATGAAAAATCCTTCTGGTTTAACATATCTATCAATGAAATATGTAGCCCATTCAGTATCGTAAGATTTCATTGAAATAAAAACATAATCAAACTTATCATATATGGATTGAGCATCTGTCAAATGCATCGCCTTAATGGGAACAGTGAACGGACCCTGGCTACCTGTAACATGTAATCCCTTTTCATTAATCGTATTAACATGTTCAGGCCACATATCAATGATAGTTACATCTTCACCTTCTTTCGCCAAAAACGCCGCCACATAACTTCCTAATGCTCCTGAACCCATAATTCCTATCTTATCTGCCATTTTATCCTCTCCTATTATTCTTTCTATACCGTGCGAACCAATCTTACACTATGTATTTGTTGTAAATTTCTCATTTCTTCAAGCATAGCACTCGGGACATAATCGTCAATGCCTAGCACCATCATTGCTCTCCCTCTCAAATCAACACGCCCAACTTCCATAAAATTTATATTTACATTATGTCTTCCTGCAACAGTACCAACTGCACCAATTGAACCTGGTCTATCATCATTATCCACAAACAATAGATACGGCCCTGTTAACACTATATCTAACCAATATTCATTGAATCTTACCAAGTGCACTTCATTCCTTGAAGAAGTTCCAGAAAGTGTAATTTGACCTTCAGAAGTATTTAATACTGCCGTAATCAAGCTAGTATACTCGTTTTCTGTACGCTGCTTCTGTTCAGACAGATCTAGACCTCTAGCACTAGCAATCAAAGGCGCATTAATTGCATTAACCTGTTCATTAGTAGTTCCTTGAATAAATCCAGCTAAAAATGCGGACTTCAAAACGGAAGTGTCATATCCAGAAATTTCTCCTTCATAAATCAAACTAACGGATCTGAATTGCCCTTCAGATAAACCGATCGCCAATTTCCCAATCATTTCAGCAACCGGGATCATTGGAGATACGACGGATTGGTTTTCTGGTCCTAACATGGGTGCATTCACAATATTCTTCCCGAAGGAGCCATTAAGTATATCTATCAATTGTTCAGCTGCTTCAATAGCTACAGCTTCTTGAGCTTCTACAGTGGAGCCTCCAAGATGAGGGGTCGCAATTATATTAGGGTGTTCACTCAATCTTTCGTCTATCGAAGGTTCTCCTCTGAACACATCCAGAGCAGCCACCGATATTTTCTCTGATTCCAAAGCTCTTAATAAAGCATCATCATCAATCAATTCCCCTCTAGCAACATTCACCAATCTAGCTCCATTTTTCATTAGTGCAAATTGTGCATCCGATAGCATGTTTTCTGTAGATTCCATAAAAGGTGTATGCAAAGTTACAAAATCACTTGATGACAATAATTCTTCCAAACTTCGTAATTCTATTCCCATCCTGTTTGCACGATCAGTACTTATGAATGGATCATACGCAATCACATTCATTTCAAAACTTTTTGCTCTTTTGGCCACTTCCGAGCCTACTTTCCCTGCGCCTATAATGCCTAAAACCTTGTTCTTCAGTTCACTACCCATAAAATTACCACGCTGCCACAATCCTGATCGCATTGATGAAGCAGCTTGGGGAATATGCCTAGCACTAGCCAAGATCAAACCCATTGTATGCTCAGCAGCAGCAATTATATTGCCTGTTGGGGAGTTAATAACCGCAATACCTGCATTTGTTGCAGCTGATACATCAATATTATCAACGCCTATTCCTGCTCTGGCTATGACACGTAATTTACTTGCTGCAATAATTATATCTTCCGTAACCTTCGTTTCACTACGAACAACTAATCCGTCATAATCGCAAACGATTTGTTTCAATTCCTCAGCAGTTAATCCTGTCCGTATATCAACTTCATGACCTTCTTGTAATATTGAAATCCCTTGATCAGATATAGGATCAGTAACCAATATTTTAGCCAATGCATAACCTCTATTAATACTGAAAACTTATAACATAAATAGCTACAGATAAATTGTAACCTCATTTACATTTTTCACCAAATCGAGCTAAGGCGAAACTTGACCATCATCTGTTCCGCCTTTAGGATTAATCAATGATATATCGGGAAGGAGCTGTAACCACATGGCCGGAGATTTTAAACTAGAAACCCTAAATATATGTAATACACAAATTGAAATGTTGACAGGAGGATCAGGAGATCCTTTACTAATCCTTCATGGAACAGATGGAAGCCTAGGATGGCTTGAATATGCCGAGCAACTATCACAAAATCACACAGTTTACATCCCTTCTCATCCAGGTTTTGGGAATTCAGAAAAACCTTCCTGGATTCAAACCATCAGTGACCTCAGCTGTTTTTACAGCTGGTTCATAGAAGAATTACAGTTAGAAAACTGTAATTTAATCGGCTTTTCTATAGGCGGATGGATTGCAGCAGAATTACTTTCTGTTTCACCTAGCCTCTTCAACAAAGTAGTACTAGTCGACTCTGCAGGGATTAAACCACAACAATCAGACATAGTTGATATATTTCTGCTAACCCCTCAACAGGTTGCCCAACTAATGGTTAAAAATTCTAGTCAAGTACCTGAATTTGAGAAAGTATTTGAAAATGCTGATGCTCCATCCGGGACATATTACATCACTGGATCAACAGGCAGTTTCAATCCCCAATACGTTGCTGACAAGAACAGAGAAACTGCTGTCAGACTATGCTGGAAGCCATACATGTTTGATCCCAAACTCCCTTATACATTAAACAGAGTTAAGAATCCAGTTCAAATAATCTGGGGTAAAAACGACGCTGTGATACCTCCTGAATGCGCGACTCTGTTTCAACACGCCATACCAAATTCACAATTAAACCTGATCGACAACTGTGGCCACCTCCCACACATGGAACAGACTGACGAGTTTGTAAAACTAGTGAATAACTTCTTAGTATAAAATCATTTTTTCATTCTGAAGATCCTGAACAGAAGAAGAACTATTATCACTGAGGCTGATATAAGTAATAGTTCCACCTGCGATCTAGTAAATGCCAACCCTGAATTAAATACGTACGAGAAAGCTCGAGGCAACACAGCAGGAGCAATAAATCTCAATATTATTAATAGGCCAATCAGTACAATTACAATCTTTAGTAATTTCATTTAAAGCTCGAATACTTTACCCCAAAGAAAAATCTATCGATAATTCCCCACAAATATCTTTAAACCAATCCACTACTTCTTCATGCAATGGGATGCCTTCTTTGGATCTAATCATTTCCATTTCATACTCAGGTTGACCAGCTACCATCACTCTTTCTTCTCCTGGCGCTGGTTTAGTACTCTTCATCATGTGCATCCATTCATCCATAGTAGATTTGAATTCTTCCACATCTGTAAAAGCATCAATTTTGTAAGCAGCAACATAATGCCCAAAGTTAGGCCTTCCTGGGTTGGCTCCATAGCCAAACCCTGTTAATACACCACCCAAAATATCAACTATACAAGATAACCCATACCCTTTATGAGAACCTAGCTCTCTGGTCGCACCAACGGGAAGCAATTGATACTTTTCTGGAACATCCATCGTTTCCATAATCGGTGTTCCAAATTCATCAGCTAACCAACCTGGTTCAAGTTTGGCTCCTAGTCTACGAGCAATACCGATCTTGTTACTAGCTACCGCACTCGTCGCAGCATCAAATACAAACGGATGATCATTTTTAGCAGGGACCGCCATAGCAATTGGGTTGGTTCCTAATCTGGGCTCTGCCCCATAAGTAGGCAACACAGAAGGGGGACAACTAGTCATACATACGCCTATCATGTCATGCTCTAACGCTTTCATAGCATGGTAAGAAGCCATACCTAGATGCCTAGCATTGCCTATAGTAACCATACCAACACCTACTGTATTCGCCTTCTCTATAGCAATATCCATTGCTTTGGGAACTGTAATAATTCCTAATCCGCGATCAGAATCGATGTTAGCAGTAGCTGGACTTTCTTTGATTATCTTCATGTCAGGAGTGGGATTAATCTGTCCTGCTGTGTAACCGTTCACATAATTCCGCAGCATGTTAGACACCCCGTGAGAATCAACTCCTCTTAAATCAGCAGAAACAAGCACATCTGCACCAAGATCTGCATCCTCTTTAGGTACTCCCATTTTCTGAAAGATTGCTGATACTAAGTCACCTAAATCTTTAGACTGTACCAACAAAGAATCTTCGGGATTAACTTTGAATTGCTTTAACAAAATATACCTCTATCATCTTATAAATACCAATTTATGTCGTATGTTACCATGTAGGCTCATATCCCTCTAGTTTCAACATATGTAAAGTAGGAATTTAAAATAATGGAACCATCATTACAAATATTATCGGAATTAGGTAACATCCCAGCAGTCTCATTCCATGAAACCTGGATGTCTTCCAAAATCTGTTCACTTTTAGATGAATCAGATATTCCTTGGGTCAAAGATAGGTACAACAATATCATCGCTAGTATAAATACTGACAATTCCTCTGACCGTGGGATCGCCTTTATAGCTCATATGGATCACCCAGGATTCGAAATTATTGACCATACTGCAGAACACCTAGTTGCAAAACCTTTAGGAGGAATTCCTTCGTACGGTAGTAAGGAAGGAGTGGATGTTCAGATCGTTATTGAACCAAACTCGAGGTATAAAGGCCATATAGTTGGTCCGAACCCGGTAGATAATTCCACTTTCCTTGTCTATTCCGATGCACTTAATAGTATTGATACACTACCAGTACCAGCGGTTTTTGACCTAGTTGATTTCAAACTTGAATCTAACATTATTACGATGCGCGCATTGGATGATTTAGCTGGATGCGCAGCAATGATATCAATTCTAAAATCTCGAATTTCTTCAGAAGACAAACAACCTATTTACGGGATTTTTACTTGCGCTGAAGAAGTTGGTCTAGTAGGAGCTCGATTACTTGCAAAGTCCGGATTAATCCCAAAATCTACTTATGTTGTTTCTATAGAAGCCAGCAGGACTCTACCAGGGGCGGAGGTCGGAAAAGGACCCGTAATACGAGTTGGAGATGCAGGGACTACTTTCGATAATGAAGCAGAATCAATTTTAGTTAAAGCCAAAGAAAACCTTACTAAAACAGACAAAGGTTTCACTTGCCAACGGCAACTTATGAGTGGAGGAGTCTGCGAAGCGAGTGCCTTTTGGAGTGAAGGGTATCAGACTACCGGCATGGCTTTTCCGTTAGGCAATTACCATAATGGAGGACCTGACGAAAAAATCTTGGCTGAATATATTCATGAGAATGACTTCTTGAATGGAGTCGCATTACTCACACAGTCGACCTACCACGTAAATGATCTAAATCCGACTATTTTTCAACAACGCTTCCAAGATTTACCGGATTCATTAATCAAGAGATTAATCTAGTACCAATTCAAGCCCCAACAACCCGGATTCTATGGTTATTACTATCCGCGATAAAAATATTGCCGCTAGAGTCAATATCACAGCCGTGAGGCCTATCCAGCCCGGCACTAGTAGCTGGACCTCCATCTCCATCACCACCTAATTTGCCTCCTGCAACTGTAGTGACTAAGTGAGTATCTTTATCTATAACTCTGATTGCGTGATTTTCTGTGTCAACCACTACTAAATTATCATTAACATCACATCTTATTGCTTTAGGAGCACCCCAAGTTGCATCGATAGCAGTACCGCCATCTCCTTCGTAGCCTCTTTCACCTGTGCCAGCATAAGTATGCATGACACCTTTTGAATCAACGATTCTTATGCCATTACCATTTCGTTCACATATATATGTGTTACCTTGAGAATCTGTACAAACTGCTCTTGCCCCGAATATGCTCGCCTGTGTTGCTGGGCCACCGTCTCCATCGCGTCCAGTCTCTCCATTACCTGCAAACGTTGTTATAATCCCAGATGTCAAATCTAGTCTACGAATCCTTTGATCTTGAACATCCGCGATTAACAGACCTCCTTTGCCATCAAGAAAACAGTCATTAGGTTCATTTAACATCGCTTCGGTCCCTGGCCCATTATCACCTGAATAACCTGCTTCACCTGTACCTGCAACAGTGTTTATAACACCAGTAGACTGATCAATTTTACGCACCACACTATTAAGTCGATCAACCACATATACATCACCGTTAACATCCACCTGAAGACCATAAAGCTCATTAAAGGTTGCTTCAATCGCCGGTCCACCATCCCCTGAATAACCGATACCTCCGGTTCCTGCAATTCCACTAACTATACCGGTTTTCATATCAACTTTACGGACTCTGTTTCCTCTACTTTCGCAAAAAAACAAATTTCCATCCGAGTCAAATGCACACATAAACGGTTCATTAAGTTGCGCTTTATCATGTAAACCACCATCTCCTTCAGTGCCGAGTTCTCCACTACCAACAAATGTATTAATTATTCCAGTTTCAAATTCCATAATAATGTTTTTCTCCTACAATCTTATAAATCTAACGCTTTCAATCCTAGTAAAGCAATTTCTTCATCTTCTTCAGCGGTTAAGCCACTAACCCCGATCCCCCCTAGGACATCTCCGGTCTTACCCAAAACAACTACTCCACCTTTTACAGCAACCAAACTAGGATTACCAAAATCTGTCACCTGTCTGTTGTCGTTCTTAAGTCTCTCTGCAAAGTCTGAAGAATTCTGTGCAAACATCACCGATGTATAAGCTTTTCTTATAGCTACACTTTGTGGATTTAATCTGCATCCATCCATTCTGGAATAATTTAGCAAATTCGTATTTTCATCCAAAATAGCAATAGCGACCGGCCGTCCTGGCTCTTTAAGTACTTGGTCCAACATAGTATTCATCGCACGTCTTACTTGTTCTAAACTCAAAACTTCTTTTGTATACATCGGTTCACTCCTTCCAGAAATGAATTCATTCTATATTTGGCCACATGTATTTACAACTAAATTATTGTTGACCGCTTAATCTCATTTAACTACAATTCGCTTATCAATACCATAGGAGAATTAGTATGGAAACAGTTGGATTTATAGGACTCGGTAACATGGGCGGAGGGATGTCGCTAAATATCCAAAAAGCTGGATACCCAATGGTTGTGTATGATCTCAGAGAAGAAATGACTAAGCCATTACTAGAAGGCGGAGCTTCTCTAGGTAGTTCACCTGCTGATGTAGCCACTCGCTGTAATGTGGTGTTCACTTCCTTACCTGGGCCCAAAGAAGTCGAATTAGTATCAACAACAAAAGAAGGGATTCTTGAAGGAATTCAGCCTGGGACTATTTACATCGATTTATCCACTAGTAGACCTACATTAATACGGGAACTTGAACCTATCTACAGAGAGAAAGGTGCATATGTTTTAGATGCACCGGTCAGTGGAGGGAAAACTGGTGCATCGAGTGGAAATCTAGCGGTAATGGTTGGAGGTAATCGCGAAATCTATGACAGAGTAAAACCTCTCTTAGATTCATTCGGAGACAAAGTAACATACTGCGGAGAAATTGGCGCAGGAACTATAGCTAAACTAGCCCACAACATGATTGGGCATGGCGTGAGACAAGCGATTGTCGAAGGCTTAACTTTAGGGGTAAAAGCAGGAGTAGATTTAGAATTATTGTGGGAAGCAATAAGAAGAGGATCTCTAGGTAGGATGCGTGTGCTGCACGAAGGGTTGCCTAGAATGGCATTTACAGGAAATTATGAACCTGCATCTTTTGCACTCCAACTAGCACATAAAGATATAGCGCTAGCTACTGAATTAGGCAGAGAATATAATGTTCCTATGCCAATAGCTAATTTATCTGAACAGATTTCAGCATCTTGTCTAAACAGAGGCTGGGCTGAATCAGATAGTAGTATTACAACTAAACTTCAAGAAGAAGCAGCCGGTGTAGAATTGCGGGCTGATATCGATGCTAACAAAGCAGGTAAATTCATCAGTACTCACCCAGATGAAGAGTAAATAAATGCTTACCCGCTATTTCCATACCACAGGCATTCTTACAATATTGATAATGTTGTTAACTGTTGGATGTTCCATTTGGCCTACATCCAACAGTGACATGTCTGCGGAATATGTGATGGAAGACTCGATAATGTCATCTCCGATAGTTTCCCAAGTTAGTGAAATGAGCATAATGCCCGAGCCTTCCACAAATCACAGTAAGTCATCCCTAAACACTGATGACTCAAGCGAAATTTACACCGGATCAATCACAATAGAAGTTGATTCGATAGAAGCTAATTTGAGCACCATTAAGCAAATGGCCACTAATAATAATGGTTATGTAGAACACCTGAACAGCTATGGAACAGACTACAACCAGAATGCCAATATAACACTCAGAATACCTCAGAACGAGTTTTACCACTTCATGGATAAACTAGAAAGCCTGGGTATCGTGTTAAACAAATCTATTGGCGCAGAGGATGTATCGGAGCAATTAATCGACCTTAATGCGCGTCTGAAAAATTACACACGCGAAGAAACGAGTTTGCTGAATCTGCTGGATAAATCAACTTCTATATCCGATATAGTTGCCGTCGAGAGGGAACTATCCAGAATTCGTTCTGAAATTGAATCAATAGAAGGAAGGCTCAAGTATTATGACAGTAAAATACTAATGTCCACAATCAATATAAGCTTAGTTACTCCTTATAGTAATAGCACCGGAGCACCCTATGGTGTAATGGAATTATCCACATCTAATGTAACTCAAAATCTAAACACAATAACCAACTTTATCGAAAACGACGATGGGAATGTTGAATACATTTCATCAAATTACAAAGACGGCGCTCAAAGTATAGAGGTATCAATATTAATCAAGAGAAGCTCGTTTGATAAAACTTTTAAATTTATTGAGAGTTTAGGCACAATCAAAAACAAATTCACTAATGAACCTCAAAATGCCAATGAAAAAATCGCAGGTAAAATTGACTCTAGGATTACTGTAACTCTAACCGAATCCAGATATTTAACACCAAATGCTATTACTTCGATAGTTACAACTCTAATAATAACCATTCTAGGAGCTATAATCTGGTTAATATCTAGAAAGGAGCAATCTTGACCCAGCATGAAAATTCTTCCTGCTGCACTGTGGACAGGAACACCTTCTCATCCATAAGTCCTAACTTATCTGCTCCTTTAACATCAAATACATCACAAATAGCAGATAACGACCCCTCAATGGTATACATTAACGGCGGGACATTCACAATGGGTAGTGACGACCAATTAGGTTATCCGTATGATGGGGAAGGTCCCACCAGACAAGTAGAAATCAGCCCATTTTACATTGACCGCTGGGCGGTAACTAACCAACAATTCAACGATTTTGTCAGGTCTACGGGGTATGTCACCGAAGCCGAACGATATGGATGGTCATTCGTGTTTAAAAACTTCATATCAGAAGAAACTTTAAGTCACAATAACGTGAGTCCCCCGGCGACCCCTTGGTGGTTGGTAGTAAAAGGAGCTGATTGGACCAACCCAGAAGGACCTGATTCATCTATAGAAACACGAGGGAATCATCCGGTCGTTCATATATCTTGGAATGATGCTGTTGAATATTGTAACTGGTCAAAAAAAAGATTGCCTACCGAAGCGGAATGGGAGTACGCAGCAACAGGAGGGTTAAATCAAATAAAATACCCTTGGGGAGATGACCTTATGATAGATAACAAATATATGTGTAATGTGTGGCAGGGTACTTTCCCCAGTAATAACACGCAATTAGACGGATTCATAGGCACCGCTCCAGTAAATACATTCAGCCCTAACAATTTCGGATTGTACAATATGGCAGGAAATGTTTGGGAATGGTGTTCAGACTGGTTCACAACTAATCATTCCAGCGATACGTTAACAAAATTCCCCCAAGATCCCTCACCCGGAACGTATAAAACAATAAAAGGTGGGTCCTATTTATGTCATGATTCCTACTGTAATAGATACAGAATAGCTGCACGAAGTTCTAACACTCCAGATAGCTCTACCGGAAACTTAGGTTTCCGGTGTGTTACGGACGTGAAGTAAAAATATCTACTGGAGATAAATCCATGAGCAAAAAGCCAAATCTAATATTCATATTTAGTGATCAACAACGACAAGACACAATGGCCTGTTACGGTAATGACTGGATTCAAACACCCAACCTTAATGACCTAGCAAATAGAAGCTTCATCTTCAAAAATGCATATGTAACACAACCCGTATGTACTCCTTCTAGAGCATCGATTATTACGGGACTCTATCCGCATGCCGCCGGTCCCGTATTAAACGGCATTGAATTGTCTACTGAAGTAAATTCGATCGCAGAAATGGTATCTAATGAGTACACTTGTGGATATTTTGGGAAGTGGCACCTAGGCCATGGAGATACCGCACAACATGGTTTTGACACATGGATTAGCACAGAAGACGGATATGAAGGGAAATTCGTACGAGGAGGCCCCATATCCAGTCGTAGTGATTATCATCAACATCTAGTAGATAATGGATTTGTCCCAGACAAAACAGACGGCAAAGTGGACACTTTTAGCCATAACTACGTAGTTTCATTCCCAGAAGAATACCAAATGGCGCCTTACTTAGGAGATAGAGCTGCAGAGTTTATCGATACACATAAAGAAGATCCTTTTATTATGTATGTCAGTTGTATAGAGCCTCATTCTCCATACATAGGACCTATGCAAGATACATATGATCCAGAAGAACTACCAGTAGGGCCCACGTTCCTGAAAAAGCCAGAAAATGTGTCTTTACTTAATAGACTAAAATCCGAATACTATCTCCAATATTTGGACCATGGTGATCCTTCTAAAGATCAATACATGAGTACATGGGCAGCTGTCGGAGAAGATGTAACTACAGAAGCAGGCTGGCGACGGTTGAGAGCTCATTACTATGGTACCGTCTCCCTTGTGGATAAAATGGTTGGTAAAATCACATCTGCTCTAGAACGCGCAGATTTAACTAATGACACAATTATTGTTTTCACTAGTGACCACGGTGATCTCCTTGGAGATCATGCCATGTTAGAAAAAAGATCTTTTTATGAAGAATCCGCACGAGTACCCTTATTGATCAGTGTGCCATCATTATCGAAATCACCAACTGAAATTGATGGTAGTTTCAGCCAAATAGATCTAGTTCCTACAATTCTCGATTTATTAAATCAAGATATTCCAGAATATTTACACGGAGAATCTCGTCTGGCCGTACTCTGTGGCACTAATTCTCTTGACGAGACCGACGTCGTTGTAGAATGGAATGGAATCCGTGAAGGACACTTTGATCGTGGACAGGCAACTCCTGAAATAGATAGGATGAATCATTCTATGTGGAGATCAATTATTGTTAATCGCTGGAAACTAAATCTCTGTTCTGGAGACCAAAATGAATTATTCGACCTAAACACTGACCCTCACGAAGAAACCAATCTATTCAATGATCCCAAACACCTAGATAGAATTCGAGACATGGCAGCTCGTATACGAATATGGCAAAACCGTACTGGAGATACTGTTCCGTTACCTGATTTATAGTCTATTCAGATCTGATGCTATCATAAACAGATAATGGGGTAGCGGCTAGAAGCCCTGCATCAATCGGCATTGTTATACCAGAAATCCATCTGGATTCATCACTTCCCAAAAACACATTAGCCCATGCGATGTCCCAAGCTGTGCCTTCTGTTCCTAACGGTCCAGCTGTCCTGCGTTTTGCTCTCATTTCAGGTGTCATCCTGCTTACCATAGGAGTATAGATGTGCCCAGGTGCAATACAATTCACCCTTACATTATCTCTACCTAATTGAACCGCCATTGATTTTGTTAATGCGATTACGCCACCTTTGGATGCCGCATACGGAATACTCGGGCGACCTCCTCCTGATCTTAGACCAACTATGGAAGATATGTTTATGATTGAACCACCATCTGTTTGGATCATATGCGGGACAACATATTTACTGGTAAGCATCATACTTTTTAGATTGATATCTAGAACTTTGTCCCAAACATCTTCCTGTACATCGGTCGTGGATCCTGGCCCGCTAATACCTACATTATTGAACAATATATCTATTCTGCCAAATTCAGACACAGCAAAATCCGACATGTTCTGGCAATCTTTTGCCTTTGTAACATCACACCTAAAAACAGCTCCTACACCATTTTCTTTGGTGATTTCTTTCAAAGTTTCATTTGCCGCAGATTCATTCATATCCACTAGCAATACTTTTGCACCTTCTCTAGCAAATAATATTGACGTAGCTTTACCTGTTCCTACACCAGGTCCACTGGATCCTGCCCCCGTAACAATGGCTACTTTCCCTGCAAGTCTTCCCATGCCATGTCTCCTTTTTCATGTTAATGAAAATCCATTCTATTTCTTGGTGCGTAGTTGGATTCCTGATTTTTCTTCCTGTAACTTAGCTACCGCGTCAGAGTCTTCATGACCCCAGCCTCTAAATAGTGCTTCTACATGCCTTTGATCCACTAAATTAGACAATTCCATAGGAATCCCGTATTCTCTACCAAGATCTGTAGCTAATCTAACGTCTTTTGCTGCTAAAGCTGTCGCAAACCCAGGTTCGAAGTTACCCTGAAACAAAAATCTTGGGAACTTATCAGCCAATCTTTTATTGCCCCCGGTACTATTGGTTATCACATCAGCCAAAGTCTCCAAATCCATTCCAGCTTTTACTCCAAGTGTAAGAGCTTCAGACATCAAAACTCCAATTCCCATACTAAGAAGATTATTACAAATCTTTGTTACCATACCATTTCCAATAGGTCCGCAGTAAACAACATGGGAACCTATCGCATCCAACGCTGGTTTGATTTGATTAAAAGTCTCTTCATCACCACCCACCATAACAGCTAGTGTTCCGGCAGCAGCTCCGTAAGTGCCACCACTCACTGGTGCATCTAAAACTTTAATGCCTTTTTGGGCACATTCGTCGTGAATCCGTCTGATAATTGTGGGAGAGTTAGTTGATAAATCAACATATATATTATCCCCTGTGGTTCCTTCAATTATGCCATTCTCTCCAAGAACTACTGTTTCAACATCTCTCGGAACTGGCAATGAAGTAAATACCACTTCATTGTTACTAACGACGCCTTTTGGGGTATCCGACCAATCTGCACCCATTTCCAGTAGCTCGATAGCCGACTCTTTCCTCAAATCATGAACAGTTAATTTATGGCCTTTTTTTGCCATATTAACAGCCATGGGGCCTCCCATATTTCCTAGTCCTACAAATCCAATATCCATATAACCTCCTAATATTTAAATCCTATTTTAGTCTTGCAATATCCTTGTACCATAAAAGCAATATTGCACTCAAAATGATAGTAAATAGACCAGTAATAATTAAACTGTTTGATATACCAATATCCCAAAGGGGATTAGTAGCAATCAATCCTATAGCCAACGTAGAAAGTGGTATTAGTCCTTGTTCGTAATGCCACACACTTGATACTCGCCCTCGATATTCATCAGGCACGGTTTCTTGAATTAAAGTTTGATTACTAACTATAAAATGAGTTTGACACACCCCCAGCAGCAACATTATAGGAACTGATACCCATATAATATCTGACATACCTAGCGTAAGGATAACGATTCCGCCACCAATCAATGTGACAGGACCAATAAACCCTTTTCTAATAACATATCCAAATGTGGATATGTATAAACTAGATAATACTCCAGCTATTCCCATCATTATTATCATCAATGTTCCAATATCAGCCTCAGCTCCCAAAGCTTCAGATGTGTAATAGGGTAGCAATAATAAAACAGGAGTAAAAACAACGGTTCTCAAAAAGTTCAAAATCATTAGTCGTAATACAGTCGTATTCTTCACAATATACCCAATTCCACTTAACAAATCCCCATAAAGAGATTTAATTTCAGCAGTTCGTTTATCAGTAAATGGGGTTTTCATAGGTATTTGCAAAACAGTCATACCTATATAAAGAGCAGTTTCGACAAAAAAGTTCCATTGATAGTCAACATACACTATTAATGATCCAGCAATAACTGCTCCTAATAGCCTCATTGAAGTAACAGTCATTGCATTAAGCGCCAGAGCATTCCCCAAATCTTCCGGTCTCACTGTGTTAGCTATCAAAGCTTGCCTAACCGGTTGAGTCACCGCAAATCCTAATCCAGTACATATCATATACGCATAAATATAAATAACGTTATCGACCAAACCCAAGACCAATGCAAACGCGAAAATTAGTGCTGTGATCGCTGTAAACATTTGAGATACCGCAGCCAATTTATTTCGACTCATTTTGTCAGCCCAAACACCACCTACAGGGCTCAGTAATAACGTAGGGATAGCTCGAATAGCAACAGTCATCATAGATTGGATCCCAGACCCTGTAAGATCATAAGTAAGCCAGCCCACACTCACAAATTGTAACCATACTGCACAGTTACCAAAAAAATTCCCAACTAACAAATAGCGGAAATCTTTATTATTTCTCATGGATTCAAATGTACTAATAATGATCCTTCCTTCACCGATTTACTCAAATCTCAGTAGATGCTATATACTAACATGAATATGAAATCGGACACTAATAACAACGAATACTCAACCTCTCCAAACATGATGAATGTTCATAATGAAACGGCTCGTAAATTTAGGAATTCAGGTGAATATTCAAAAGCAATTGAAATATACACCAAAATTGTCTCAGCGAATTTAAAAACCTACGGTGAAAATCACTTAATAACGCTGAGATCTATCAGCCGCCTAGCAAATACTTACTACGCAAGCGCAGACTATCAATCAGCTCTTGACTTATTTACTGTAGTTTGTACAAAACGTACCAATAAACTAGGTAAAAACGACCCCACTACTCTCCGCAGTATGACTAGCGTCGCGAATTGTTATTCAAAACTAAACTTGTACGAGAAAAGTGCCGCCCTTCATAAAGAAGTGTTAACCTTACGCAACAATATATTAGGCTCCAAACATTCACGTACATTACTGAGCGAAAAAAGATTGTCTGACGTACTGAATCAACTTAAGAAAAACTCGTAATTTTAATCTTCCCAATAATTAAATCTGTTAATTATTGGCATTCTCCAATCCTTACCAAACGCCCTAGAAGTGATTTTTACGCCTGGAGGTGCTTGATATCTTTTATATTCGTTTCTATGAACTGCACGAATCACTTGATTGACGTCTGATTTGGAAAACCCTTGCCGCAATAACTCCGAATAAGACAAGCCTTGCTCTAAATATAATTCAATTATGTTATCTAATACATCATACGGAGGTAACGAATCTTGGTCTATCTGATCTGGTTTCAATTCTGCACTAGGCGGCTTTTCCAATATTATACTCGGTATAAGATTCCTACCAGAAATCTTATTTTTCCATTCACATAAAGCATAAACCATAGTCTTTGGTATATCTTTGATTACACAAAATCCTCCAGCCATATCCCCATACAAAGTTGAATATCCCATCGACATTTCACTCTTATTTCCTGTAGTCAATACTAACCAACCAAATTTGTTAGACATTGTCATTAATACATTTCCTCTAATCCTAGATTGCACATTTTCTTCCGCAATATTCTCTTCTGTATTTGCGAACACTTCAGACAACATATTTTCAAATGCCAGATGGGCAGGCTCTATAGGGATTTCCAGCAATGACATACCAATGTTAGATGCTAGAAGCTCAGAATCACTTATACTTCCTGTCGATGAATATCTTGAAGGCATTGTTACTCCTGTAACAGCCGAAGCACCTAGTGCATCTACTGCGATCATCGCAGTTAATGCAGAATCTATACCGCCGGACAAACCTAGTAACACTTTATCGAACCCTGATTTCTTTACATAGTCTCTCGTTCCTAAAACCAAAGCTTCATAAATTTCTTCCATCCCCTCTTTAATAACAATCTCATTTCTTACAAGCTCAGTATTATGATTAACAAGAACCAAACTCTCACTTGAAGTCACACAATCTAATCTATCATCACTAAAACTTACATCAATCTTTACGATTTCTTCAATAAAAGAGCTTCCTCTGGCAATAGTTTGTCCCTGGTTATCGACCATGAAACTGTTCCCATCAAATACTAATTCATCTTGTCCACCTACCATATTCACGTAAGCAATAGGGATGTCATTTTCTTTGGCCCGAGAGGACAATTCCAATTCTCTTAGTTCTCTTTTGTCTATATGGTAAGGAGACGCATTAATATTGATTATTAATTCAGCACCTAATGCTTTTTGTTCCCTAGTAGGTCCATCAGAAAACCATATGTCTTCACAAATATTAGTCGAAACACATATATTTTTTACATCAAATACAAATTGTGCGCTTCCAGATACGAAATATCTCTGCTCATCAAAGACACCATAGTTAGGTAATATATGCTTGTGATAAGTCCCCACAATAATATTATCTTTGATAACACAGGAAGCATTAAACAAATAGTTGTCTTGATCAACAAATCCTATGATTACACATATCCCGTTAGTCTCTTGCGATATCGCAGATAACGATTTTAAATTCGCTTCAACGAAAGATTTTTGATAAAGCAAATCTTCTGGTGGATACCCTGTAACACTTAATTCAGGGAATGCTAATAGATCTATACTTTCCTTTTTAGCACTTCGTATAATATTGCATATACGTTCAACATTACCAGATATATCACCAACTGTTGGATTGAATTGAACCAACCCTAATTTTATAGTTCTGGACATAAACGCTCCATATGCTAATATACCTAATTGCGCACTAATTGACTAATTATATATACCAAATTGTTATAAATGCTACTTAAATCTCAAAAATTCAATCTAGCTAAAAAACTCCCTTTCTTCTATGGGTGGGTAGTAGTAGGAATTTGCTGCGGAATCGCGCTGTGCTCAAGACCATTAATGTCTGTTGCAGTGTTATCTATTTTTATGGTCCCAATGACTGAACATTTCGGTTGGTCTAGAGGTTTTTTCTCTACAGCAGTAAGTCTAGGAGGAATAACCGCTGTTGTTATATCGCCATTTGTTGGCAGAATTATTGATAAGTACGGGGCGAGATTTATTCTTTCTGTTGGATCAGGCATCGTAGCATTTTGTGCTATGGGGATACCATTTATTAATTCGCCATGGGCATTCTATGGGCTATATGTCCCTGGAAGAGCAGTTTTTGCCAGTCCTCTAGAATTAGGTACATCTACCTCAGTTAGTAATTGGTTCATTAAAAAACGTGCAAAAGCGATGTCTATATTAAGTGTTTGCCAAGGGATTGGGTTAGGTACCATGCCTTTCGTAGCATACCTATTGATAATCACATGGAACTGGCAAACCTCATGGCTAACATTGGGCATATACACACTTGCTATTGGTGTAGTACCAAGTATCCTATTCATGATTAGAAGGCCTGAAGATGTGGGCTTGAGCGCAGACGGTATTGAACCATCCACATCTGCAACATCTCAATATACTCCAGACGATTCAATACTAGACCAAGAAATCACATTAGATGTAAAACAAGCTCTAAAGACTAGATCATTCTATTTATTAAGTTTATTCGCAGCGGTAGGCTTCATGGCACAAGCAGGAATAAGCTTACACCTCGTAGCACATTTTTCCACCAGAGACTTCCCTCTAATATTGATAGCATTCCCTGCAAGTGTTTTCGCCCTTTCTCAGGTTTGTGGCACCATTATATGGGGCAGTCTAGTAAAAACTATACCTGTACGTATTCTCCTGGGGGTATGTGGTTTACTGATCGCAATTGCTTCTATAGGCATTATATTCAGTGATAAACCATTAGGTGGGCTTTTCCATTCATTCTTACTTGGAGTATCTGTAGGCGGCCTACATTATCTCCTACGATTAGCCTGGGCGAATTATTACGGAAGGATGCATCTAGGAGCTATTAGAGGGATTACACTACCAATACAAATCACTGGACAAGCAATGGGACCACTTTTATCAGGATTCACATACGATTTTACCGGAAATTACACCATACCATTCGCCTTGTTTGGGATGCTCGCTCTGGTGGGAGGTATACTGGTTTGCTTAGCTACTCCACCAAAGAAACCAAATTAAACTTTATAGCTACAAACCAGATATAAGGGATCATCTATTACACTCCGGTCAGGATTCATTAACTTAGTATAAATCGCTTTGAACCCTCCAATTTGTTCCATATAAAATTTCACTAATTCCATCCTAGATGCTTCTTCAGTATCTTTCCAAACATTCACTGCTTTAGTGTGAAACATACGATTAGAAAATGTGACTAAAAATACTCCTTCAGATTTTAATACTCTATGTATCTCTCTGAATACCGCAAATGGGTTAACGAGATATTGAACAGATACAGTTATAACAACAGCATCAAAATATTGATCATCAAACGGTAATTCATAATTCTTATTAAGATTTTGAACCACTACTTCATCCAAATCAGGATTATCTGTCATTTCTTCTGAATTTAAGCCCAATCCAATTATTTTTTGTTTGGATTTCCCTTCAGGCCAATGCGTTCTCCAGCTACTCATCAAATCTAAAACCACCGCATTATCTTTGATGTAATCATCTATAAGAGATTTGACCAAGAAGATCGCTCCATCATCTATATGTACTACAAATCTTGGTTCCGCATAGAACAATTCATCATTAGATTCATCGTAACGCCCAAAATAATAGTCGAAATTCTTATTAATACTATTTCTCCTGTTTGTGTTTATTTGATAAAGAAGTAATATGGATTCAAAACTATTATAAAGGAGTAATTTGCATGAATACCAATTCAGATAATAATAGAGGATACACACTGGAAATGCACAACATTATGGCTGTACAGGACCCTGTATGGTTTGAAAAATATAACGATTTTATCCATGCTACATATACCGGAGAAAGAACCCTAGATAGAAAAACCAAAGAACTGATCCAAATCACCGTCGAAGCAGCTCTTAAAGCAGACATGGAGCAAATCCAAGCCCATGTCAAAGTCGCCCTGCAGGTTGGAGCGAGCGCTACTGAGATTCTAGAGGCTTTGCAGTGCGTTGTGGCTCCCATGGGTGCTTTAGCATTCCGAAGAGGTCTACAAGCGTTATCTGCTGAAATGGGATGGTAAATTAGGGAATAGGGCGCTTTAATGGCGCCCTTAATTACTTATTCCATTCAACAGTATTCCTAAGAATCCCTATATTATTTATCTCAACTTCTACAACATCTTTGTCTTTCATGTTTTCGGTGGCACCGTCTGTTCCCATCCAAATCATGTCTCCAGGAACCAAAGTCAAATACTTACTCATTTCGCTTATATAGTGCCTGACTCCAAAAATAGCAGTTTTGACGTCATACTCCCCAACCACACGATCGTTTAACCGAATTATTACATGAAAATCATCTGGGTTAAGATCGGTCACTATCCAGGGCCCCATAGGCTTAAACGTGTCAGTGTTTTTGGCTCTCCACATCGTTCGATCACCTCGTTGCCAAGTACGCTCACTCACATCATTCCCAATTGTATAGCCAAAAACATAATCTAAAGCTTCTTCTTCAGAAACGTTTCTACATTCTTTCCCGATAATGACTACCAGTTCTCCTTCGTATTGAACTTGCTCTGTAGCATCTGAAGGGACTACTATTGGATCTTCATGTCCAGTTAAAGCGTTTACTGCTCTGTAGCCTATATCTGCTTTATCAGGCAATACAGGTTCCTCCCCTTTCATTTGGGCAGCCCAAGTAACGTGTTCGGGATAATTAATACCTGCGGCGTAAAATGTAGGAGGTACAATAGGTGGTAACAATTTAATTTCGTTCAAATTATGAAGATTCGACGTCTTCGCATAATTACCAAACATATCACCTTCAATCTCTATTACAGTATCACCTTCAATGATCCCAAAACTTGGATTATTTCCATTTAAAAACCTACACCATTTCATACCGTCCTCCTGAGTAATTCGCATTTAATGAACCAATTCTGACATTCCTTGGTTTATTGGTCAAGAAAAATACTTCGTGTTAGAATCTGGCAAAGTTAGTAGGAGAATCACAATGAGATTAGAAGGCAAAACAGCTTTAATCACAGGAGCCAGTAGAAACATAGGCAGAGAAATAGCATTAACTTTTGCACGAGAAGGGGCTAACTTAATTCTCAACACTCGTAGTAGCAGTACTGAATTAGAAGAAGTTGCAAATGAATGTCGAGCGCATGAAGTTAAGGTACTAACATACATCGCTGACGTAGCTGACGAAGCCGCAGTTAATCAAATGGTCTCAGATAGTTTCCAAACCTTCGAACAAATAGATATATTAATCAATAATGCAGCAATACGTCCGCATAAACCTTTACTTGAGACATCGTATCAAGACTGGAGAGAAGTATTTAGTATAAACCTAGATCCATGTTTTTATTTGACCCGAGCACTATTGCCTAAAATGGTTGAACACAATTACGGCAGCATAGTCGCTTTAGGAGGCATGGCAACTTTAACTGGTCGCCCGAATACTGCTCCTGTTGCGTCGTCTAAAATGGCTGTGTTAGGACTTATAAAGTCAATCGCTTCAGAATTCTCTCAGTACAATATTAGAGCAAATATGGTTAACCCAGGTTCTATAGACACTGAACGCATGCACCCAGAATGGTATCCCGAATACGCTAAAGATGGCAGGAATTCTTCCAAACATCTAAACGAAATCCCATTGGGAAGACAAGGTCACACTCAAGATATCGCAAATGCCTGTTTATTCCTTGCTTCAGATGAATCTTCTTATATTACTGGTGACCAAATCAATGCTGTAGGAGGAAGATTTATTGTCGCTCCTGGGACCCATGACTAATTCTGATCCAGAATATAATCTATTTTGGCTTTTAAAACATTTTTCTCTGTAGGACCAACAAACTTCCAAACCAGTTGACCCTGGGAGTCAATAAGATATTTTTCAGGAATCCCCCGAACGCCGTATTCAAATAATATACTCCCATCTTCATCAAGCATATTAGGATATTGGACACCAAAAGTTTCTAAATGTTTAACAAAGGCATCCTGAGTATCCCATATGTTGATGCCTATGAATTCAACGTGTTGTTTATTAGTCTTGTATTCCATGTACAAGTCATTCAGAGATGTAGCTTCTTTCTTGCATGGTGCACACCAAGATGACCAAAAATCTAACAGCACCACAGTCCTTTTGTAATCCTGCAAAGAAATCAGCTTTTCTTCTTGGGTCAAACCCGAAAATTGATATGCAGGAATTAGGTCCAATTCATGTCCGGAGAATTTATTATTTACACCAGCACTTTCCCCCCTGTCACCTAAATCAGTGGAGTATATAGTTAATATACCTAAAAACCCTGTAACCAATAAGGCAAACATTATCGAAATGATTGTTTGTTTTCGGCTCATAAAGCATCTATCACTGGGCAAGTTTGTTGTTCTTTATTTTGAATACTAAAAATGGAACTGTAATTAGCAATAGAATCAATATACCTATGGGAATTAATAATCTCCAAAAATTTTTATCCGACAATTTATTCAGAACAGTATCTAGTATAGTAGAGTCTGGCAAACCACCAATAGAAATAAACGGTCCTGAATTGGCTGGAACATCGTACAAATTCCACGCTGAATATTTGGTACCTTCTATATCAAGATCTGTTGATTCTGCACTAATGTCTATATCAACTCCTGATAATCTTTTCGGAACCATGGCCTGAAAAAATTCAGCTCCGTGAATCATTTTTTGGTCATATGAAAAGCCATTATTATTGTATCCGACTACGTAGGAAAAACTAATTTGATGCTTACCGGGTGTTATTGGCGAAGTAACAGCAAACCCTGTTCCAACGGAAATAATCTGACCACCGGGTAAATCGGTCTGAACGTCTAAGTCAGAGAAATTATCTGGCATCGAAAACCTAATAAATGATATTGGTGGAACATTCTCTATATCAGGAATTAATGTTTTGTCTGAATTGTTTGTGAATTTAATAAATTCAACTATAGAAACATTTTGATCAGCAGGGGAAACATCAGCTACAACAAAAATATGTGTATCAAATGTAACGACTGTGGGATCTCGAGTTTTATCATAAACAGTGATCTTAACAGGATCACCTAGTGCATCAGGTAATATTTCCTTATTATATATAAAAGAATCATGTTCCACAGTAATAAAGTATTTCAAATCAACATTTTCTTGGATTGCAATAAATTCGAAATAACCATCTGAATCTACTATTGTCTTATTAGTCTCAACTGGACCTCCATCTGGATCGAAGGTATGCAAAATTATTTCTAATCCGTCTGGGATTACAGAATCTTTCGTCTCATTAACCACATACCCTCGGACGTCATAGACTACCTGTGCATTCACCGGAATAGTGATTCCAATAAATGCCACGGGCAAAAAGATCAGTACAGTGAAATATCTGTTATTTATCAATCTAATTAAAGTTGTCATTTTGATCAAGCTAAATGTTTAATTGCTTCCGATGAAACTAGCTTGTATCCGTTCCTCGTATTCCGTCAATTGAATCTTATAATCCTCTTTAGACATATTACCTAATGCATAATCTAACTCTAACACCGTCTTAAGATCCATCAAGTTTGCGTATTCTATATCTGACTCAATTACATTTCTTTCTAGGATTGTATCAGCCGTTAAACCTCGTTTAATAAAAGGACTTAAAATTACCGCTATGACTACTATGATTGCCAAACTTCCTATCAATAAATCCATTTTCAAATCCTTAGCTACGAATATTACTACCTGGCCGTGGCCACAATGATATCAAAGTTCCAATTATTACAAACGGTCCTGCTACCCACATCCACCATATAAGTGGATTTACCATAAACCGAAATCCTACAGACCCATCTGGCATATTCTCGCTAGGGACTACATAAAAATCTTCTACGGGCGTGGATCTTATAGCTGCTCGAGTCGAGGCCATATTGAAACTCGGATAGAAAGACCTTTTAGGCGTCATCTGAGACAAATAACTGCCATTTTTACTGACATCGATTACAGATGTAAATTCTGTACGATCCGGAAACATCACTTCTTCTGTACCTATATAAGTTATATCATAACCAGAAATAGCATATGAATCACCTACCTGCATAATTACATCTCTTTGTTGATCATAAAAAGATCCTCCAACTACTCCCAAAGCCACCATCAACACGCTGATGTGCACAATATACCCCCCATATCGAGTCCTGTTAGCCATTATTAATCTGAAAAATGATTTTGGAATAGTCAGTAATGAACCTGAAGACATAATGCGGACTCCATTGAACCATTCTCTTATAATACCCGTAGCTACCAACGTTATAATCCCAAAAGACACCAGAGGTACTAATTTTGTGACGCCAAATATAATCAATACCACAAACATCAAAAATGTCACAATTAGTGGATACTTAAGAGCAATTAAGACAACTCGATAATTTGAATTACGCCAAGGTATCAATGGTCCTATTCCCATAATCAGCAAAAGGACCAACATTATTGGACCATTGACTTGATCATAGTAAGGCCTAGCAATGGTTATTTGCTCAGAAAACAACAAATCAGAAATTAACGGGTACACAGTTCCCCAAAGAGTGACAAATGCGATACCTAGTAAAAGCAAATTATTAATCAAAAACGCTGCTTCTCTAGATAACATAGATTCCAAACTCCGTTCGCTTCTCATCTTACCTAATTTGTACAAGAATACAGAAAAAGGAACAATTATACCTGCACATAAGAAAGCCAAGAACACCCACCCTAGATTCGATGCACCAAAAGAATGGACCGACGGAACAGGTCCTCCTCGATTCACAAACATCCCATATAACGACAACGCAAACACCATATTAACTATGACGACATTCCATATCCTAAACATAGACCGCCTTTTTTGTACTATTATTGAATGTATAAAAGCCGTTAATGCGATCCATGGCATGAAAGCAGCATTTTCTACTGGGTCCCAGAACCAGAATCCGCCCCACCCCAAAATTGTATATGCCCACCAAGATCCTAATAATAATCCTGTCGCTAGTAACGCCCAAGCTACTAACCCCCATAACCTACCTTGATCAACCCATTCATCTTGATACTTACCGCCAATCAAGTGAGCCAGAGAAAACGCCATAGGGATAGAACAACAAATCAATCCCGACATCAGAGCTGGGGGATGAAAAAACATTCCAAAATGGGTTAGCAGAGGATTGATACCTTGCCCGTCTATTACCGGCACAGCCGATTTCTCAAAAGGATCTGCCATAAATATGATAACAGTCAAAAAAAATGTCATCACTAACATCAATATAGCAGCGACAAATGGCAAAATCTCAGCATCAGTATTGCCTTTAAATCGTATCGCTAACCCGGTCAGTATCGATAAAACCGTAGCTATGAATAACAATGACCCTTCATTACCTGCATAAAATGCCACCCATGTGTAAATGTTAGGCATAGCCAAGTTACTGTGTGCGGCAACATAAATAACACTAAAGTCATTCGTAACAAAAGCACCGACTAAACAAGTAGTAGACACGACACACAGAACCAGTAACATGTAGATGCTTCTATATGAGCTAACAATTAATTCATTTACATTCAGGAGTCTCCCTGATATAGAAGCTATCAAAGCGTATACAGATACTACCAAAGAAATCCATAAGAGTAATGAACCTACATCTGCAAACAATATCTAGCCCTCACTCCCAGATTTACGATATACC
Source organism: uncultured Dehalococcoidia bacterium (assembly GCA_964343075.1). GTDB lineage: Bacteria > Chloroflexota > Dehalococcoidia > Lucifugimonadales > UBA3495 > UBA2588. The sequence goes on along the minus strand of CAYFGT010000009.1, from coordinate 42,314 downwards.
ATATTATATAAGACCCACACACCTGATAAAATCATTACTCCTACAATCACTAAAGGGATCACCCACGCAAGTACCATAGTCCCTCTTATCGGAGGAGCTGCTAATATATTACTACCATATCTCTGTTCAAAGTACGTTAGTATCTCTTCCTCGGTATACCCTTCTCCCAACATATCTCGGACTTTTAAACGCATCTGTTTAGCTACTTCGACTTGAACCTGGTCTATGCTTTCCGCTGGGCATACTGGACACATCAACATTTGATCAATCTTTTGTGCTTTCTCTTCTAGCATTTCCTTATCTGGACTTTGCGCGTAGACATAACTAGGCCAAAGGACCAACACAGTAATAGAAATATACACAATCAGTACTGGAATAGACACTATGGGAAATGAAAGAAGCGTTCTATACAAAAAGCTATCGCGGTTCCTAATCTAAACTAAGGACATATTCGCTTATCATGTCCATCTCTTCTTCATTCAACATATTTTTGAAGCTTGGCATTACAACCACCCCAGAATACAAGTATCCCTTGATACCAGCTGCGCCGATCGCTTTAACTTCTGGTGCAGTCAAATTGGGGGTAACGGCCGGAGTATATCCGTACTCATTTACAATTACATCCAAAGCGGGTCCATTACCTTTAGCATCATCACCGTGACAATATGCACAGTTAACGTTGTACAAATGTTCACCACTATAATATGAAGTCGTCTTGGGAGCATCATAAACCGGTACCGCACTCGCTGGAACGTCCAACCTTGGTGGCTCATATGATTTATAGGACTGGGTATAATGCATTTCATAGAAGAAATCTAATGGATATGAACCTTGAGAACAGCCCACAGTCAGTACAACAAGCAGCGACACTGCAACTATTACTTTATTAGAGGTGCTTTTTAATGTGTTTTTAACAATCGACTTCATTTCGTTCTCTTATTATAAATATTATCAGCTACTAAGCGATTTTAGTATCAACCGCCCCTGCTTTAGATAATACATCATTGATTTCCTGCTCTTTTCCTTCTTCTGAACGTACCAATACACCAATAAACCCTTGTGAAATACGCTCGTCATAAGCTTCAGTCATTTTGTGCGGGAGTCTACTTTCAAACAAAACCCCCAAAACTGTAAATAGGATTGCTCCTAGCATAGTTCCTTCGTACATCACAACTGCCATTGGGGGAAGAGAAAGAATCGGCTTCCCACCTGTTATCAACGGATATGCCATTTGTGTCATGGATGTAACCATTATCCCGCCGAAAAATCCTAGTAAGCCGCCAATGAACGGAAACAGGAATAATTTAATATGTTCCTCCCGTTCTCCAAATGCCCCTTCTGGATAAGGACAGTCGGTCAAAAAATCTATGTCGTTTTCAGACACACCAGTCTCTTTCACGGCATCTCCGGCATCTGCTGCTTGATTAGCATCTTGAAATAAACCCAATATAGTTTTTATTGCCATAACTTTTCCTTTTCCTTAATCTTCTCTAAAAGTAGCTGGGACTGTTCGTCGTCCAATCTGTACTTCCGTTTTTAAGATATCTCCTTCTTTTATGTCATATAGCGGTACTAATGGCATAACTTTACTGAACAATAATAGTAATAGCGTCACCAATGCAAACGTACCCAGTACAATAATTCCTTCAAATATCGATGGCGTATAATTTGCCCAGGTGAAAGTAAACAATTGCTTATTAATCTGACCAGGGACGAATAGTATGTATCTCTCTAACCACATACCGATGTTCACCGATATACATGCTATGGATACGATCACTAAATTCCTACGCCACACCTTCCTTGACCATAGGAATATCGGTAAGAAGTAGGTCGTAATAATAAAGAACACCATAATCCAATTCCACGGATAAATCAAAAATTGCAACGTACGAATAGCTACTTCATCAGCTTCTCTACCATATATTCCGAAAATAATTTCCATACAGAAATAATAGAACCAACCCGTTGATACTACTATAAGTAGCCTGCATAACGCCTCAACGTGCTCTCTACGTATGTAATCCTGCCATCCATACGCCTGCCTTAAAAGTATCAGTGCGAATATAACAGCGGAAACACCTGAATGCACTGCACCAACCACGAAATAAGGAGCGAACACTGTGGAGTGCCATGCCTTTACAGAAACGGCCATTCCAAAGTCCCAAGAAACGATACTGTGCACAGAAACGAAAACTGGTAGTATCAATGCAGATAACAATATTCCCGCGACAATCTGAAGTTTCCATTGTCTAGCGTTGCCTTGCCAACCCATTGCCAAGGCAGTATAAATTCTTTTCTTTAAACCAGTAGTATTATCCCGCAATATAGCAAAGTCTGGTATCAGCGCTATAAACACGAACAAGATACTAGAGGTAAGATATGTCAAGATAGCACTTGGATCCCATACTAGCGGAGATCTTACATTAGGGAAAATCCCTCTTGCAAAGTCATACGGGAAGAACCAATATAAACTTCTCCAAGGACGCCCAGTATGTATTATAGGCATAGTCATAGCAGTCATAAGAGAAAATATTGTTAGTACCTCTGCTGCTCGAGAAGCTGGCCTTCTCCATTCAGCTTTCGCTAATCTAAGGATAGCAGAGAGCATCACTCCTGCGTGACTGATTCCAATCCAAAACACAAAGTTGGTTATAAAAAATCCCCACATAACAGGTCTATTTAACCCTGTTATACCCAGACCTTTGTTAATCATGTACCCAACTACTATCGCAGCAATTAGTACAATAAAGGAGCAAATACCTACAGCTGGCCAATACCATTTAGGAGTTCCCATAATGGAGTTCAGCAGATCTTTATTAATTTGTTCTGGTGGTAAAACTCTTCCTTCCTGCATGGAAGTTATCCTCTCACTTATAAATTATTCTGGTTTAGCCAGAACAAGGTAATTGCCTCTGAATAAGCGGCCCATCTTTTGATACATAGCCCCTTCTTTAATTTCCCAAATGTTCATCACAGGGAAAAGCTTGAGGCCTATCAAATACACTAATCCTGCTAGACCTATAATTCCTACGAGCATGCACACGTCCCATAAATCCGGACCCACTGCGGGAGGAACAACAACGATAGATATATCATATATCTGTTCGCGCCCTGCATTAAAAGCACCTACAAATATCCGTATATTGAACATTAATGCACCAAACAATACAAATACGCCTGCCAAAGGAGCGCCCCAATCGGCTCTTCTAACTGGGTTCCACACTAGAATCGCGAACGGAATCAACCAACTTCCTAAAGCATTTAGGATAAATATCCAAAACCACGACTCTACATATAGGTAATTCAAAATATTCTGTTCGACTTCCATTCTTCCGTACCAAAAAGTTATGAAGAACGCGAACATATGATAAATCCACAATAAAGATAATCCCAAGAGTATCTTACTAGCAGACCAGAATTGTGATGCCCCAATATAATTCTCAAAACCCGCCTTCTTACGAAAGAGGTATAAAATTATCAATATTATCGCTAAAGAGGTCTGAAATCCCATCAATGTATATATAGCGGGGAAAATCGAATCTTTCCATCCTGCTATCAAGCTCATCCCAAAGTCAGTCGATATCAAAAATTGCACAAATGGCAATGTTAAGAAATATAAACCTCCCAAAGCTCCTATGGCAGCCTGCATGACTATCCATTGTCTCTTGGTTCCTTTCCAGTAACCGGCAAGAAAAACATACATTCTTTTCTTGAACCCGCTTACACACGAAATTGAGGCTGACATATCTGGTGTTGATGACAGTAGCAGTATCAAGCAACTCATTACCGGCAAAGCAAACATTGCTGCGGCTTCCCAAAAATGGGGTGCGCCCAAGGGAACTTGTATCCACAAAGTTCTCCGTATATCTAATGAATGATGTCCTATCTCATTAGGATTAGCTATTTCAGGAATCATCAACATCAACGGGATATACAGTATAAAGTTGACGATACCTACTAACGCAAATAACTCAGCTATTCTAGTAAGTGGGCGCCTCCAATGGCTCCTTATCAGCCTGAATGCCACCGCTACCAAAGGTGCCGGAGCCGTAACCATAAACACGAATGAGAAAGCCGCCATGTAATATCCCCATGGCTCATAGTTACTCAGCCCATCAGACAAAAGTCTCATCGTGAACCCTATCACTCCTAACACTGTTAGAATAAGAGTCACCCATAGTAACAGTTTGGTTTTCCCTAAAGAAGTTGATTTTCTCGGCAAATCAGCCAAATCATCAGCATTAGGGAATACCCACATATCTTTGTAATGGTGGTTTAATGTCTTGAGCTCAGCCATGTGATTCACTGTGCTCCATTTTGAACTGGTCCACTTTTTTAAGATAAATCACACTTGGATCAGTTCCAATTTCTTCTTGTATACGATAGCCATTAGATGGTGAATGTCCGTCATGATTATGCAAATCTTCGAAATGCTTATAAATTTCATCTTCTTTGTTATTCTGATCACCAAACATCAATGCGTTAGTTGGACAAGCCTGAACACAAGCTGGCATAAAATTCCTGGCCGCCATTGTTTTGTCATTCAACTTAGTTCGTTCTCTTCTTTCAACCGTAATTTCTGCCCTTCGGATCCTTTGTACACAAAAAGTACATTTTTCAGTGATTCCTCTAGTCCGTACGGTAACATCAGGGTTCAATTGATTGTGTAATCTCTCAGGCCAAGTTGGCTCCCAGAAATTGAAAAATCTCACTTGGTAAGTACAGTTATTGATACAATACCTTGTTCCAACACACCGGTTGTACACCTGAACGTTCAATCCTTGATCGTTATGATAAGTAGCGTACACAGGACATACAGGTTCGCAAGGAGCATTCCCGCAATGCTGGCACATAACAGGCAGATAACGAGCCTTCACATTTGGAAATTCTCCTTCCCAGTATCTCTCGATCCTGATCCATTCGAAAGCTCTTTTCTGCATGAATAAATCTTTTGTATTAATCGGCAGGTTATTCTCGGCTTGGCATGCTACGACACATCCGTTACACCCAGTACATTTGTCTAAATCAACAACCATACCCCATTTATGTTCTATCTTGACTACCATTTCACTTCCTCTCTATAGTCGCGCCTAATGACCGTGATCACCCGGAGAAGTAGTTTTAATGAGCTCTTCCCCTTCAGTGAACCCTACTTCTCTTGATTCGTAGTCTCCTTCGAATTTAGCTATTCTTAAACTAGCCCCCGTCTTCTTGATATTAACGGTGGTAGCAGCCCAAGCTAATCCTCCGGTTTCATCAATTTTGTTATTGCTCAAAATGTTTAATATATTCGCACTTTCACCATCGAGCCTATCAGTAACATAAGCCGATCCCTTAGTTCTACCTTGACCCAAAGGAACACTTATTACTTGAGGTGGCTGAGCTGGACTTACAAAAGCAATTCCTTGTATGGTTCCGGCTCCTGATGAAATTTCCAGCACATCGCCTTCACGAATCCCCATATCATTAGCTACTTTCTCGTTTATCTCTACCCATGTTTGCCAAGCAACTGAAGTGATGGGATCTGGAGTACCTTGCGCCCAAGGAACCTCTCCATTTCTACCGTCTAACAACGAATTATGCAAAAACGGCACCAAGTAAAATTCTCCGGATCCGGATAATTTCGCTTGCTTATCCTTAGACACTATTTTGTTCACAAGTTGTCGTGGCTGTTGGCTATAATCGGCCACAGCTGAGGTGTCCCACCATCCACCTTGACGTAACAGATTATTCCAGAATTCTTCCTTGTTAGAACCTGCCACAGATCCTCTGTTCAAATCAAATAATTGATCAGACATAGATCGCAAAGCTTCTTTCATTGACTTCCAGGGTAACTTAGAATCTTTGCCAGAATCTTGAGCCAACGATAACAGCACATCACTAGAGCTCCTAGGATCCATATCACTCAATGGGTTTACTATTGGTTGCTGTACCCCGATCGTTTGGTACCCAGCGGCTGGCTCAGGTATATCATTTCCCCAGTCTTCTATAAAGTTCCGGTCAGGAAGTATCATATCTGAGTAATGATTAGTCTCATTAATAAAAGACCCAATGCTAACCATATACAAGTCATCTGAATCCAATGCTTCTTCTAATCCACTCCAGTCAGGTGCTCCATATACGGGATTAGCATTATAAACAAACAACAATTTTATCTTTGAGGTTTTAATCTCGGTGATCAACGACTCAACATCACTTAATGTGTGAGAATTACTATACCCTTTAAGCTCTTCAATCGGGGGTTCAGGGTTAAAGACTATTCCACCTTTTTCTCCGACACTTGCTACCAGATGGTTAAGAAGATAAATGGCTTCTAGATTAAACAATCCGTTAGTTGAAGCCCCAGCACTTCCACCACCAATTGCAACAGCAGGAGCATGTGAGGCAAATTCCCTCGCAACCGTGCGGATCAATTCTGCCACAGAGTGTGCGCCTGTAATGTCGTCAGGAACACCGATTTGTGAACCAATATTCTCTGGACTATATCCATTCAATGCGCTTAATCCTTGACCATCGGTCAACGATTCAATGTCAACACCGGAAGGATAAAGACCCTCTTCAATAATTACATAAGCAATGCTCAATGCCAATTTACCTTCTTCTCCTGGAGCAATCGGAATCCATCGATCCGCATTAGATGCAGTTACTGAGAAACGGGAATCAACATGAGTCATTATTCCTCTAGGAGAATGATGGCTATCTCGAAATTCACCATAACCTACTTCCCACTGAGTCGGAGAAACCCAAGTTGATAAAAAGTCAGCGCCAAATGACAACACATACTGTGAATGCCCAATATCATAATGGGGCTGTATATCTTTACCAAACACATTTTTAATGGCTGTGCGATATGTTTTCAAATCAAACGATTCGAATTCGATTCTTTTACCGCCAAATGCCTCGATAAATTCATCTGCAATAACAGCACTGTAACCCCGCATAGGGGGACTAATCATTGCCACAGAACCGTCCCGAGCATTCAATTCTTTCAATACTTCATCGAGGGCGCGATTCCAAGTTATACTGTCAAACCTACCAGAGCCTTTTTCGCCGTTTAGCCTCATAGGCATAGATAATCTGTCAGGATGATAAAGTTGCTGAAGGCCAAAATCACATCTACCACTCTGTGCGCCCAGATTAGTAGGGTAGTTTGGATTACCTTGAATTTTTTTAGCCCTACCTTCTACTACTCGAACTACAACACCTTCACTGTTTGGACATGTCCTGCACAGTGTTGCGTACCAGTTTTCTTTTCCTTTAACAAGGTCCTCAGGCAGTGAGACCGGACTTTGCACCTTTAATTCATCGTCAAACACATCACAAGCCACCGCTCCCATAGCGGACAGGCCAGCCCATGCCAAAAAATTTCTTCTTGTTAGTTTCATTCGTAACCCTTGTTATTTCTCATTTATGGCAGATTGTACAGTCAGTAGGAACGTCATATTGCCGATGACAATCTAAACATGTTCCCATCTTTAAAGACTGGAATTTCTTAGGCTGTACTTCTTCCATTTTCGCCACTTCTCCATGGCATACAGTGCAAACTTCTTTGACTTCTAATTGCGTTTCCGGGGTGTCACCCTGTGTGAAATGTCTTATGTGCGCCTCATGAACAAATCGTACGTGATCTGGTAATCTATGCACTCTCTCCCAATTAACAGGAACACCATCACTATAAGCAGTCACTAGTTTGTCAATTTCTTCTTGAGCTGCCTCATCTCCGCCTGACACTTTTTGGTGGCAATACCAACATTGTTGTAAAGCCGGTACGGTTGCTGAATCACCTTTTGTCACATTCCTATGGCAAAACTCACATTCCATACCTAATCCTCCATTTTCAACGGCCCCAGCATGTGTTGTATGTGGGAATGCTATAGGTTGAGGAGGAGCATCTGCTAGCCCAAACGGCGCATTGGAAAACCACGATATTGCTACTACTAAAAGAATAAATCCCGTTATACCTGCTACGATCAGGCCGACTATTGTTGTTGCAACTATGTTACCTTTAGGAATCATTTACTATCTTTCTCTCAGATTAGGAATCTAGGCCAAAAATCTCCTACCCTCATCCACATGTTTACTGCATTTATAAGAAGCAGCACGATAGGCACTAGAAGAATTAAAGCAAAAATTGTCAATGGGAGTCTGAATTTTTTCGAAGACTCAGGAATGTCACCTGTACTGATTAGTGAAGGGATAAACAAATGCGCAGCGGCCATAGAAAAAGCAAATGCTGCAACGAAGGGGGCTAAAGTCCAAATCGAGGTCAGATATAAATGTATATTCATCCAATTGAATGAGCTTAGTGTTCCAGGATCTTCTAGCATATTAACTGTTGTAGTGTCTCCTCTCTTCCTTCGCTAAAAGCTTACAGAAAGCTAACACAGTGAAAAAATAGTGTCAAGGACAATTATAGTCCAATCAGAACACGGAATTCAATCAATATTTTGATAAATTCACTAGTTAGACTCAAAATCAAATAATGAATATAATGCGTGTCAATACTTTATGGTAAGAGAATGCAATGGACTCAAAACAAAACTTAATCCTTCCCGAAGGACTAACCGAGCAAGCTCTAGTATCCACATACGAAAAGATGCTCATGGTTAGAACTTTAGACGAACGAGTCTGGGCAATGAACCGCCAAGGCAAAGTACCAATTGCTGCCTCCTGCCAAGGCCATGAAGCAGCTCAATTAGGTACATTACTAGCAGCTCAAGCCTCAAAAGATTGTTTTTATTTTACTTATTACAGGGACCTTGCAATAAAATTCGGAGTAGGTCTTAACGAAACAGACATAATGCTTTCTTATTTAGGGAAACAAGGGGATCCTTACAGTAATGGACGTCAATTTCCTCTGCAAGGGTCAGACCTAGCCAGAAACGTAATCCAGTTATCTAATGTAGTAGCAGCAGGAATGACCCAAGCCGTCGGGCACTCTTTGGCATCCAAGATACAAGGAAAACCCACCGTCACAATGTCTTTCTTTGGAGATGGAGCATCCAGCCAAGGGGAGTGTCATGAAGCAATGAATTTCGCTGGAATTCATAAACTCCCAATAATATTTATCTGCGAGAACAACCATTACGCCATTTCGGTGCCCCAAAAATTACAGATGGCAGTAGCGGAGGTGTCAGAAAGAGCACCAGGGTACGGCCTCCATTCTTTATCCATAGATGGGTCAGATTTGCTTGAAGTTTACGAGGCTATGCAAAAATCTATAAAACTAGCTAGGTCTAATAATCCAGTTCTAGTGGAAATGAATGTAGAACGCATAATGCCACATACATCAGATGATGATCATACTCGTTACCGGTCGGCTACGGAAATTAAAAATCTATCTGACAAAGATCCACTTAAAAAATTAGCTCAACTACTGCTAAGTAACACATTTGCTACGCAAGAAGATCTGGACGAAATGCAAACAAAATGTACTGAAAAAATAAATTCCGCTACAAACTTAGCCGAATCTGCCCCAGAGCCAAATGTGAATACCCTAATGACCAATTTATTCTCGGAACGGTAACTAAATGCCTGAAATAAGTTTAATAGAGTCCATCAGAAATACTTTATGGGAAGAAATGAAAAGAGATTCTTCGGTAATCGTACTAGGAGAAGACATAGGACAACGTGGAGGAGTGTTCTTAGCAACCCAAGGATTCTTAGAAGAGTTTGGAGAACAGCGAGTGATTGACACCCCGCTTGCGGAAGCTTCAATTATGGGAATAGCCCTTGGTGCCTCTTTTAATGGGTTAAGACCTATACCTGAAGTGCAATTCTCTGATTTTATATGGCCCGGATTGAATCAAATCATCGGAGAGGCATCAAAAGCCTCATACGGAAGTGACGGAGAACTCTGTGCGCCTATAGTAGTTAGAATACCTTATGGAGGAGGCATTAGAGGTGGGCTTTACCACTCACAAAATGTGGAATCTTATTTCTTCCATACCCCAGGCCTTAAAATTTGCGCACCTGCAACTCCATACGACGCTAAAGGTTTGCTCAAATCCGCCATAAAAGATAACAATCCAGTAATATTTCTTGAGCACAAAAAAACATACAGATTAGTCCGCGGTGAAGTCCCAGAACAAGAATATTCCATTCCGTTAGGTCTGGCAGACATAAAAAAGACTGGCCGTGATGTAACAGTAGTTTCATATGGATTAATGCTGCATTATTGCCTCGAGGCCTCTAGGGAACTATCAGAATACAATATTGATGTAGAAATTATAGATTTGATGAGTTTGCGCCCTTTAGACACAAACACTATTATTGAATCAGTAAAAAAAACAGGGAAACTAGTAGTTGTTCACGAAGACAACCTCACCGGAGGGGTAGGAGCAGAAATCGCCGCAATAGTCTCAGATTCAGCTTTTGATTATTTGGATGGGCCTATCAAGCGTATATGCGGACCAGATATTCCTACCATGCCATTCGCAAAATCCCTAGAAGACGCATATCTTCCAAATACTTCCAGTATTCTCAACGGCATACTAGAATTAAGCCAATATTAGATCTGGAGCGTGACGTGTTACAAATTATTAATCTTCCCCAGGTAGGTGAGTCAATTGTAGAAGGCACTATCGCAGCTTGGCTGAAAAAACCAGGAGAAACCGTCAAGCAATATGAACCTCTGGTAGAAGTAGTAACAGACAAAGTGACATTGGAAGTCCCAAGCCCTGCAGATGGTATTATTACGCAATTACTAGCTCAAGAAGGAGATACAGTAGCAGTAGGGTCTCCTATATTGGAAGTAGATGTCTCGAATTTGAAACCTCCGATATCCGAACCCGAACCTTCTCAATCTTCTAGAACAGGATTCCTAGTAGATAATATAACCCAAGTGGGGCCAACAGGAGGTACTCCTAATGATAATGTCACTACCTCTGCTGACACCTACACAGAAAATTTGGCTCCTCGAATATCCCCAGCTGTTAAAAGATTGGCACAAGAATTATCCATCAATCTACCCGATGTCACAGGCACTGGGCTTAATGGCAGGATTACAAAAAATGACATCTTAACGTTTAGTAAAATCGCGCAAGAGCCTCCCTTCAGTCAACCCGCAGATCCCATCAGGAAAAGGGTAGCTGACAACATGATTACTAGTTATACCCAGATACCTCATGCCTGGACAATGATCGAAATTGATGCTAATGACTTAGTAACGACCCGTAGCCATTTAAAAGAAAGGTTCGAAAAAGAAACAGGATTTAATTTAACATTTGTTCCTTTTTTTATGTCAGCAGTGATATACGCCCTTGAACACAACATTAACTTTAACGCGGAATGGATAGGAAATAGCATAAAGCAACACCCTTCAATCAATCTAGGATTTGCGGTTGCTGCCACGTCGGGTTTAATCGTGCCCGTAATCCATGATGCAAATAACTTAACGTTTAAAGAATTGGCAATACAAACCAATTCTCTCATAACTAAAGCAAATACAAATAATCTTGAATTGAATGATGTGCAAAACGGGACTTTCACTATCAATAATACGGGAGCTCTCGGGTCCATATTATCAAAACCAATCATCAATCAAAACCAATCTGGAATCATTACCATGGAATCAATAACCAGAAGACCAACGGTGATAGGTGACGGGATATCGATCCGTCCGATAATGAATGTCTGCCTGTCTTTTGATCACAGACTTAACGATGGATACGAAGCCTCAAAATTCGTATCAGATGTTAAACAATACATAGAAAACATCTCTAATCATATTAATTTATGAGCACCACACCATTCCAAAACATCATCGATCTCGGATTCATAAAGTATTCTGAAGGGATCAAACAACAAACTGAATACGTCAAAGAAATTCAAAACTCGAAACGAACAAATACATTGTTATTTATGGAGCATCCTCCGACTATCACTGTAGGTAGAACTAGCGATCCTGGACACATACTAAATTCAGTAAGGCATGAACCTGACATTGAAATATTGAACACCGATCGAGGCGGACAAATCACGTTTCACGGTCCAGGTCAGCTAATAACCTATCCTCTTATTAATTTAAAAGAATGGGGAGGACCTCATAAATATATACGAACCCTGGAAACTGTGATTATGGATGTGTTAAAGAGCATCGCTATAGACTGCCATACAATTACTGGTTTAACAGGGGTTTGGGTTAATAACGAAAAAATCGCCGCTATAGGAGTTAAAATTTCTAAAGGAGTAGCTTTTCACGGATTCTCTTTTAATATAAACACTGATTTAAGTTTTTATAAACATATAATCCCATGTGGCATACATGACAAAAAGGTAACATCTCTGCAAAATATATTAGGTGTTACATATCCTATAGACGATATCAAGGATAGGATCGCAAAACAGATTTCTAATTACTTTACTCTAGAGAAGGAATAAACCATGGCTATATCTAATAAAATCGAAAAATTCATAGAGGAAGGCGGATGGATACGTAAAATGTTTGAATCCGGCATCGCTCTGAAACAGCAATACGGAGCAAACAATGTATTTGACTTATCACTGGGCAATCCTGTGATAGAGCCCCCTAAAGAATTCCATCAAGCTCTACTAGATCTTGCTTCAAATCCGAAACCCGGAATGCACAGATACATGCCAAATGCAGGGTACCAAAGCACTCGTGACATAATCGCCTCAACTATTTCCGAAGAATCTAAAGTAATACTAACTGGCAACAACATAGTAATGACTTGTGGAGCCGCCGCTGCTTTAAATGTAACTTTAAAAACTGTAATCAATCCCGGAGACGAAGTTATTATTTTGTCTCCTTTTTTCGTAGAGTATGAATACTATATTGATAATCATGGGGGAACCCCAATAATAGTGCCCACCAATTCAGATTTCTCCATCAATGTAGACGCCATAAATTCTGCCGTCACGGAACGAACGAAAGCATTAATAATTAACTCTCCAAACAATCCCACAGGAACCGTATACAACGAACAAACTTATATAGACTTATCAGATGTGTTCACACAAAAGCAACAACACTATAACAAGGAAATATATATCATAAGCGACGAACCTTATCGAAAAATTGTTTTTGAGGATACAGTTTGTCCTCACTGGTTTAATCATTATCAGAACTCGATCATTGTCCATTCACATGCAAAAGATTTAGCACTTCCCGGAGAACGCATAGGATATATCGCAGTATCTCCAAAATCTTATAACTCGGGCACCCTAATTGATGGCCTAACCTTTTCAAATCGTATACTAGGCTTCGTGAATGCCCCTGCAATAATGCAAAACCTTATAGAGAACTTACAGAAAGCTGCTATCGACCCTAACATATATTACAAAAAGATGAATTTTCTGTTCAATGAATTAACTCAAATGGGATATGAAATTACTAAGCCTCAGGGAGCTTTCTACTTATTCCCCAAAAGCCCCATACAAGATGATGCTCAATTTACTGATGAATTATTACAGGAGAAAGTTCTTGTTGTTCCTGGAAGAGGATTCGGCACTTCTGGTCATTTCAGAATTTCATATTGCGTAGAAGATTCTGTAATCGAGGGTTCACTGACAGGATTTAAAAAGCTCGCAACTAAATATCGCATGGTATAGTGTCTCCATACTTCCGAACAGGTAATTAAAATGAACATTCCAACGGTGCTTACAATTTTAAGGATAATGACTACCCCAATTATCATAATTCTTATTTACGCTGGCAATACACAAGACTTATTCAGTTATAAATCTGTCTTTCTTTCAATTGCTGCATTTTTATTCGCAGTCGCAGCCATAACTGACTTCATAGACGGAAAGCTAGCTAGAAGCAAATCACAAGTAACAAAATTGGGAACATTCTTAGATCCAATTGCAGATAAATTCATGGTTTGTTCTGTACTCGTGACTATGGTACTCATGTACACCAATACACGCTATGGAGTTTTATTCGCAATTCTTTCTACAGTGGTAATATCAAGGGAAATATTGATTACAGGACTTAGAGAGTGGACGGCACGTATTGGACAGGAACAGGTATCAGCAGTCGCTCAATCAGGTAAATTAAAAGCTGGGTTCCAAATGACCGGAATAACGATGTTGATCGTAGGACCCACGCTAAGCAACTCTTTCTTCACAATTGCATCCATAGGAATATTTTTTATTGGTGTTATCCTAGGACTAACGTCAGCATATAGTTATATGAAGGCTTCAATCAAAACCTTCATATAACCGTTTTCAATTATTTAGAAAATATAGTCTGTGTTTCCTTAGAAGGAAGTATGATCGTAGCAGTCCCTTTAGTCGTAATTTCTTTCTTTTGATTTTCAGCCCATATATCCATATCAACCATATGATCATCACCTTCAATTCTTTTGCCGGTAATTTTACCTTTGCACCATGTAGTATCTCCAACAACGTTAAATCTACGTAACTCTACGTACATGTTTTTTAGAAATCCATCATCACCCATCCAATGAGTAAGCAGGTTACCCATCCAACAGCATCTCTGACAACCATAATCATATGCACCTGGCAAACCCGCACTTTCAGCAGCTTCCTGAATATCATGCACTCTAATTATTGCCTCTTGTGCTCCCGTAGTTGGGTCCACAAATCCCCATGAAGGATGCCTCAACATTTCCTTCAATTGGATACCATGAGATATACCGCCTATACAACCAGCAACGAAAGCTGTGATGTCACCATGGCTCATAGGGCCTTTTACAACTGGATTTAATTCATCTCCTACATTTACATCTTCAAACCATCTTGGATTATTACCTCGGATTTCCTCATTAAGTACAGCGTTAGTAATTTCTTCTATTTCTTCTCTAGTGTACTTATACGGTTCAAACGTGTACTTTTGCTTTTCTCGAGCAGCACTTCTTTCTGCACGAACTTGCCATCCTCTGGTTTTTGCAATCTTTTCACCTCGTTGATTGAAATAAGTACTGACGCTTGACTGAATCAAAATTTTGCCAGCAAACTCACTTTCTTTTTCTTCAAGACCTGTGAACTGTTCTTGTACAGAAATTTTGTCATCTAAATAAATTGGCCTATACCATTCCCAGTCGTTACCAGCATGAAAACCATGTACACCAGGTAACCCTCCACATCTTCCAGAGCACCAATAGACACTATATAAAAATGCAGCTGGCGCGATAATAGTGCCAAATTTGGATGTTTGCGCATAGCTCATATCCCAATATAAAGGGTTTTGATCCCCTATTCCTTGACAGAAATGTCTTATCGCGCTCCTTGAAGCTTCTTCATTAAACAATCCAACCCCGTACTGCCTAGGCCTGTTATAACTACCAATACGTTGTCTTAATCTATCAATTCCTTCCTGAGTGATTTTTCCAGATTCGAGAACCATTTTCCCTCCATGCGAATACTAAATATGCTTATTATCATTGATCAACTATAACAGATTTCACGTCTGATGGCAGTTTGGGCCGTCGCAATGTCCAATACGACCCTGTAGCGAGGAGATATATCACTATGCACGGAATTAAAGACCAATAATAACTATCTGTCCTGTCAAAAATAAATCCCATCCATACTGGAGTGCTCATAGACATTAACTGATTAGGTAAATGCTGCCAGCCTTGCAAGGTGGCAAAGTTTTTCCTCCCGAAGTAATCACCAAGCATTGCCCAAGCTAATGGGTTGGCAGCATCAGATAATGCTAATAACACAGCAAAAAGACCTAATTGCCATAGAGCTCCACTCCGATCCAACAATGCTAACATTGAAACCGCACCAAGAAGCATACATATCGCACTTACTTTCTCTTTATACCACCTATCTCCAACCCATCCAATCATAGGGTTTAAAATCATTGATCCTACAGAAAACATCATCATAAAAAATGACGCTATGATTAGACTTTGAGTATCTGTTCGGTCTGTTCCCTGCAAAAACCAAATCATCATTGGAGCCATCAATAAATTTATACCTGAAGTGACAGTATTCCTTAACCCAGTAGCAACCATCAATTGCCAATACGCAATTGTGTGCATCGCTTCACTCACACCAAAGTCCAATTCTGGTTGTTCATCAGGACCAGATATCGGTCTGTTTTCAATTTCTGTTATTCCATCTGGCTTAAGTCCCATCGATTCAGGAGATTGCCTGACTAGCCAAGACGTGCTAGTCATAAAAACCACAACAAAAATACCAGTTATGAAAGAAGACCGTCTCCATCCTAAACTTAAAACCATCCATGCTACTAATGGAGCAAAAGCCCCCCCAAAACCATTCCCTGTAGATATAATAGCCATTGCTAAGCCTCTATGTTTCCTAAACCACGAATTAATTGCCGGGATGGCCGCGGTATGATATCCAGCTCTAACCCCAAAAGAAATAAATCCTACGAGTACTATGCAAAACATTAAATAATTGTGTACAGCAGCCAAGAAAATAAACCCTAAACCAGAAGTAACACCTCCAAAAATAAGCATGTTCCTATATCCAAATCTATCAATAAAATAGCCTATCAAAGGAGCTGAAATTCCTGCCGTTAACCTACCCAACATATCTGCAAATGCGATCGAAGAAACTCCGATCCCTAGTTCTTTCCTTATTGGAATTACATATATAGTAAAATTTCTATTAAATGAACCAATTTTTACAGTAATTCCCAACAAGCTGATAAGAACAATCCACCAACCATAAAAAATCCGCGGGTTACTTTGTTTCGATGTGTTCTCAATATCAGAGGTCAATATAAATCCTTGAAGTTACTAATTCTCAGTTCGTATTGGGCAATCTAGGAGCTTTCAAAGTCCAGTATGATCCAGCAGCTAATGCATATATGATGATACACGGTATTAAAGCCCAGTAGTAACTCCCTGTCTTGTCAAATATGAGTCCCATCCACACAGGAGTACTCATAGACATTAATTGATCTGGTAAATGTTGCCACCCTCGAAGAGTAGCAAAATTCTTCCGCCCAAAAAAATCACCCAAAATCGCCCAAGCCAAAGGATTAGCCGCATCGGCCAAAGAAAGCATTAAAGCAAAAATAGCTAACTTCCATAAAGAGCCACTTCCGTCTAATAAAGCTAATATAGACAATCCCCCAGTAACCATGCATAAAGCACTTACTCTTTCTTTGCGCCATCTATCCCCAATCCAGCCTACCATTGGGTTCAAGAATAAAGAACCAAACGAAAATAATGACATGAAAAATGCTGCTATTAATAAACTATCAGTCTCATTTCTCCCGGAGCCCTGCAGAAACCATATCATTACTGGGGCCATCAAGAATGAAATTCCAGCATGAACAGTGTTTCTAAATCCAACTGCTATTACAAGTTGCCAATAAGCAAAAGTTGTCATTGCTTCCCGAACACTAAAATCTTTAGCAAGACTGGATTCTTGTACTTGAGCCTCAACTGGATTAGAAGCAACAGGTTCTTCAGGCTTTTCTCCGTCCGGATATAATCCCATTGATTCTGGTGATTGTCGTACAATCCAGGATGATGTACTCATCACCACTATGATGAATATACCAGTCACAAAGCTAGAACGACGCCAGCCTAATGACAAAATCATAAAACCCACCAATGGGGCAAATAATCCACCTATACCATTACCAGTAGAAACAATTGACATTGCCAATCCTCTATGTTTCCTGAACCAGGCATTAATTGCAGGTATAGAAGCATTGTTATACCCTGCTCGAACTCCCATTGATATAAGCCCAACCAACACCAAAGTAAACATGAAATAATTGTGGACTCTGGCTAATAATATAAATCCCAATCCGGATGCTAATCCTCCAAAGATTAACATGTTTCTGTAACCAAATTTATCAGTCAAATAGCCCCATAAAGGAGCCATAAAACCAGCTGTCATCCTCCCCAACATATCAGCAGTAGAAATAGCGGCAACTCCTATTCCAAGTTCTGACCGTATAAATGGAACATAAACAGAAAAATTCTTATTAAATGAGCCCTGTTTGACAGTTATTCCAAGAAGACCGGTGGCAACGATCCACCAACCATAAAAAATCGGTTTCTTATTCCGGCTCCCTGTTCGATGCAAATTTAATTTAACCAATAATAGTCCTTAATCTCATTTAATTAATTACTTTCGTCTCGATCAAATGAGCTATATATTCCTCACTCATACCCAATAAGTCGTGATACACATAGTGATTATGATCTCCCAATCCAGGCGCTGCTGTTCTCACAGATCCTGGAGTAGCACTTAATAACCATGGCATTCCATATATCCATTCTATTCCAATATGAGGGTGTTCTATTTCGGCGTATGCTTCTCTCTCTTGCCAATGAGGATCTATGAATTGATCCTCAATATTCATAACCGCCATAGCAGGCACGCCCAGACCTTGTAATGTTTCAACCAATTCTTCTCTGTCCAATTGAATTAACCGTTCGGAAATCCAAGCATCTAATTCCAAAACATTGTCAATCCTAATTTCATTTGTAGCAAATACATCCGGAACATCCCATCCCTGGCTATTAGCGTATTTCACAAAACCTTGCCATTGCTGTTCATTTTGCACAGCAATCGATATCCATCTATCATCACCTGCACATCTGTAATTATTATTAGGGGCAAACATACCCTTATTCCCTAATGGCACAGGTGATGTTCCATATATTTGAGTTTGCAAAAAACCCAATCCCAACATAGAAGTTGTAGCTTCTAATTGTGAGACTTCTATATATTGGCCTTGTCCGGTATTATTCCGATATATAATCGAAGATATCGTTGCTAAAGCCGCATGAACAGCAGCCACGACATCACTCCAAGGAGCCTGTAATTCTCCTACCAATTGCTCTTCCTCATCATATCCAACCAAACTCATCAATCCAGACAAAGCTTGAATGATCGGAGCATAAGCCAGAACATCTTTCATTGGACCTACATCTCCTACCGCTGGCATTGAAACCAAAATAATGTCTGGTTTCAATTTAACTAAAGAATCATAATTTAAGCCTAATCGGTCCAGAACCCCAGGAGAATAATTATTGATTATCACATCACTCTGCGCAATCAAATCCTGTATTATCTTGATACCCTCAGAGGTCTTCATATCCACTGTTATGCTTAATTTATTCCGATTGATTCCATGGAAAACAGGCTGCAGCTCTGGCCACAAACCACGATCACCTCCAGATAGATCATCACCTATCATTGGCCGGCCTAATCTAAGCCCATCTAAGCGAGTATTCGTTTCAACTTTAATCACTTCTGCTCCATAATCTGCCAATAATTGAGTGGCCATAGGAGCCGCCCAAGCTGTACCGAAATCGATAACGCGTAAGCCAGTTAAGGGTAATCTGGTATTCATATGATGTTACCTTCTATCAAATCTCGGATCATATCATCATTAAGACCTAATATATCCTTGAATACTACCTGATTATCTTCTCCAAGTTCGGGAGCAGGCTTCCAAACATTGAGCGGTGTCTCAGACATCCTAAATGGAGCTCCTGGATGGATAAATGTCTTTCCATCTTTTTCAGTAATGGGACGGAAAAAATCACGTCCGTTTAATTGTTCATCTCTCATAACTTCATCAAAATTCTTAACCGGAACACAAGGTATTCTATTCTCAATACAAATTTCTAATATCTCTTCTTTAGTACGTTGCATAAACCACGGAGCGATTAATGATTCTGCCTCTTCTGGATATTGATCGCTCATAGCTCTACGATTTCTATATCTAGGATTTTCCATCCAGTCACGTTCATCTAGTAAATCTAAGAATCGTTGGTACTGTTCCATCTGTGGCGCATCAATACATATATAACCGTCTTTACATGGCAAAACACAATTAGGAAATAATCCCAATCTCATTCTGTTTCCAGATCTCCAGCCTGCAACCCCTCTATATATATATGTAGGCAAGTGATATCCGGTCAATAACACGCCTATAACCTGAGACTCAGAAACATCAACCAATTGCCCGACTCCAGTCATTGATTTCGATAAAACAGCCATCAATGTTGCAAATGCAGCTCCAACTCCTGCTAGAACGCCTGCCTGCGATAGTGGCGTCGTTAACGGTTCTCGATTCTCATGACCTGTTCCGAAACTCAAACCACTAAACGCATTAGCAGTCAAATCTGTTCCTTTATAATCCTTATATGGGCCACTGCGGCCATACGGACTAATTGAAGTGACCACTAGGCCAGGCAGCTCAGTATTCAAATCATCATATTTAAGGTGAAATTGCTCTAAGAATCCCGAGCTTTGGTTCTCAATTAAAACATCAGAGTCTTTTAGTAAATCAAGCAAAAGCTTGCGACCATCTGAAGTACGAACATCTAATGTGATTCCTCTCTTATTATAATTCGCAAACAAAAAGGATCCGCTTTTATTTTTATCTTCAACATTTCCTGTAAATGGTCCATGTGATCTACTTACATCTCCTGTAATTGGGGTCTCAACTTTAATAACATCAGCACCTAGCTGTGAAAGCAATCTGCCGCAATACGGACCAGACACTCCTTCAGCTAACTCTATAACTCTGAGTCCCTCTAAAGATTTACCAAACAATTTTTCCTCACATTTCAAAGCATTCACTATACAAAAAAAACTCCTGAAAAGCCAACGATAGCCTTCAATCGAGCCGTTTTAAATCAGTGGTAATAATAAGGTTAACTATCCTACTAGATAAGTATAGTTTGTAATGTTAAACTACAAAATCATGAGTGCATTTACAAACAAATTGCAGTTATATCCTGGCATCTGCATACAAATATGTTGTTGTAATTCGTCATAAATTTAAATCAAAGCGAGAGGCCCACGTGTTTGCGTGGGCCTCTCGCTTATCAAATACTAAACAGTCATGAGGAGTATAAATGGAACAAGAACCGTTAAAAAACACCCAGCTATCGACTGATCCCTCGGTTATTGGTCTTCAAGTAGAATCAATGAACCGAGATATCATACCTAACGATAATTTCTTTGTAAGAAGTCATTCCAATCAACCTAAAATAGACATGTCGACCTGGAAATTAGATATTTACTCCGATGATAAACACATTAAATCTTTTGATTACGATCAAATCATGTCATTAGACTCAACAGAATTCAAAAACGTACTCGAATGCGCAGGTAATAGTCGCGCCGCCATTCAGCCACCAGTAGAAGGACTGCTATGGGATAACAGTGGCGTTAGCTCTGCATCCTGGGAAGGAATATCTGTATCCCAAATCCTTGAAGGAATTGAAACCAAAGGGTGTACTGAAGTCGCGTTTATCGGAGCAGACACCGGATTAAACCCCACAACAAATAAAATGGAAAATTTTGGAGCTAGCTTACCTATTGAAAAAGCTTTGCTCCCTGAAATTCAAATTGTCCACACAATGAATGGTGAACCTCTTCCTGAATCCCATGGGTATCCTCTAAGGCTAATTGTGCCAGGATGGTATGGTATGGCCTCTGTTAAATGGATAACCGAGATACGTTTGCTATCGAAGGCTTATTATGGTTTTCATCAAAGTGAATACTATGTTTATCAAAAACTCGGAAATCTTGATTCGGAAAATCCAGAACGAGTTACAGCCATGCAGGTTAAATCTTTGATTACATCTCCAAACAGAGGTCAAAGTTTTCCTGAATGTCCCGTTACCATAAGCGGAAAGGCTTGGACAGGCACTGGAAATATATCAAAAGTTGAAATTAGCCTAGATGAAGGGGATTCTTGGAATGAGGCCACTCTTTCTTCTAATAACCATCCAAGGCACTGGACTTCATGGGAATACATACTGGAAAACGCTAACCCTGGATATTACATAGTTCAATCAAGAGCGTCTGATTCAGAGGGGAACATACAGCCTGAAAAATTCGAATGGAATTTCAGAGGATTCGCTAACAATGGGATTCATGGAGTCCCTTTCAGAATAAAACCTTAATATAGACATACATTGATAATTACTATAACCCTCAATATGCGCTTCATTCATAATCGTCTCCATAGATGTTTTAACTAACACACTGGACGATTTAATACAGTTGAATCAACTTTCCTTTTAACTAATTTGCCTATTTTTGTGTCCTCGACTAATTGTCTGTTTTCTACCATGATATTCCCTCTTAATATCGTGGTAACTGGCCATCCTTGGGCATGAAAACCTTCCCATATGCTGTAATCGCTTATATGAAAATCATTCATTTCCAAGTTTTTATCAAAAGAAGGATCTATTAATACAATATCAGCATCTGAACCTGGAGCTATTACCCCTTTTTGAGGATACATTCCCATTATCTTTGCTGCGTTACTAGAAGTTACTTCAACAAATCTTTCTAAGGACATATGTTGCCTGCTGACGCCTTCACTGAAAGTAACTCCCATTCTCGTTTCTATTCCATTATGCCCACCAGTGACATCTGAAACTTTCTTACCTTCAATTTTGAGATTCCAATTAGTACAGTATTCATCGGTTGCAACCGTACTCAGTCCATAATCTACTAATCCCCTCCATAATGACTGTCTGTCCGACTCTGATTTCAAAGAGGGATATGTATGGTATTTCATTCCAAATTCTTCTTTATAGTGGTCTGCATTGAAGCAACAGTAGTTATGAAGTGTCTCACCATACACAGGCATCCCTTTTGCTCTAGCTTCTCTTACTGCTAACAACCCTTCATTCGCACTAACATGGACAAAATACACAGGGGAACCTGTCCATTCTGATACACGGATAACTCTTCTAAAAGACACATCCTCAGATTCATTACTGTGAACAAGATGCATGTTCCACCATTCTGTGTTTTCGTTTCTAGCCAATTTTTCGTACATGTGTTGAACCATGTCATCATCTTCTGAATGTACCATAAGCATAGCGCCGGTACGATGTATGGTCTCCATCAAGTCGTGCAAATGTCCCATTTTAACCATACGAGGTTCGCCAGCCATTTCTGGCGGACGTATATTTGTAGTGAAAATCTTAACTGAAGCAAATCCATCTTCGATAAATTCGTGCAATCCACCCATAATTCTGTCGGGAATTTCACCTAACAGCATCAGATGATGAGAGTAATCAGCATACGACTTACCTGTCCATTCATTAGCTCTTTCTGCAAGAGCTTGCTCGATACTAATCCCTGGGTATTGAATAGCAAAATCCAGAATGCTCGTAGTACCACCAAAAATTGATGCCTTGCTAACTTCTTCTGGGGGAGCTGTTCTTTCATCATGTCCCATGATAGGAGCCGATATATGAGCATGTGGTTCTATCCCGCCCGGAACGACTATCTTACCTGTCGCGTCTAACTCCCTAATTGCTTCTTGGTTATGAGAATCAGGAAGTGAAACTGTAGCAATTTTTTCCCCAATTACTCCAACATCCCACAATCCAGATCCCCACGGAGTGACTACAGTCCCTCCTTTTATCAATAGATCCAACATACACCCTCCTCGTCTAAATCAAGATGTCGATTTGGCCGACCCTGAGTCCGGTAAATAAGATTCCCAATCCGGAACCTGTTCTTTTTTGGTAGAAGGAAGCAAAATAATGGATATCACTCCCATAAAACTAAATGCCATTGACACTATCAAGGTGGCATCAAAGTCTCCGGTTACGTCTCTAAGAAAGCCACCAATCATGGCTCCTGACGCCATTCCTGTGCCTGCTCCCATCATTTGCCATCCATACGTTCGAGCCACTGGTGCTCCTCGATAATATTGCCTGTTTATAATCGGGAAGGAGCTCATTTCACCTCCGAATCCGATCCCGAATAGAACAGCAAAAACGTAAAACAACCAAATCTCTGAACTGAATAACAATATCGCTATCGGAATCACTTGGAGCATAAAGCATAAGCCCATTATCAATTTACTTCCCAATAAATCAGATAGTATCGGAGAACCAAATCTAGTCAGTGTGCTAGATATGGTCATTACGACAAATACAGAAGCAGCTTGAATAGCATCCAACCCATTGTGCTCTGCTATAGACGCTAACCACACTACAATAATCGAATGTCCGGCACAACCCCAATAATGTATACCTATCAAATTCCAAAAAGCATTCGTTTTCCTCGCTCTCTTAAGGAATACTGTAGACCGTATCTTAGCTTCAATTCCAGTGGATGGAAGCTCCATTGGATCATCCGGGTCAGCACCGAAAGGCCTAACGTTTATATCACTTGGATGATTTCTGTAAAGCATAATAGCTAATAGGAGTACGACTCCGCCACCTATGCCAGGCATCCAAAAGGCCCCTCTCAAACCGAGATGCTCAAAGCTCAATATATATAGCACTATGGGTACAGCAACAACAGGTCCCAGCCCTTGAGAAGACTGTAAAATTCCCATTCCTACACCCAAGTGTTTCTTGAACCAAACAGCAACGCCTACAGTCAATGGAACTTGAAATATTGCCATCGCAAGGCTCACTATAATTCCGAAATACAAATAAAATTCCAATAGTGAATTCATAGTTGAAGTTAGAACCATACCAGTAACAAAGATCCCGGTCCCCACCAATAATGCATTTCGGAATCCTAATCTATCTCCAATCCAACCTGCAGTCGGCCCAAATAACCCAGAAGCGATCCATTGTATGGCGAAACCATACCCTACCATTCCATAACTCCAACCAAATGTTTCAACAATTCGCGGAATTAGAATGCTAGATGCAGTCCTGAAAGATGAAGCTGACAGCCTCATGACCGCAGCAGAAAAAACAACTATCCAGGCGTAATGTATTTTTGAAGGCATACATCCTCTAAGTGCAATAAATATCTAAAACGTTACACATTTGTATATAATGGATAATGACTATCGATTGACGGTATAGTACATATTAAGTGATTGTTTGTCTAACATTTCAGCAAATTAACCAATGAATTTAAATTTAACAAATATAAATATCCCCCTAGAAGGCAATTTGTCCACAGATACAAGTACTGTGCTCACTGATAACATTCGGGCTATTTTAGGAGTCCAAAAAACAGAACTAGATATTTCAAACAGCAGTTTAAATGTAGTATTCGACTCCAGATTTCTGTCTCTATCAAGCCTAAAAGTTGGAATCGAACGATCTGGATATTCTATTAAATCTAACAATGTAACACTTAACGTGTCTGGTATGACTTGCGGCGCTTGTGTGAATCACGTCGAATCTGCCATTTTAACTGTGCCTAACACATTACAGGCAAGTGTTAACTTAGCAACCGAAAAAGCAACAATAGAATATATCTCAGACAGTCCTTCAGATTATTCTTTGTTTATAACTGCAGTAAATGAAGCGGGGTACTCTGCCGCAATTCCCGGCACGTTAGACGAAGAAATTGAAAGATTAAATAAAAACGAGGAAATACAACAACTTAAAACACGATTAACAGTTTCATTCCTTGGTGCTATTTTTATCTTTATTACAACGATGGGTTTCTTGCCATGGAATAATTTGACTTCTTCTATTCCATACATAGAGCTTTATTGTTTGGTTATTGCAAGTGTGATCCAATTCTGGTGCGGGTATGGGTTTTACCATTCTGGCATCCGAAGTTTGATAAATCTAAGCCCAAACATGAATAGCCTAATAATGATAGGTACGAGCGTTGCCTATGGATACAGCGTATTCTTAACCATAATCAATGTTTCATACGTAAATCCTACGCTATCATCTTACTTCAGTAATCATTTATTCTTTGACACTTCAACTATGATAATCACACTAGTTCTCGTAGGGAAATATCTGGAAACCATTGCTAAAGTTAAAACTTCACAATCTATACGCCAGTTAATCCAGTTAAGGCCACCTACAGCTACAATTCTGAAAGACGATCAGCAGCTAGAAGTTAAAGTCGAAGACATTAGTCCAGGTGATGTGATCTTAGTACGGCCAGGAGAAGCAGTTCCAATAGACGGAGAGATTTTGTCCGGAACAACCAGCATAGATGAATCGATGTTAACAGGAGAATCTCTTCCTCAAGACAAAGTCCCTGGAAATTTTGTATACACCGGAACACTCAATTACGATGGTGCTATAACGATAGTAGCAACTAAAAATCCAAAAGAATCATTACTCTCTCAGATCATATCTTTGGTAGAAGAAGCCCAAGGATCCAAGGCACCTGTACAAATCCTAGCAGACAAGATCTCATCTGTTTTTGTTCCAGCCATATTACTTATAGGATTGTTGGCATTTGTAGGCTGGGGGATATTAGGCCCCGAGCCAACATGGATACTTGCATCAACGTCATTCATTTCCATATTAATAATTGCGTGTCCCTGTGCCTTAGGGCTCGCAACACCAACAGCAATAGTCACAAGCACAGGGCAAGCTGCGCAACAAGGGATCTTAATAAAAGATGCGCAAACCCTCGAAGAATTGAGGAATATTGACACCATCATATTTGATAAAACCGGAACGTTAACAGAGGGCACACTCCAAGTCAGTTCCGTAGAGTCTGTTGCCATAAACCAAGACGAACTGATTCAAATTGCTGGCTCAATAGAAACTTATTCTGAGCACCCTGTAGGCAAAGCAATCGTCCAACATTTAATCTCTAAAAATTTGGATTTCCTTGAAAGCACCAATTTTAAAAGTCTTCCAGGATTGGGTGTTACAGGCACCATAAATACTAACAATATAGCGATCGGTAATGAACGACTCATGGAATCCATGTCTGTAAGCATCCCAAACACACAAGAAAAATCAACTCGAGTTTACATATCAATAAACAATGAATACTCCGGTGTCCTTAACCTAAACGATCAAATTAAATCATCTGCATCTCCCACAATTCAAAGCTTAATAACTATGGGTAAAAATATCATTTTGGCTAGTGGAGATAACGAGCATGCGGTCAAACATACAGCAGACATAATAGGAATCCAGCAATATTATTCCCAAATGAGCCCTCAAAATAAATTCGAGCTTGTTTCGGATTTACAGATTCAGGGTCACAAAGTACTTATGATAGGAGATGGTGTCAATGATGCACCCGCGTTAATCCAATCAGACGTATCAATGGCCATTGGACAAGGATCCGACATAACAATCGAAAACTCAAAAATTACTCTATTAAAACCAGATCTCACATCAATATTGAAATCGTTACGTCTAAGTACAATAACTTCCAGAATAATCAAGCAAAATTTATTCTGGGCTTTTTTCTACAATCTTGTTTTGATACCTGTAGCAGCAGGAATCCTGTATCCCATTTTTACATTAATTGGGTACAACCCTGTCAGTCTTAGCTTTATATTTGGAGACTCTGGATTTTTGAATCCCGTAATGGCTGCACTTGCAATGGCTTTAAGCTCAATCACCGTCATATCTAATTCATTAAGAATTAAAACTTATGACTTATGATCAACCACAACATCTTTTAAACTTTCTTCCACTCCCGCAAGGGCAACTTTCATTTCGTCCTATTTTTCTACCGATCACAGCTGGATCAGTTCTCTGATTACGTTTGCGAGTAATCGGTGTCTCTCCAATTTCAATATGAACATTGAATAAACTACGAAGCATATCGGATCTAATACGACCCAGAAGCTCTGTAAACAACTTAAAGCCTTCCGTCTTATAAACAACCAAAGGATCTCTTTGCCCGTAAGCATGCAAGCCAACCCCTGTACGCAGGTTCTCCATGGTTGTCAAATGAGATAGCCATCTTGTGTCAATTGATTTAAGAAGTAATATGCGAGAAGCCAATGTCATATTCTCTTCTGTAAGTTCTTCTTCTTTATCAGAATATACTTCTTCAGAATGCTCATTTAGTATATCTTTAACAGTTTTGTGATCTAGCTGAGCTAATTCTTCTTCATCCTGTATAGAGGAGGGCACCGTACTAATAGACCTTAACTCAGTATAAAACGCATCGTAATCCCAAAAATCACTATTGTGCCCAGACAAATAATTATCTACCAGATCGTTATATTCATCACATAACAAGCTTTTAATCTTATGTTGTAGGTCATTAGCATCTAAAATCTCATTCCGCTCTTGATATATAACTGTTCTTTGATTATTAAGCACATCATCATAATTCAACAAATGTTTTCTTACGTCAAAGTGATAGCCTTCCACTTTAACTTGAGCACCTCGGATAGACCGAGTGATAAGCTTATTTTCAATTGGTATATCTTCTTCTAAACCTGTCCAGCTCATTACTGATTTGATCCGTTCTCCACCAAATCTTTGCATTAAATCATCTTCTAACGATACATAAAACTGGGAAGTTCCTGGGTCGCCTTGTCTCCCTGCTCTGCCTCTTAACTGATTATCTATACGTCTAGAATCGTAATGTTCGACACCTATTACATGGAGACCACCAAGATCCACAACTTCTTGATGCTCTGTTTCCCAATTTGGGTTACTATCAGATTTTCCTCCCAGTACTATATCTGTTCCTCTGCCGGCCATATTGGTAGAAACTGTTACAGCCCCCAGTTGCCCCGCACCTGCAATAATCTCGGATTCATTCGCATGATTCTTAGCATTTAACACATTATGAGGTATTCCTTTTTTCTTCAGTCGATCACTTAAATATTCTGAATCATCAATAGAAGCTGTACCTATTAGGATTGGCCTCTTTGATTCATAGGTGGTTGCTATATCTTCAATAATAGAATTCCATTTAGATTTAGTATTCTGGAATACCAAATCACTAAAGTCTTGTCTTTGCATTGGTAAATTCGTTGGTATTTCAGTAACTTCCAGACCATAAATTTGATAAAACTCATCTGATTCTGTAAGAGCTGTACCTGTCATGCCAGATAGTTTGTTGTATAGCCTAAAATAGTTTTGAAGCGTAATAGTGGCATAAGTTACACTTTCATTTTGGATACGCAACCCTTCTTTAGCTTCCACAGCCTGATGTAGTCCATCGGACCATCTCCTTCCGTATTGAAGCCTCCCAGTAAATTCATCCACAATAACTACTTCACCATCGCGAACAACGTAGTCTCTATTTTTCTGTTTAGAAAAACGTGCTACAACGGAGTTTTCAGCAAAATGTACTAAGTGAAAGTTATCCGGATCATATAAATTATCAACTTTCAACCACTGTTCAAACTTCTGTATACCTTCCTGTGTCAGTGATGTCCCTTGAGTTTTTTCATCAACAGTAAAGTCTTCATGTTCTCGTAATCGAGTGGAAAGCTTAGCAAATTGGCCATATAAATTAACTGGTTCATCTGCGGGGCCACTAATAATCAAAGGCGTTCGAGCTTCATCAATTAAAATATTATCGACTTCGTCCACTATGGCAAATTCTAATTGTTTCTGAACCCGTTGCTCACTTTCTACACTCATGTTATCTCTTAGATAATCAAATCCGAATTCATTGTTTGTTCCATATAAAATATCAGCAGAATATGCGACGGACCGATCAACTAACTTCATTTGCCCATTCGCTTCTACATCATATTGGTAAGCACAATCATGTTGTAGGCATCCTACTGTAAGTCCTAACAAAGAATAAATTGGTCCCATCCAAGCAGCATCACGCAGAGCCAAATAATCATTTACAGTGACTACATGAACAGACATTTGCAACGCATTCAAGAAAGCCGGAAGAGTTGCTACTAATGTTTTCCCTTCTCCCGTCTTCATTTCAGCTATCTGCCCATTGTGTAATACAATTCCTCCAATCAATTGGACGTCATAATGCCTTTGACCTAAGGTTTTTTTCGATGCCTCCCTAACTAAAGCAAACGAAGGAACCAAGATGTCATTCAGGTCCCCTCCATTTGCAACAAAATCTTTTAATTCAGCAGCTTTAGCGCTGATTTGCCCTTCATCATAGCGTGAGAATTCTGATTCCAGTTCATTAATCTGATCTACCAGTCTATAAGCCCGCTTGATAATCTTATTGTCGCCAGCTAGTTTTTTTAATAATGTAACCATACAAATATATTTTAATTTATTGTTTTCAAATATTCACTATTATTTAATATGGATATTCTTAATCACTTCCTCAATTTCTCTGGATAAAAAGAGTTCATTGCCTGAAAGCTTTTCTTTAATACCTTGGCTTGGTGCAGCAATCACATTTTTACCAAAATCTGTGATCGCATATCTCTGATATTGCATGCTATAAGGGTAAGCCCTGTTAATATATTCCATATTCAGCAGCTCAGAAATTGCCTTTACTATCCTGGTTTTCCAAACCGGATTCCCATCATCACGTACCAACAATTCAGTTTTGAGTGTGTTTTGAGACAGGACAGGCAGGATTCTCTCTTCCCATAACATAAACAGTTGTTGAACCTGAAAAACTGATTTAGGAAAAAATTTATCGATCAACAACAAAATCACATAACCGTTTATCTCATACTTATTCATGACGCGATTTTTTATGAGTTCTCAGAATGTACTTCATTCCAATGTTTATGCCATTGATTTCTCATTTCTGATTCCGATTGACCTGAAGAATATCCAGGCGAGATCATCATTGAAACTTCTTGGATTTCCACAATCACATATCTACTACTTGGATAGGCTCGACTACTTCTGTTAGCTGTAACCTTAGTATGAATAGAATCAAACAATTCTCCTTCAGTCAGGACTTGAGCTTGGCCTTTGATCATGTATCCTTTTCGCGAAAAATAATCCAAAACATTGATTTCGCAAGCAGGATTGTTTTCGAGATTTCGTACAGTGTCCGGAGATCCCAAATCAGCAAATATTAAGTGATCATCATCCCATACAGAGGTAGTACCCTTGGGAGATAAATTAGGCAAGCCTTCGGGAGATACTGTTGCTATGAAACCCATTCTTTGCTGCCGGATCATTTTTTTCATATCGTCATCTAACATGCCCATAACAAATTCTTATGCCTTACAAAAATAACTCTGGAGCGGGCGAAGGGATTCGAACCCTCGACTTTTTGCTTGGGAAGCAAACACTCTACCACTGAGTTACGCCCGCAACAAAAGGCTAAACAGCAGCTGTTAAGATTATTTCAACCCAAACCCCTGCTCTAGCTAAATGAGCAGATCCACAAGCTCGTGCGGGAGCGCATCCTTCCGGTACCCATGCATCCCAAACAGCATTCATTTCATCAAAGTATCGCATATCATCTAACCAAATCTCTGCTCGTAATAACTTAGATTTGTCAGAGCCAGCATTCTTTAACAATTCATCCACTTTGGCTAAGATTTCTGTGGTTTGAGAGGTGACGCTTTCATAAGCCGTACCAGTGGTACCTGCCAAATATACAACTCCATTGTGTACTACACTTCGGCTCATACGAGCACCTGTTTCAGATCTAGTGATTTCCATATGTCCTCCTCTATATATACCAATATTATCTACGTGCATTTAAAACGCACAATAATTAATCCATGATTCGGACATTATACAAGATATAACGAACAGTTACGTGTCTTTCGTTCTCGTTACAGAACGGTAACTGCCATTACAGTAGAATTTTTAAGGCTTGTGCTTATTGATTAAATCGGCTACACGACCATCGATATCGCCGAGTTCTACTCCAGCATCAGACCTTGCAACACCTAAGTGTGCTGCTTGTTCAATTTCTTCCCATTCAGGTTCAAGCTCGAATTCATCTCTGAGTTCTTCAAACAAATTGTCTAAGCTCTGCTTGTCAAACATACTCCCTCTCTCAATCCGTCTAAATTGGTCAAATACTTAAATAATTTCTCTGGGTATTGGATCAAGCCTAGTCTATCCCAATCTAATTATAATGACAAGTCTTAATCTAATATCGTAGGTGTCTTACTATTTAATCTTTCAATACCATCGCATCTCGGCCAGCAGTTTCGCCAGCAAGTTTTCCAAAAGTCATTCCTGCTGACAGTCCTGAACCTCCTGGATAATTGTAATAAAATAACCCACCAACCATTTCACCAGCAGCGTACAAACCTGGAATCGGCTCTAAACTACTGTTCATTATCTGGCCTCTATTATTGATTTTTACTCCTCCAAACGTAAAACTAATCCCCGTTGTAACCGCATACCCAACATAAGGGGGTTTATCGATCGTTTCCGCCCAGTTCGTTTTATTAACCTCTAATCCTTCTGTACATCGGCCATCTTTGATAGTTGGATTGTACTCAATATCCGTTCGTACAGCTTTGTTATATTCTGAAATTTCTTCCACTAACCCTTGAGGGTCTATATCTAAACCGATTGCTAATTCTTCGATCGTATTAGCTTCATATCGGGTTACCTCTGGAATATTATATTCATCTCTTAGCAAGTTTCTTTCTAGCACTTTACCGTCAAAGATCTGGTAGGCTAACCCTTGGGGTTGGTCCATTAAAGCTCTTCCATAGGTGACATAAGTGTAATTCCTAAAATCATACCCTTCGTCAACGAAGCGTTTACCATTAATATTGACTATCAACCCGAAAGGATAAGAATGCTTCTGGTATAACTCTGTTATGTTCCTATCTCCTGAAGCTGGAGCATTCATATCCCAAGCAACCGCATGACAACCACTATAATGCCCGTGGGATTGGGCACCCACTTCTAAAGCCATTCTAATACCATCGCCAGTGTTATATGGAACTCCGCGAACTTTTACATTTTCCCACCCTGGACCTAAATATCTAGATCGCATTTCAGCATTAGCCTCGAATCCTCCTGATGCCAAAACTATCGAGCCAGCAGATATATCTTCAAACCCATCAGGGCCTAAAACTGTTATCCCGCAAATCCTACCTTTATTATCTTGAATAAGTTTCTTAGCTTCGGTCCCATACCTCACTTCTATTCCATCACGTTTGCAAACCTCAAACTGTTGATCAGAAAGCCCTTTCCCGGCTCCCACGGCTTCAACAATCGCTCCGCCCCAAAATCTATACTTATCGCCATCTTTAAAAGCTTGTCTCCCAAAAGCCATGACAAACCTTACTCCTTTTTGCGTTAACCATTTCATAGTGGGCAAAGATTGTGTGGTCAATATCTGCGCTAACTCGGGATCAGTCAGACCGTGAGTCACACGCATCATGTCATCATAAAATTGATCTTCTGTATAACTCCCGACTTCAATAGAATTCTCCTCCGTTTCTGACATGTCATAAATCACTTCTTTCAAATCTTCAATGCCATCAAATGAAAAACGTATCAGTCCACCAGTGAAATACGTATTGCCTCCCCTAAAATATTCTGGAGCCTTTTCCAAAACCAAAACGGAACTGCAATTTTCTTTAGCGGCAATAGCAGCACTTAAAGCAGCATTTCCGGCTCCTACTACTACAACATCATATGTATTATCCAACTTTCACCTCTTACCAATCATAGTGATCCAAGATTGAATTCACTTTTTGTTTTTTAGCACCTAGCTATTCTATCAACCCTATTAATATGACACAAACGTTTCCAATTACAATAATTGAATCTGATGAGTAACATCTTCATTCAAGCATTCCGGAGAATTAAACGACACATTGTTGATTCTTGGCGATACTTGTGTCAAGTTAACTTGCAATTTTTTTTGCATGTCCAGTGAAAACTTCAAATATTCAATGGCAGATCTTTTCTCGTTGCTCTGTATAATATCTAAACTAGCTTCTAACATCAGCGGAGATCTAGGGTGGATATCCCGCAACGGTTGTGGGGCCTCACAGGTTAATATTGAACAATAATTTCCATTTGCAGTTTTACGATAAATACCTACCATCACAAATAATTCACTGTCTGTTAGCCGAACATTAAAGGGGATTTTAGTCTTTGAGTTTTGCTCCCATTCGTAAAATCCTGTAGCAGGAATGAAACAAAGAGCATCCGATCGACTGGACAATGAGTTGTTTTCTAAAAGTCGTTCAATCCTCGTATTGCTCATCAATACCTGCCTTCCGGAAGCATCCGTTATAGGGATCCCCCATTTCATCAAACTGCCAGTAAATCCTTGATTTGATCCATGAACGACTAAAATCATAGTTGAAGGGGCAATGTTGAAACTAGGAAGTTTCTCAATTTCCCATAAAACACCGGGCAGTTTATCTGAAATATCACCCGAACTATACGCTAAATTAAATCGTCCGCACATAACATCTGTCTTTCATACTACAATCATATCTATTTGCATTGACCAGTCGTATTATATAAATATACAATATCCACAATAAAATCATAA
The DNA here is from genome assembly GCA_964343075.1 of uncultured Dehalococcoidia bacterium. Classification (GTDB taxonomy): domain Bacteria; phylum Chloroflexota; class Dehalococcoidia; order Lucifugimonadales; family UBA3495; genus UBA2588. Next base: position 8,306 of record CAYFGT010000009.1, on the reverse strand, counting down.
TAAGCACTCTTTATAGGAGAAGCAACATGAACGTCACATCACTTGCGATAGAAAAGCTAAAAGAAGTCATTAATCAAGAAGAACAAGCTAGTTCTTTAAGAGTAGTAGCAATGCCAGCAGAACACGGCGGATTGCAATACATGCTAACAATGGAGAAGGAGACTCAAGAAGATGATACTGTAATGTCATTGGATGGAGTCGACTTTGTAATGGATTCTGACAGCGCCCCATTTCTCGAAGAAGCCACGATTGACTATGTAGAAAATTTTGGAGGTCAAGTAGGGTTCGTAATCAACAATCCTCTATATGCTAGCGCCGGCGGTGGCTGTGGTTGCGGCGGCGGTGGCTGCGGTTGCGGCGGCGGTGGTTGCGGCGGCGGTGGAGGTTGTGGCAGTGGAGGCTGTGGTTGCGGCGGACACTAACACACAAAATAAATTAAAGGAAAGGTCTCTATTATTGAGGCCTTTTTATATTGAGAAATGAAAAAATCACCTCACGGAAATCAATCAGAAAGCTTTAGACCTGTAATCATGGGACTAAACGGAATGGTAGCCTCAGGGCATCCTCTTGCTTCTCAAGCAGGTATCAATGCAATGCGCAATGGGGGCAATGCGGTTGATGCCGCACTTGCTGTAGCATCTACCCTCTCAGTCGTAGAACCAATGATGTCTGGCCTCGGGGGAGATGGATACATCATGGTCTATTGGAAAGATTCAGATACGATCGAAATAATTAATGGCACCGGAGCGGCTCCATTCAAAGCAAATCCTGATCTTTTTAAAGAAACCGGAATCCCATCAAAAGGGATTCAATCTGTCTCGACTCCGGGCCTTGTTCATGCTTGGTTTGACGCTTATGACAAATATGGTTCTCAAGACATCAAAACATCTTTTGCTGATGCTATACGTATCGCAGAACAAGGGTTTCCCGTAACTCACTACTTATCAAATGCGATCAGGGAAGACTCCATGCTTTGTTCATTTGAGGATTCTAAAAAAATATTTACCCGCAATGGAGAACCTTTACAAGCAGGAGAGTTATTGATTCAAGAGAATCTAAGCAAAACACTGAAAACTCTGGCCATTGAAGGGAGAGATTCATTCTACAAAGGAAGTATCGCAAAGGGACTGATCAGTTTTATTGAAAAACATGATGGCCTGTTAACAAGAGAAGATTTCGAAGCTTGTACATCAAGGACAGAGTCTCCCATCTCTACCACATATAAAGGGTATACCATATACGAGTCTCCTCCAAATTCGAGTGGCCACATATTGCTGCAAGAATTAAATATTCTAGAAAATTTTGACATATCTAAATTAGACCCAACCTCTCCTGAATTAATACATTTAATGGTAGAAGCAAAAAAATTAGCCTTTAGTGACCGGGAACACTACTTATCTGATCCAGATTTTATCGATATTCCAATAGAAGGCATGCTAAATAAAGATTACGCAGCCCACCTTGCATCAATAATAAACACCAAACAAGCCCAAAAAGATATTAAGAAATCAAATCCTTGGGATTTCCAAGACCAAAAACCAAATGAAAAGCCAAATGAAAGGCGCGTAGGCACTACCGAAGAAACCGAAAATACCACCTGTTTCGTAATCGTAGACCAACATGGAAATGCCGTATGCCAATTACAAAGCCTGCAAAGTTCTTGGGGATCAGGAATGATCGCCGGAAATACCGGAATCCTCCTAAATAACAGAATGACGTATTGGCACTTGGAGCCAGGACACATCAATTATCTGCAACCAGGGAGGCGTGTCAGGCATACTATGAATACAGTTATGGTATTTGAGGAACATACTCAAAGCAGAAACTTAAAATGGGTACTTGGTACTCCTGGAGCAGACACTCAAGTACAGAGCAATTTCCAAGTGTTAGTTAATATGATCAATTATGGTTATACCGTTGCAGAAGCGGTTGAAGCGCCTAGATGGAAAGATATTTTGAGTCCAACCGAGTCAAACTATCCTCATTCTTTTCCCAACGAGCTAATCGCAGAAGACCGATTCCCTGAATCCACAATTCAAGGTCTGAACCAGCTCGGGCATACCGTTCGAATGCTTGACGCATGGGATGGAATTGTTGGTAGAGAAATGATTATTCAGCATGATAAAAACACCCGGACGTTACACGGAGCAGCAGATCCTCGATATGATGGCTATGCCATAGGATGGTGATTTAATCGTATAGTGAGGCAATTACAATGAATATACCTGGAGAAAAAAGAAGCCTTCTGCCAGATGAAAGCGGAGATCAAGCCGGCAAATTTGCTGAAGCTATCAGAGACAATGATATGGACACAGCCTGGAATCTTCTGTCCAAAGAAACCCGGGGAATGCGAATGGGAGTATGGGCAACCAAAAACAACATCAATATGCAAGAAGCATACCAAGCAGGATATAATTCCAAACATAATAAAAGACAGGACATGATGGCAGATTTCCGTAACACGGTCCTTAGTATGTGGGCTCTCGAAGATCTGACCGACTTAGGAGTCTCCCCATCAAGTTACATTGACGACACCCACTGCTTTGCATTTCTTCCGTTTGGAGTGACTAAAGACGAAAACACAATCAATTCTAAGCGTTTAATGCCAGGTCTTATAATTCCTATGTTACTTGAAGACAATCAATGGGTGGTTGATATGCCTGGTTGGAGATTTATATATTAGATCCCCGATGCACAACTTTATATAACCAAATTTCGAGGTGAAAGAATGAATAATCCTAACATCCCAACAAGTCAAGAAATAGAAAAATACCTAACCTTAGATAATAATTGGGGACGCTGGGGCAAAGACGATCAATTAGGCGCGATGAATTTTTTAACGCCTAAAAAAATAACAGAAGCAGCCAGTTTGATATCATCAGGTAGAAGAGTTTCGTTATCTAGGCCTCTACCTACCACGCCAGCGGCCAATAATCCAACCCCAGCTCATCACTTTATGATGAAAAACCCTCGCGGAAACGGAAGTGGAGCCGCAACGGATTACTATGGAGTCTCTTATCATGGACAAGCAACAACCCACATTGACGCACTATGCCACGTATGGGACAAAAACGGAATGTGGAACGGCCGGCATCCAGACGAAGTCATAGGATTTAATGGAACTTCTTGGGGCTCTATAGAACACTGGAAAGAAGGAGTTATAACTAGAGGTATACTGCTTGATGTCCCGAAACATCGAGGAACCAACTATGTCACCCAAGACGCTCCCGTCCATGGTTCAGAACTTCAAGATATCGTAGAGGCTGAAGGAATCACATTATCGCCCGGAGACGCTATATTAGTATATTCAGGCAGAGAAAAATACAATGAAGAAAATACTACATGGGGAACCAATAGAGACCAACGTCCTGGCCTCCATACTTCTTGCCTGAAATTCTTACGAGATAGCGACTGTTGTATGTTAGTATGGGATATGATGGACCATTCTCCAAACGACTACGGTTTAGCTTGGTCCGTACACGCTGCTATTTTTGCCTATGGTATTGCTTTGCTAGATAATGCGTTGCTGCAACCTTTATCTGAAGCATGCGCAGAGGAATCCAAATACGAATTTTTTCTTACGGTCAATCCTCTAGTGGTAGAAGGCGGTACCGGATCTCCGGTAAACCCTATAGCAATTTTTTAAAATTAATGGTGGGCCTGGATGGACTCGAACCATCGACCTCAGTCTTATCAGGACTGCGCTCTAACCGGCTGAGCTACAGGCCCATTAACTACAACTCGCAAATTATATACGCCACAACTACAGCATTCAAGCGAATCAACCATACTCAAAATAATCATTCTACTGGTTCTAATCTCGTAGATTCTATTTGAATAGTCCTGACGGGATAGTTAATAACAATAGAGTTCTCATTAAATGCATCATGAATTCGTTTGATCAATTCAGACTTTAACGTAAAACTAGCCAATCTATCCTTAGCTTGTATGAACATCCAGAAATCGATATTGGATTCTCCAAAATTACTGAATGCAAAATACGACCCAAAGTCTTTAACGGCTAAATCATTTTCTTCTACTAATACAGTCATGATTTCTCTGCAGATCCTTTCAACTTCTTGAAGATCGCTATCATAACTAACACCACATTCTACGATCACATTCAAAGAGCTTCTCGGTTCGTTGTAGTTAGTAATTACAGTTTCGGCAAATTTAGAATTGGGAACAATAACCAAATTATTCATTACAGTTCTCACTTTAGTACTGCGCCATCCTACAGCTACGACATACCCTGAAATACCATTATCTAACTCAATGTAATCTCCACTAGCCACCGATCCTTCCGTGATAACATAGGTTCCCGCAAACAAATCTGTCAGCGTAGGTTGAATTGCCAAAGCAACAGCCAATCCGCTCAGTCCCAAGCCTGCTATAAGCGGACTGATATTTATTCCTAAAGTATCAAAGATCAATAATGTCCCAATAATATATATGATTATTACTGATGCTCTTCTGCCTATTGGAATTAGCTTGGAATTTACTGGAGTCCTTGCATTACCCTGGGAGCTCTTGGCATACCAATCAAAGGCATTCACAATCAATCTAGAAAACGCTAAAATCAAAAAGAATATCAATAGAACTGATAACGTCTTATTTAATATAGCTTGTGGAATATTACTAAAATACAGTGCAGCTACATAAATTCCACCTAAGACTATAAGCCCTGAGAAAGGTAACCGGAGAGACTTGAGTAACGCATCGTCTAGTTCTGTATCTGTGCTGTGGGAAATCTTAATCAGAACCCTAAAAAACCATTTGTAAACAAGGATTCCCATTATAAGCGCAGACAAAATAATAGAAGCAATTATTATCAAAGGGGTTAAATCCATTAAAAGCATATCATATGTCATTCCGTGTATACCTTGCCTTGAGTGACTTCCGCATATTTAGCAGATATCCCTGACACAGATGATATCAAATTAGAGTCAGTTGTTGTGATCAAAGATTGTCCGTAACTGGAAGCCATATTAAGCACGCAAGCCCGTTTATATTCATCCAATTCTGACAAAACATCATCCAGTAAAATTATTGGATCATCTTCCCGTCTGTTGGATATAAACGATGCCTCTGACATTCTTAAAGCCAGTGCCAAAATTTTCTTCTCACCTCTTGAACCATAGCGTCCTATATCAAAACCATCCACTAATATATTAAAATCGTCGCGATGAGGCCCAAGAAGTGAAGTCCCTGTTTTAATCTCCACGTGAAATTTAGATCGCAGTTCAGATTGCATCCAATCTGTAAATTCAGCCCTGTCCTTACTCAAAGCGTTAATGCTAACCAAATTAATATTAATTTGCTTTTCACGCCCGTCTAGCCAAGTATATTGACGTCCTAACAGTTCCTCCATTTCTTTCACAGCCATTTGACGCGCTTTACTAATCGAATATGAATCATCAATTAACAATTGATCCCAGTACACTAATTCAGATTTTTCTGCCCTTTTGTCTCTAATCGCTTTCAATAGTTTGTTACGTTGTTGTAAAACCTTTTGATATCTTCTTAGTGAATTTAAATATTCCTTGTCGCATTGCGAAATCAATATATCCAAAAATCTTCGGCGACCCGAAGGGGAGCCTTCTATCAGTCTAATATCTTCCACGTGAAAAATAACAGCACTAATTGTTCCAAAGAGGTCAGATGCAGTTTTGGGGGTTTGGTTGATTCTGATTTGTTTTTTGATCAAGTAGGATTTGCTAACAGAACCTGTATCCTGCCTAGGATACGCTTGAGCTAGTAAGATTATCTGATATCCTCTGCCAGATCTCACCGCTTCGCCATGTATTACGCATTGCCCTCCAGCCAAGGCCACTTTTTGATTAACCACTTCTCGTTCGTTTTCTGCCTTGAACGATCTACCCACTGACAAATAATATATTGCCTCTAATAACGAAGTCTTACCTTCTCCATTATTCCCATAAAGCACCGTTATCCCTGCAGATAACTCGATATCAACATTCAAGAGATTCCTGAAGTTTGTAATTTGCAATTTCGACAGGCGAGACACAATCACTTCTCCGCAAGATAATCTAAAATCAAATAACACCCGATTGTCATTATCTCACATTAAGCCAATTCAATCTTAAGACATTAAAATCAGGATAGCTCAAAAGATGGTATTTCAAATCTCATCCAATCACCTTTTTGGCCGGAATCAATGATCGTAAAATCAACTAAGTTCCGTAACTGTTCTATAAATTGCTAGCTAATATTAATTAAAAACTACTTGAACGTAGAACAGTTAGAGCAATGCCCGTATATATCAAATCTTTGGTATGATATTTGAAATATCCCAGATTCTTGAATCTTTTTCTTGATTTCAAGCAAGTACGAACTTCCTGCATCGCAGTCCACGATGGATTCGCATTCAATGCACACCAAATTCAGATGCAGTGAGCTGTTCGAATCATATCGAGATTCTTTCTGAAATGGTAATTGCGAAACCAGTCCTGCTTTTTCCAAAATGTTTAACGACGAATATACTGTAGCCAAAGTTAAATAAGGAAAGAATTCTCGGACCCTTGTATAAATCTCTCTCACAGTTGGATGATCTGCCGAATTAATGACCACTTCTGCAACCGCTAATCTCTGCGGTGTTATACGAATCCCTTGGTCTTTTAATCGCTGGGATATGTTCACTGTGGTCATTATATTAATCCAACCTTAAGTTATGCCGAAAAGAGCCTTTTGTGCTGACGCAATATACAATCATCCATAATCACTGCCAAACCTGCATCACTGGCGCGCTGTGCGGATTGCTGATCAATCACGCCATCTTGCATCCATATACATTTAGCACCTATAGAAATAGCTTGATCGACAATGTCAGAAACGAATTCAGATCGTCTAAAAATATCAACGATATCGATATCGATATCGATATCTGTTAATTCTGCAAAGCAATCTTGCCCTAATACCTCCTGAAGAGTCGGGTTTACAGGAATAATGCTGTACTGGTTATCTTTCAAGTAACTAGCCACATTAAAACTGTCCCTAGTAGGATTATCAGATAATCCCACCACTGCTATAGTTTTCGCTTCTTGGAGTATTACTTTAAGTTCATCAGAGCTTGGATTCATAACAACATCACAATTATACGTATTTTGGCATCACTTTATCAATAAACAAACGTATAGACCTTTGAGCAACCTCATCAGGCATATTCCCAAAATGAAATGCACAAACAAAATAATTTGCACCTGTTTCCAGATAAGCATCAAGATATTCACATATCATTTCTGGGGTTCCAGCTACTGCTCTAAACCCGGCAGATTTGCTTGATTCACCTATGTTCCCAGGTTCTTTTTCTAGATATTTATCTCGAGTGACATTCCCTGCATATCGTTGTGAATCTGCAGTCCTATCGGGCAAACCTTCAGGCCTTGGATTCAATTCTTTTAAAAATTGCGTAAGTCCGCGATTCTCTGCTTCAATTCTCCTTGGAGCTGAAAGATTCCATATGTATTCGTCCCATGCAGGCCCAGCGGCATCCAAAGCTTCTTGTTCAGTATCGGCAATTACTATATGGTTGACCAATCCGATTTTTGGCAAGTTTCCTGTACTATTTCCATGCGTTTCCTCCCAAATAGCTCTAAAGCGAGATACATTAGGAGCAAAATCTGCCAAATTACCCACAACTATACAATTCATCCCTTCTAACGCTGCTGTTTCCGTATTTCGCATATACCACATAGGAGGTTTAGGTTTTTGAAATGGCCTCAACCTCATCGGTAGTTCATCAAACTCATAAAATTGACCTTTGTAAGTTAAATTTTCAGACACTAAACCTAGCCTGATGATATCTAATGTTTCCTTATATTTGCTGAAATTATCCTCAACATCCGATTCACTACCCCAAAAATAGGCTTCTAAAATCCCTCCTCTGCCAACTCCTATCTCGAGTCGTCCTTCACTCAAGTGATCTAACATACATATCTCTTCAATCAATCTTAATGGATGATGTAGAGGCAACACATAGATAGTAGGACATAATTTTATATTGTTAGTTCTTTGCGATGCAGCGGATAGAAATACGTTTTGAGATGGAGCTAAACTATGAACAGCAGGAGTGTGATGTTCGGCCAAGTGATATCCATAAAACCCTGCTTTATCAAATAACTCAATCTGATCTAGTCTATGTCGATATAAATCATTTAAATCAACACCAGGAGTGGGTTCTATGTGGTCGAATACACCAAATTGTAATCCCATAACATTCCTTTTTTATCGAGAGAATCACATAGTCTCTCTTGATTAATTCCCATGGCAGGAGCGGAGGGATTCGA
>CAYFGT010000008.1:0-77513 GCA_964343075.1 uncultured Dehalococcoidia bacterium | reverse complement strand
ACAGATACAGATGTTGGTGAGGAGTTACCTTTACCGTCAACAGCGTTGATAGTAGATGAACCACCAGATCGTGAGAACGGAGGTACAGTCAAACTAAAGGTTGCTGCGAAAGTATCGTCTGAAGCTACTACAGCTTCAGCCAATTGAACTTCACCGGAGTCTAAAGCGGTGTCACCGTCTGCGTCAATAAACACAGTTGCAGTGGTACCGTTTTTGAATCCGTAACCAGTGATGGTTACTGATCCGCCCCTAGAAGTAGAGGTAGTGCTGGTAGTTAATTTTCGTGGGAGTGTAGTACCAGCAGTAGCGGTGCCAGCAATGTAACCAGTTCCGGTTACAGCTACGGTTGGTGAATCGGACTCAGTAGGGTTGGTAATACCAGCCGACTGAGCTATCGTAATCACAACAGTAGAGCTAGCTCCAATACCTTGAGAACCTGCGAACATGTTAGAACCTGTACCAGTTACGGTTGGGTCCATGTCCGGAACTTCCAAGTGTACGAGAGGATTGTCAAGTTTAGCTCCTGTAAACTCAACAGTTACGTTTTTAGGGTGTACTCTAACGTTAGCAGCACCTGAAGCATTTGTTAAAACACTGGATGTCATAACAATGTCAGTTGTAGCTATAGTTGAAGGAACACCAAACACTTTTTCAAGTGATAAGGTGATAGTAGAACCCTCTGCAATTGTTTGTGTTCCGGTACCAGAGGTAATAACCAATTTTGCAGTAGCACCTACTTCAGGTGGAGTAATAACCATGCTTGTTGTGCCTGAAGCACTCATGGATTCAACAGCTGAAGGAGCAGCTAATGCTTTTCCTCCATCCCTTACTCCATCTAATTCAGGAGCTACATTGGCTACAGTTTTCTGGCCTGCGAACATGCTCATGCTAACCATTACAGCTAACACGCCTATAACGACCATAGCCATTACAGGAATAGACAGTTTGAAACCTAATTTCTTTGCCATATAGCGTTTTCTCCTTTATAGATTTGATTTATTTTTTGCCCGATTACGAGCATATATATAATCCCACCAGACTATTATCGTCTTTTTGTGTTACTTAAGTGTTACGGAATTTATATTTAATTTAGCTATTAGCAGCCTTGTGTAATCCTTGCAAGAATTCTTCATTAGAACCAGACTTTGAAACCCGATCTAAAACCCTCTCTAAAACATTCGAAGAACCATTATCCGAACTCATGCTAACCATTCTCCGAAGTAAATCTCTCTGTTTCATCACCGAATCTTCAAAAAATAATTCTTCTCTCCTGGTTCCGCTTCGAATGATATCAACCGCAGGGAAAAATCTTCGGTCCGCCAAAGCTCGATCCAAATGAAGTTCCATATTGCCAGTGCCTTTGAATTCTTCATATATTACTTCATCCATACGGCTGCCAGTATCCACAAGGCATGTAGCCAAAATTGTTAGACTTCCGCCTTCTTCTATATTTCGAGCTGCCCCGAAGAATTTCTTAGGAGGATATAATGCTACCGGATCCATTCCTCCGGATAAAGTCCTGCCACTTGATGGAACCGCCAAATTATAAGCACGAGTCAGGCGAGTCATGCTATCCATTAATATAATTACATCTTCTTTAGCTTCAACCAGTCTTTTAGATCGCTCTAAAGCAAGTTCTGCGACTCTACACTGTTCTTCAACCGACTCATCAAACGTAGACGAAAAAACATCACCATGCACCGATCTTCGCATTTCTGTAACTTCTTCAGGTCTCTCGCCAATTAGCACCACCATTAATGTAGCTTCTGGGATGTTTTCTGCCACACTGGCGGCTATTTGTTTCAGTATAGTAGTCTTCCCAGCTTTGGGAGGAGAAACAATCAATCCTCGTTGCCCCAAACCTATCGGAGAAAACAAATCAATCATGCGCGAAGACAGTGAAGATTTTGAAGTTTCTAGAATGATTTGTTTTTCTGGGAATATTGGTGTCAGCGTTTCGAAAGCCATAGCCCTAGAAAACTTGCTATCACTATCGTGACCGTTGATTTGATCAACTCTCACAAGCCCAAAATACCTTTCTCCATCTTTGGGTGGTCTAACCTGACCGCTGACCGTGTCTCCTGTCCGAAGGCCGAATCTCCGTATCTGTGACTGAGAGATATACACATCGCCAGACGCTTTATTAGATGAAACTTGCCTCAAAAATCCGTAGCCATCATCCATCACCTGAAGAATTCCACTTGAAGTCAGGACTAATCTATCATCCTGTTGCGCATTCTTAGAAGCAGCAGATTTATACAGTTTTTTTAAAACATCTTCTCTTATCAATTCTTCATCTGATTTATCAATTTCGACCTCAATTTGATCAGCTATGCCAATCAATTCTTCTTTAGTCATCAAATTAAGTTCAGATATATCAAATACACTTTGCACTGTAGCCATATTTACCTCATTTCTCTATTTTTTAGAGCCAAACCAGTCGTTTAAAAATAATTCCATACCTTTATCTGTTAACGGGTGTTCCGCCATTTTTTTTATGATTCCAAATGGAACAGTAGAAATATCCGCTCCTATTCGTGCTGCCTCCGAACAATGAAATGGATGCCGTATACTAGCTGCCATTACTAGCGTTTCAATACCATGCATTCTGTAAATATCTACGATTTCGCCAACCATTGCCATCCCGTCTTGAGCGATATCATCTAACCTGCCAACAAATGGACTTACCACAGTAGAGCCTGCTTGAGCCCCTAAAATCGCTTGATTAGTAGAAAAGCACAACGTTTGATTCGTATTAATGCCTTGATCAGATAATTTGTGTATAGCTTCAAATCCGGCAAGAGTACTCGGGATTTTCACCCAAACATTATCAATCCAATCCGCTATCTTTAAACCTTCTTCAATCATGTCTTTGGCTTCAATGCTTACTACTTCTACAGAAATGGGACCAGATATCACTTTTGCGATTTCTTGAACTGTTTTCTTATAGTTTTCAGGATCAGATATTCCTTCTTTTGCAGCAAGAGATGGATTTGTAGTGACTCCTGAAACCACACCTAATTCTGCGGCTTTATAAATCTCTTCAACATTTGCAGTGTCTACAAATAATTTCACGTTTCTACCTCATTAAATGAATATTGCGCCCCTTCACGCATTGTTTGCTTTACAGCGTCCAAAAATCCTACAAATAATGGATGTGGTTCCGTTGGTCTTGACCTAAATTCCGGATGAAACTGAACCCCAATCATAAATTCATGTTGCGTAGATTCAGCAATTTCCACTAATGTTCCGTCTGGAGAAACTCCAGCAAAACACATTCCAGATTGCTCCATAGCTTCTCTATATGCATTATTTAATTCGAATCTATGTCTATGTCTTTCGTTTACCGACTCTTCTGAATAATATCCATAGGATTTAGATTCAGGATCTAATGTGCATGGATATTGACCTAGCCTCATAGTCCCGCCTTTATTCGTTACGTCAATTTGGTCAGGCATCACATGAATCACAGGATTTGGTGTACCCGGAACGAATTCTTCAGAGTCTGCCTTATACAGATTCAAAACATTCCTGCACCATTCAATCACCATTACCTGCATTCCTAGGCATAGACCAAAATACGGGATATTATTAACTCGAGCATATTCGGCAGCCAAAATCATACCTTCTACGCCTCTTTTACCAAAGCCTCCAGGAACCACAATCCCATCAACATCCGATAAATGTTGTTCAGCTCCGTCTCTTTCCAAATCTTCAGAATGAACCCATTTAACATTAATCTTGCGACCAACTCTAAGACCCGCATGCGTCATGGCTTCTTTTACTGACATATAAGCATCTGGGTATTCTACATACTTACCTACTAGTGCTATAGACACCATTTCTTCCAATGTATCCATTTCATCAATCGCAGATGACCATGAATTATTACTCGCAATAGACCCAGGAGGGAGTCCAAGACTTTTAGTTATGCTGTTTCCTAGGCCATACCCTTCCAAAATCATCGGTACTCGATATACATTATCTACATCTGCTAAAGGTATCACTTCCTGTTTATTAACATCACAGAACAAAGACAATTTATCAATCACAAATTCAGGAACTTCTCCTTCACTCCGGCAAATCAAAGCATCTGGCTGAATACCTATGCTACGTAACTCACTTACACTGTGTTGAGTAGGTTTAGTTTTTAATTCGTTCGCTACATTCAAGTTAGGAAGCAAGGTCAAATGAATAAAATACACATTTTCCCGTCCAATATCGTTCCTCAGCTGCCTTATGGCTTCCAAAAACGGTAGTCCTTCAATATCGCCTACCGTGCCCCCAACTTCTACCACCATCACATCAACGTCCAACGATTCCGCCAAGTCAGTAATATGTTGTTTGATTTCGTTAGTGACATGAGGGATGGTTTGTATTGTCCCTCCTAAGAAATCTCCTTTACGTTCTTTTGTTATTAAACTCAAATATACTTGACCTGCTGTAACATTAGATTTCTTATTCAATTCAATATCTATGAATCTTTCATAATGCCCTAGGTCTAAGTCTGTTTCTCCTCCGTCTTCTGTAACGAATACTTCCCCGTGTTGATATGGAGACATAGTGCCTGGATCTACATTGAGATACGGATCCAACTTTATGACAGAAATATTAAATCCACGATTCTTAAGAATTCGCCCTATGGAAGCGACGGTGATCCCTTTCCCTATGGAACTAACAACTCCACCAGTTACAAAAATATACTTAGCTGACATCTTTAATTGTGAGGACAATTCTTGAGGAAAACAAACGTCTCTCCATGTTTGTGTAGGGGATGTCCGGAACACTCAAGATAGATTCTATAGTATCAAAGCGTTCCATTTCAAAGTATAAATTAACTTACCACACAGTGTCAATAAACGTGACGGTCTATCCCTATTGATTACTACTTATTTTGTGAGTAGTATTACCAGAAAGCACAATACTATGTAAGGTGGTCCCATGACTAATTACCTATCCACTTCCTTGATACCCGTTAGAAACAGACAATTTGAAATAGAGCTCATGACCGGAGGGTCAGGTGAACCAATTTTATACATTCACGGCGCTGACGGATTCCCAGCATGGGAAAACTATTTGGACGGTCTGGCAAGCTCGTACTCTGTTAACGTTCCCGCCCACCCTGGAGTTTCAAACTCCACTGGATTAGATGCGTTAGACAATATTTGGGATCTAGTGCTATTTTACGAAGAATTGATGAATGAATTAAATATAGATTCAGTACATTTAATTGGCCATTCATATGGAGGTATGATCGCCGCTGAGATCGCTGCATGTTTCCCAAACAAGATCAAGTCATTAACACTAATATCTGCTTTAGGATTATGGATAGACTCTGATCCTATTACCGATTTTTTTGTCCTTACCTCAGACGATCGTAAGCATCTTCTTTGGCATGATCCTAATTCAGATATAGCTATACAACGGAGCTCAGTACCTGAAGATGCTTCTCAAAGAGCTATAATCAATGTCAACAGAACTATAACACTAGCAGCAGTCGGGAAATTCTGTTGGCCTATTCCTGATAAAGGGCTGAAAAAGCGCATTCATCGTATAACAATGCCTACATTGCTACTCTGGGGAGACGACGATAAAATCGTCCCATTAAGTTACGGTCAATTGTTCAATTCTCTAATCCCTCATTCCACACTGCACGTATTAGAAAATTGTGGCCATATCCCTCAATTAGAAAAACCAGACGAATTTGTCACATCCATAACAGATTTCATAGGGGGCATCTAGAATGAAAATTATACATTTTATAGAATCCTGTCTGGCAGATGAAAACAAATACTTCCATGAATCAATTGAAGAGATCACCTCAAAAGAATTAACGTGGCAGCCATCAACCTCAGCTAATAATATCAACTGGATCATATGGCACATGACCAGGGTAGAAGATATGTGGTTTAATTTTTTCTGTCAAAAGCAATTAGAACTTTGGGAAACCAATGATTGGTTCACTCATTTTAAGCTTCCTACTAGAGACAACGGTTTTGGCCATACAACAGAGCAAATCCAGAATTTTCCATTATTAAACTTGCAAGACCTTCTTAAATATCGAGCTGAGGTTAGAAAATCAACTTTGAAATATCTGACACAATTGTCAGATGATGACTTGATTGCGGTGCCTAGAGATCAGAGACCTGACATGGCGATCTCTGATGTTTTCATTCGAATATTAAATGAGCTCTACCAGCACATTGGTCATATAAATTACATTAGGGGCTTATTCGCCACAGGATAACAAATAAATCATATCTGCATACTACTGATGGTTGTATAATTCTTTCATGACTCTCAAAAAGACCAAAGCAACTTTGATTGCATTAATAACCTTAGTAGTTTCGTTAGAGTTTGGCTGCCAAAACCCTAATAATTCTATTCCTGATAACATACAGAATGCTTATTATGACGCCCCTATTCCTAAGGCAGCTGAATTCACCGGAAACATCACTGTAACGGTACCCAAAACATTAGACACATCGAATTTGACTCTAGCACCCCTGTCTCAAAATAGCATAGGGCCGGGAATGATTTACAGCCGACTAATGAAGATAAATATCGATCCCACAAACCCTCGTTCCAACTTGTCGGTAGGGTGTGATTTATGTAGCGATTGGTCTTATGACGAAAATAAATTGATACATTTCACAATTCGCGACGATGTATATTGGCACGACGGTTCAAAGCTATCTCCTGGAGATATAGCAAGCCATTACCTGAATCTAATCCAAGAATCATCCAACGAAACTTTTAACATCCCAATACAATCCATTGATGAGAACGGACCTTATAAATTGACATTTACCACCAAACAAACTGATTCAGATTTCATGATGAAATTAGCGCATACTAAGAGCAAAATCTTTAATCCTAATTTGTGGCATACACATTTAAATTCATCTGAACCCATAGCTGATTTGACGGGTACTGGTGCATGGATGAGTGTTCAGGAATACCCAGATAGTAACGACTCAATAACATTAATCCGTAATCCAGTATATTTTTCTCACCAAAAACCATTATCCCAAACCATCTCGATCAATTATATTGATAATTTATCTATAGATAAGATTAAAGCTATTACAGCGTCAGGGAATACTCACTTTATTCTTAATACTACTCAGTACGGTCACGACACTGCAGGTACCCCTTATCAGTCAATAACAAAGTCACTATCTTATGGCGGACCAAGCCTATTTTTTAATATGGCTAAGAAATCCATGCAAAATCTTAAAAAGCGACAAAGTATATTTTTATTACTAGATCCCTGGCAACAGAATAGCAAAAGCGGGCTCACTGACACTTCAGTCGGTATTGGAATCCCGCAAATATTCACCGACTACAGTAGCAATCAGATAGCTATCAGAAAACAACATTTCGATGATCCTGTGTCAGCACAACTTAACATTTCAGATATTGATATTGAACAACAACTCAAAATAGGAGTAATGGATTCACCTCATCCATACAACCACTTGTTAGAACAAATAATTACTGACCTTGAAAGCTCTACGTTCCAAATACATGAAAGTTCCCTATCTCCCGAAAATTATGTTAGCGAGATCACCAACAAAAACTCTAACTTCGATATCCTGCTCGGTTTAACACCTCCAGAAGAATTTATTAATGATTACCTATTATCCACTCTTCATTCAAGTAGTGACTTTAGTTTCAGTAATACAGCAGACACACAACTCAATGAAATGATCGAACTCCAAACAGTGCAAACCGATGAGCTATTAAGATCCAGACAACTTCGAGATATCCAAAACCACGTTTTGGAACAAGCCTATATGTATAATTCCGCTCCGCTGCAACATGAGTGGATATATCACAATTCAGTACGAAATTTTTTTCCAAACGATAACTTAGGTGAATATTTATACTGGTCGGAGGTTTGGATAGATTAATGAGTGCTCTCAATTAAATTTAACAGAGCTCTCACTGGCAACAGTACACATTTAAGTCGTACCGGATGTTGTCTAACAACTCTTAAATCTGCCAGCGTAGACAATTCAGAATAATCTGTGTCTTCTTCATTTTTTAAAAATTTTTCAAATATGTCCATTTGAAAAGGTAATCTATCAACGTCTTTATCTTGTACATACACACTCAACATTGACGATGCAGCTTTGATCACGGTACATCCTTCGGCGGTTGCAGATACGTTTGTTATAACCCGGTTTGAAGATAATTTGACTCTAAATTCCACCTTGTCCCCACAAAATGGGTTTATTTCTTGCCGGGCATAATCATACTCTTCAATTTCAACACTATTTCTAGGGTTGCGAAAGTGATCCATGATCACATCTTTATAAATGTTACTTAAATATTCTTCGGATATATCACTCATTGATTTACCCTGATTATTCTGTTGACACAGGGTCTTCAGAATTCTCAAGCAAGGACTTGAGGGCATGCCATGACAACATTGCACATTTAATTCTTACCGGGAAGTCAGTTACTCCAGACAACATTTCTAAATCACCCAGAACTTCCAAGTTAAGTTCTGCATCGGGCTCAGTTAACATTTTACGTACTTCTTCGAAAACTAAATTCGCTTTATCTATACTTTGTCCTTTAATAGTTTCAGTCAACATTGACGTTGAAGCTCTAGAAATAGCACATCCAGATCCTTGAAAACTGATGTCACTTACAATACCATCTTGCATGTCCACATATAGCTGAATTCTATCTCCGCAAAGAGGGTTAAAGCCTTCTTTATAATGTGTATGAGGATCAATTATTTTGAAATTTCGTGGCTTTGAATTATGCTCTAACAAAATTTCTTGATATAAATCATTCAGTCCAGACATAACACTCTCGCGCTCTTCTTTTAACCGAAAATCTCTGACACTCTATCCACTGACAATATAAGAGCATCTATATCTGATTTGGTGTTGTAAAACGACACAGAAGCTCTAGCGGTAGCGGGTATGTCAAATCTATCCATTAATGGCTGAGTACAATGATGGCCAGTACGTATAGCAACTCCATCAGAATCTAATATGGTTCCAATATCGTGAGGGTGAGCACAGTCCATCACAAAAGAAACTACTCCTCCGAATTCCTCAGCTTCCCCAATGATATGAACCCCCTCCATTTGCTTCAATTGAAGCCTAGCATATAGCAATAATTCCTTTTCATAGTTAGCTATATTATCCATACCCAAAGACATCAAGTAATCAATAGCTACTCCTAACCCAATTCCTCCTGCTATATTTGGAGTCCCTGCTTCAAATTTATACGGAAGATCATTGTATGTTGTATGCTCGAAAGAGACACTACTAATCATGTCTCCCCCTCCTTGATAAGGTTTCATGTTTTCTAAAATATGTTTCTTACCATACAAAATTCCTACTCCTGTAGGACCACAAACCTTATGCCCGGAAAATGCAAAAAAATCGCAATCTATTTCTTGGACATCCACATCCAAATGAGGTGCTGATTGTGCTCCATCTATCAGAACTACAGCTCCTTTTTGATGAGCCATTTCAGTAATCATTTTAACCGGATTAATAGTTCCCAATGTATTAGATTGATGGACTATGGACACAATCTTGGTTTTGTCAGATAGTAACGCTTCGTATGCATTCATTTCCAACACACCGTCATCATCAATAGGAATAATCTTCAAATTGGCACCAGTACTTTCACAAATCATTTGCCATGGAACGATATTAGAATGATGTTCCATAGTAGAAATGATCACATCATCTCCTTCGGCCAAGTTAGCCCTACCATAACTTTCAGCGACTAAATTGATACCCTCGGTAGTACCTCTTACAAATACAATTTCTTCAGATGACTTAGCATTGATGAAACTTCTGACTTTATCCCTACTTTCTTCATATTTATCAGTAGCTATTTGGCTTAAAGTATGTACGCCTCTATGAATATTAGAATTATATTCCCGATAGTAATCTTCAATTGCTTGGATTACACATACTGGCTTTTGAGTTGTAGCTCCATTATCAAGATATACTAGAGGCTTGCCATTAACCAGTTGCGATAATATTGGAAACTCCTGCCTGATTATCTCTACAGAAGTTTGACCAACATATTCTTTGAAGTCTTTTTGATTCAATTGACCTACCCTAAATTCAAGATTGCATCAGGGATAGATTCTTCATAACACTTGTCTATATATTCCATAAACCCAGTATCATCTATTTGCTCAATTATTTCCCTTGCGAAAGCCTGAATTAAAAATTTACTCGCCGTTTTCTCGTCCAGTCCTCTGCTGCGCATGTAAAATACCGTATCGTCATTAATACTGCCTGCTGTCGCCCCATGGCCGCATTGAACATCATCTGCATAAATCATCAAACTAGGCTTACTATCAACTTCAGCACCTTCCGATAATATAAGATTCTTATCGGATTGAGTCGCATTGGTCTTCTGTGAATCTTTCCTTACAAGCACTTCCCCACCAAAGACAGCCCTAGACTCTCCATCTAAAATACCCTTGTAGGTAATGTTGCTATAACAATTTGGTTTAGCATGGTCTATATTGATTAAATTATCTATATGCTGATCGCCGATCGTCAAATACAGACCCACCAAATCACACGCAGCGTCGTTCCCGTCAAGTAGAACGGATACTTCATTTCGTGCTAAATCTGAACCGTTTGAAAATGTCGTAGATTTAAAATTACTCCCTTCTGATTGATATATGTTTGTGACGCCCATATGAACCGACTTTAAGCTTTCAAACATAACACGGTTGTGAGTCACATTTGCACCTGCGCTCAATACAATTTCAGTAACAGAATTGGTAAAATGTTGATTTATATCCTGACTGAAAAATGCTTCAGTAATGCATATCGTTGAATTCGCTTTGGCATTGACCAACAGTCTAGGATAGCTAGCCATTTTTTCCGTGCCTGTACTGATGTGAATAATTTCGACTGAAGTGTCTTCATTATTACCATTTGTTTCTATATAAATCCCATCTTCAAACAAGGCGGAATTTAAAGCTACGAATCCATCAGCATAAGACGCATGGCAGCTCAAATTATCAATAACAAATTTCGATCCTGTTTCAATACATTCATTCAATGATGATATTTGGACGTTTGGATTTTGTTCCGATTGTAAGATTGATTCTTCTAGAAGCACGCCATTTATTACTATGATTTTGATCCTATTTGGAAGATCAAATCCCAAATCTCTCCGGATTTGATCTTCTTCCATAGAAATTCTATGAATTCTATATGTTTCATTTAGCACAGGATTTACATTTGTGTATTTCCATTTTTCATTGCCTTTTCTAGCAATAGGCAAACCTACCTCGCTAAAAGCCTCCCATGCTCGAGTTTTAAATTCTCTCTTTAATTTGGAAGAATTTCGTAAAGTTTCTTCATAGTCACGTGTGTAAGATTCATATCTCGCATCAATTTGTGTCAACGCCAAACCCCTTTTTGCTATTAGTCACCCTTAACCCAATCATAACCTTTAGCTTCTAATTCCAAAGCTAATTCTGGGCCTCCTGACTGAACTATTTTCCCATCAAATAACACATGCACCTTATCCGGAACGATATAATTCAGCAATCTTTGATAATGAGTGACTACTAACACAGCATTATCTTTATTTCTAAAATTATTAACCCCATCAGCAACAATCCTAAGAGCATCAATATCCAACCCTGAATCAGTTTCATCCAAAATAGCCAATTTGGGGTCTAGAAGAGTCATCTGCAATATTTCATTTCGCTTTTTTTCGCCGCCAGAAAATCCTTCATTCACGTTCCGTTTCACCAAGTCTGGATCAATAGCTACTCTCTCTACACATTGCTTTAGTTTTTGGTCGAACTCTCTTGCAGAATATTCCTCTTCTCCATTATGGGTTCTTATAGCATCAGCAGCAGCTTTCAAAAATTGCCATGCTCGTACTCCAGGCAATTCAGTTGGGTACTGAAAAGCTAAGAAAACCCCTTCTCTAGCTCTATCTTCAGGCTCTAATTCCAATAATTCTTTGCCTTCAAACTGAACTGAGCCTTCAGTAACATCATATTCAGGCCTACCAGCAATGACATTAGCCAATGTGCTTTTCCCTGATCCATTAGGGCCCATTATTGCATGCACTTCACCTGCTTTAATTTCAAGATTTATACCTTTTAATATTTGGGTTTCTTCAATGTTGGCTTGTAAATTGTTGATGTGTATCATACGCGACTGCTAACCTACCGTTCCTTCCAAACTTACTTTCAATAATTGCGATGCTTCCATTGCAAATTCAAACGGCAATTCCTGGAATATTCCTCTGCAGAAACCGTTAATTATCATATAATTTGCCTCTTCTTGATCTATTCCTCTCTGTAAACAATAAAACAATTGATCATCACTCACTTTAGAGGTTGTAGCTTCATGCTCAAGTTGCGCCGTAGGATTCTTAACTTCTATATATGGTACTGTATGGGCGCCACATTGATCCCCAACGAGCAGTGAGTCACACTGAGTAAAATTCCTAGCCCCTTTAGCCGAGGGATTGATTTTAACCAGGCCACGATAAGTATTCTCAGCATGACCTGCAGAAATACCTTTCGCAACAATGGTACTTTTCGTATTTTTACCAATATGTATCATTTTAGTGCCCGTGTCCGCTTGCTGGTAATTATTCACTAGAGCAACTGAATAAAACTCTCCTATCGAGTTATCACCCTGCAATATTACCGAAGGGTATTTCCATGTGATAGCAGATCCAGTCTCTACTTGAGTCCAAGAAATTTTAGAATTGACTCCTGCGGCCTTACCTCTTTTAGTAACGAAATTATAAACTCCGCCTTGACCGTTTTTATCACCCGGGTACCAATTTTGCAAAGTGGAATACTTAATTTCTGCATTGTCTAAAGCAACTAGCTCTACCACAGCAGCGTGTAATTGTGACTCCTTCCTAACTGGCGCGGTACATCCTTCTAAATAGCTTACATAGCTATCATCTTCAGCAATAATTAAAGTGCGCTCAAACTGTCCAGTGTTAACCTGATTAATTCTAAAATAGGTCATAAGTTCAATTGGACATCTAACTCCTTTAGGGATATATGCAAAAGATCCATCACTAAATACTGCAGAATTCAAACACGCATAATAATTATCTGAATAAGGGACAACGGAACCCAAGTAGGTTTTGACTAAATCTGGATGTTTCTGAACCGCCTCACTAATCGAACAAAAAATAATCCCTTCTTTCTCCAGCATCTCTTGATATGTGGTCGCAACAGAAACACTATCTAGCACTGCGTCTACTGCAACTCCTGCCAATTGCTTCTGCTCCTCTATAGGGATACCCAGTTTATTAAACCCTTCTATAATTTCGGGGTCTACTTCATCCAAACTTTTCGGCCCATCACTTTTTGCGGTAGGATCCGCGTAATAATGCAAGTCTTGATAGTCTATTTTGGGAAATTCTACATTGGCCCACTCAGGATGCTCATCAATTTGTTTTTCCCAAAAACGAAAAGCCTGTAGCCGCCATTCCAATAACCATTCTGGTTCATTTTTTTTGAAGGATATGAATCTAACAATTTCTTCATTTAAACCTTTAGGGGCGACTTCAGCATTGATATCAATGGTAAAACCCCATTTGTACTCTGTATCCAAATCTGTTGAGTGTCTTGATATACTATTAGGCGTAGTCATAATGAATACTCTCCGACTTCAGAAATCTGTTGTTAAAACCACGAAAGCCTAAATAGCTTTCGTTATCATTTTTCAAATCAATTTCAAATTGCAGCCTTCAAAGTTAGTAATATTTGGTATATTTAACTAAGCTATAAGCCACTATGTTTTTTGATACTAAGCATTATATAGTAAATTAACAAAATCTGTAACACCATTGAATACAAATGAAACTATGTGATAGTCATACTCATATTGACCAATATAATCCATCTGAGCTCCCTGAAATCTTGGAGAGAGCGATAAGTTGTGACGTGGGTTTGATAATTGCAGCTGGGACAACTTTAGAATCTAGTATAAACTGCATAAAGTTAAGTGAACAATATCCACTTATCAAATCGGGTGTGGGGATACATCCTACTGAAGTTAACGAGAAACTGAGCAGCACAACAATAGAATCCCTTAATGAACTAGTGGAGCAAAACGATAATGTAGTTTGCATAAGTGAAACTGGAATGGATTACTTGCCTAATTCACCAAGCAAAAAAGATCAAGAACACGCTTTTAGAGCACAAATTCAAATCGGAATAGCAAATAAGAAACCAGTCATCTTCCATTCACGTGAATCCCACGAAGATGTTTTCAGGATATTGAAAGAAGAAAATGTTCATCTGGTTGGTGGAGTCATGCACTATTTCCAAGGAAACTTAAAAAACGCTCTTACAGCTATAGATCTTGGGTGCTTTATTTCAATAGCGCGACCTATACTACGCATACCAGAACTGGAACAGACTATCAAAAATATCCCTATAAGCAACATTGTTTTAGAGACCGATTGCTATCCTCAACCCTTCAAAAAGCACCGTTCAAGCTGGACCGAACCCCGCCATCTTGTAGATATTGCGAGCAAAATTGCTGAAATAAAAGGGGTGACTTTCGAGCAAGTCGTGACTACTACGACTAACAACTTAAAATCAATTGTCGATTTTTGATACAATGATCAAATACAATATGGGGGAACATGAGTATGGTAAGTACTAACACAAAGTGCCAAATAGCTTTTAAAGAATGGGCCGTTGCTGTTGATGCTCTGACAGATGGCAAACAAATTATGTTATTAAGAAAAGGGGGCATCAGTGAAGAGTCCAAACATTTCACTGTAATACACAATAAATTCCTTCTCTACCCCACATACGAACACCAATCAAAAGATTTAATAAAACCCGAATTTCAAGACGAATTAATCAAATATCAAAATTCTACCACCATACAAGATCCTGTAACTTTCAACACATGGGCAGAAGTGATAGAAGTGATAGAACTTTCGGACAAAGATAAGCTAATAAAACTATCCCCTTTCCATATCTGGTCGGATGACTATGCCGAAAGCAGACTGAGATGGAAACCTTCTCTGCCTTTATCAGTCATGTTGCTAAAAGTGCACTCATTAAGCGAGCCTGTATCAGTCCCTTATGATGACCATTTCGGCGGATGTAAGTCATGGATAGAGATGCAAAGCCATTTAGATTTAGAACACAATCCTGTGCTTAGCGAGTCAAAATTGTCACAAACTGTCAATAATATAAAATCCATACTAGTCTAAATTTATTCATCTGAGGGAATATGCAATATAGAACACTTCCTAGAACAAATATACAGGTTTCAGAAATTGGATTCGGAGCATGGACTGTAGCAACAAATTGGTGGGGGCATATTGAGGATAACGACAAAAGACTCCTTCTGGAAAATGCCATTGAGCTTGGTATAAATTTCTTTGACACCGCTGACACCTATGGGGAAGGGTTCGGCGAGGAAGTCCTAGCTAAATACCTAGGCCATAAAAGACACAATATAGTAATCGCTACAAAATTCGGATATGACTTCTATGATAAAACGCCTAGAATAGGGCACCAAGAACGACCTCAAAAATTTGACCCTGAATTCATCCGATTTGCTTGTGAGCAAAGCCTAAAGCGACTAAAAACAGATTACATAGACATTTATCAGCTACATAACCCCAGAATAGACACCATAGAAAAGGATTACGTTTTTGAAACACTAGAAGAACTAAAGCAAGAAGGGAAAATTCTACATTACGGATCAGCACTAGGACCAGATATTGGATGGTACGAAGAAGGAGAATCTTCAATGGTTGAGCGTAACGTAAACACCTTGCAAATTATATACAGTATACTTGAGCAAGATCCCGCCAGAGCATTTTTCCCAATTGCAGATGACCAAGAAGTGGGATTGATTTCCAGGGTGCCTCATGCTTCTGAAGCTCTGACAGGGAAATACACTGAACCTCCTGTGTTTAAAGAAGGCGATCACAGGTCACACAGGCGTATCGAATGGCTAAAATGGGCATTAGAACGGGTGCAGAAAATAGATTTTATACATGGCGAAGAAATAGGACGTACAATTAGTCAGGCAGCGATACTATTCTGCCTAAAGCAACCAACGATAGTAAGTGTCTTACCCAACATAACAACCCTACAAGATCTAAACCATTTTGTTGATGCTCTAGAGTGCCCAATATTTACGAATGAAGAAGATGAAGCAATACTGGATTTATGGAATACCGATTTCAAGTCACAAGGCGAACAAGAACAAAATCTTACCGAAGTATAGTCTAGTGCTGGAATATCCGCCTAATCCACTGACTAAGCACGTTTCTTGGCTGTTTTACGTCAATAATACCGTCGTTGATTAAATCGACATCTAACGAAGATACATCATTAGAAAACAGATACTCTACCGCAGCATCTGTGGAGGTAAATTTAGGCGTGAACCCAACTTCTTCACAGAATTTAGCAGTGGACAATATAAGTGGACGTCTCAAAAATGACCACTCATATCGAGTCAATTTATGAAAAGTTAATATCCGAACCAACACACTCATCAAAACAAATGGGATATGTTTTGGAAACTTCCATGTCTTACCACCAGTAATCTCTAATATCTCTCGCGGGTATATAACACCTAAGGAAGCTACATTGTATATACCTCCCACTCTGTCTTTTACAACCTTAATTATAGAGTCAATAAGATCATATTCATGTGTGAATTGCATAGGTAGTGACTTCGCAATACCTATACGCCGCCAGCTATTCGATTCTAATACATCTAGGTCTCCTGAGGAGGGTCCTAAAACCGTTGCAGGTCTCAACAGAGTCAAATTGATATGGGGATTATCTACAATATAATCCTGAAGCCTATTCTCTGCGATTCTTTCATTGCAAGCATCCGTTGGGAAAAAGGTGATATCAGTTTCGGAAAGTGCGTTCCAGTCATCTTTAAAAGGTTTATAAACACACGAAGAACTCAGATAAACCAAATGCTGTATATCTGAATTATCACAAGTTTCTAATAGTGCAGTCATTAATTTAACAGATATTTCCTCATTATGACTAAGCTTATAAGTACACACAGGTACCCCCAAATGTACCAATACATCAACCTGATGTTCCCGTAAAGCAGAATAATATGATGCCTCAACACTTTGATTTACCACTATCATATTCCTTATCGGAATCGGTTCTAATGATTCACAAATCACCACTATCTTAGAATACAACCCCAATTTGTCTAGTTCCATCAAAAACCTTTCCACATAAGGACTTTTCATTGCAACTATACCCAGAGTCGTATTTCGCTGATCAGTTATCATTTGGTTCGACTCGTTAGAAAATCGATCAAATGACTCATTTCTTCAATTGCCCATTCAGGAAGTTCCAAATTCTCCAAACTCTCCTTTGCTCGTCCAGAGATGTCTTGGATGAACTCCAAAGTTGCATTTTGACTGTCTGTGCTCTGAAGAATTTCCATAATTGAGGCAACATCATATTCATTCAGTTCTGGTTTAGAATATAACTCACTTAATAATAACTGTTCACTCGTTGATGCATTGGCAAACCCATGAATAACAGGATAAGTCTTTTTCTTTCTGTACAAATCTCCGCCAATCGGTTTGCCTATGATTTGAGGATCTCCCCACATACCTAAATAATCATCTCTAATTTGAAATGCTTGTCCCAACAAGAATCCTATTCTGTCAAATTGTTCAGCTATTCCAAGGTTATTCGTTGCGAACATAGCACCCATCATGATCGAACCTTGAATTAATGCGCCAGTTTTACCCGCAATCATATCAAGATACTTCTCTACAGAAACTTGACCTTGCGTTTCAAAAGACACATCATCACATTGCCCTATAATCATCTTCATGTAAGACTCGGTGAGTAATCTGGACAAATGAATCTGGGTGTCTATATTATTCTGTTCATGTACATCCAAAGAAGACACTATGTCACCCAAGGTATGCAGTGCATTACCAGATATAATCGCTTTAGGAATTCCCCATATACGCCATACAGTTTCCCTATGACGCCTTTCAATATCTTGATCTTGAATGTCGTCATGTATTAAAGAAAAGTTGTGGATAAGCTCAATTGAAATAGCTGTATTCACACAGTCACTTATGTTTCCACGCAAAGCATCACATATAAACAAACACAAAGTAGGACGCAAGCACTTGCCCATATTCAATTCAGGATCTATTCTTTTTTGCTCCGCATCAGCAAGCCCAATATGATATGCATGCATATCATAAATTTCATTTTCCTGTTTATAAGGGATTTTTGAAGACAGTCCAGTTTGGATCAAATGGCCATATCTGGCAAACATTTTAGGAGTTGCATTGCCGTCTTCGGCTAAAGCTCTGTTTTTCAAATGTGATCCTTATTTCATACTTCCAATATGTGAAAATCGTAGCAAAACAAATTTTGACATGTCAAGAAACAAATCTATATATCC
The DNA here is from genome assembly GCA_964343075.1 of uncultured Dehalococcoidia bacterium. Classification (GTDB taxonomy): domain Bacteria; phylum Chloroflexota; class Dehalococcoidia; order Lucifugimonadales; family UBA3495; genus UBA2588. Next base: position 59,070 of record CAYFGT010000008.1, on the reverse strand, counting down.
AGTGTATAATCTAACAATATAATTACTATGGGGTTTATTATGTTAGCAAAAGCATATCTTCTTATCGAAGCAGCTGTTGGGAAAACTAGAGAAGTCGCAGACATATTGCATTCATTAAACGGAATAAGTAATGTAGATGTAGTAACTGGACCTTATGATATCATCGCCACTATAGAAGCAGATGACATGGCTATTGTGGGAGGAATTGTCACAGAAAAAATTCACACGATAGAAGGAGTCGTTAGGACCGTAACCTGCGTAGCAGTGGGACAATAAATAATAACTAACCAGAGAGACAATATTGGACTTTAATTTCACACCTGAAGACCTACAATTTAGAGATGAATTACGAGAGTTCGTAAGCCAAGAATTACCTCCCGACTGGGAAGGACTAGGAAGATGGCCTGAAAACTGGGACTGGGACAAAACAATGGATTTTCGCCGAAAATTGGCTGACAAAGGTTGGCTGACAATGCATTGGCCCAAAGAATATGGCGGGCTGGATGTTTCGCCCATTCGGACTGCTATCTACAATGAGGAACTAGCCTATCTCCGCGCCCCAGGAAGGGATATTTTTGGGGTTAGGATGTTCGCCCCAACCCTAATGGTTCATGGCTCTGAAGAGCAAAAAGCAGAATTCCTTCCTCCCGTGGCACGAGGAGAAGTCCAGTGGTGTCAAGGGTATAGTGAACCCGAATCTGGATCTGATTTAGCATCGTTAAGCACTAGAGCAGTTCTAGATGGAGACGAATATGTTATCAATGGTTCAAAAATATGGACCACTTTAGCGCATAGAGCTGACTGGATTATGTGTTTAGCAAGAACTGATATGGACGCCCCTAAACATAGAGGTATAAGCTTCATACTTGTTAACATGAATACTCCCGGTATCGAAGTTAAACCCATCAAAGACATGACAACTGGCAGTGAATTTAACCAAGTAATCTTTGATGATGTAAGAGTTCCGGCTCAAAATGTGGTAGGAGAAGTAAACAGAGGCTGGTATGTGGCTGTTACTCTATTAGATTTTGAAAGATCCGGGATTGATTACTCAGCAATCGGGAGGCGACTACTAGATGATATCAAAGACTATTCCCAACATACACCTACCAGTGGAGGGAGAAAACTAATTGACCTCTCTTGGGTACAAGACCTATTGGCACAACGATATATGGAATGCGAGGTAGCAAGATTAATGGCCTATAACGTAGCCTATATGCAAGAACAAGGCCTTATACCAACCAAAGAGGCCTCCATCAGCAAGGTTTTTGGAAGTGAAACCTTACAAAAAGTAACTAACTCATGTTTAGAGATTCTTGGCCCCCACGGAACATTAAAAAAAGATGACTCGTACGCTCCTCTACTAGGCAGAATCCAAGAAAACTGGATGATTAGCTTCTCTCATAAAATTGCAGCCGGCACCTCAGAAGTACAAAGGAACATTATTGCAGGTAGAGGACTAGAATTACCCCGAGGTTAAACTGTAGCTGCAAATATTTCCAATTCTTCTGGATCAATCTCTAAATTAGAGTCTTTAAACCTACGCATAATTCTAAAAATGGTCCTGACAGTAACATCGAACTTGGCAGCAGCTTCTTCTACAGTAAGTTCTTCCTTCTGCATAGCCCTGATCACTTTCATGTCTTTAGCTAATCGTTGACACTTCTGAAACCAGACCGGATCATCGTATTTGCATTGCGGTAAAGGGCATGTCAAGCAAGATGTAGATATCTCACAACCCGTATCTTCATAATGAAAGAATTCTTGCGATCCTTCAAAACCTTTTATGTCATTATCAAAAGTCGTCATTCCTCACACCTCCACTAATTTCACAATACCTATGCTCTAATCAACAATAGGTATCAGCCACCAAAATTACTCTTATCGCTACTATGCCTGTTATGTCTACTAACTGCAATAAATATCAATACCTTTTTACTCAAATTTCCCATATATTGCGTATATAAGTGATAAAATCCATATATATGGTAGTTTTCCGATTAATTTGAGGTGGTCTAATGAGCAAATATGAAACAATGTCTTACACTAGAAAAGAGAAGATAGGATATATTACGTTTAATCGACCCAATTCTTTAAATGCCGTCAATTTCCAATTCGAACAAGACTTTCACGATGCTCTCCTGGAATTCGATATGGATGATAAAGCTTGGGTTGCCATAATTTCTGGGACAGGGAGATGTTTTTGCGCAGGTGCAGATATCAAGCAGAAATTCGCTGGCATGACTGACGTACAAAAAGCTACTAGGACTAAAGGTGCTAACCCCGAAAGTTATTTAGGCCGAACAATTAACTGGAAGCCCACTATCGCAGCCGTTCATGGATATGCACTTGGAGCAGGAATGCTCATAGCCGCCGAAAGCGACCTTGTAGTAGCTTCTGCAGATGCACAATTCGGTATAACCGAAACCAAACGAGGTCTACCGGGAGGCCATGTATGGGCAAAAATGAATGCTTTTATGCCATCAAAAGTAATTACAGAGATGCTAATAACAGGTGAACCAATTCAAGCTCAACGTCTTTACGATTTAGGATTCATAAATCGCTTGGTAGATACAATTTCATCTACCTCGCAATCAACGGACAAAAAAGAATCAAGTAACCGCGTACTCGAAAAAGTAATGAAAGAGGCGGAGGAATTAGCTTCTAGAATTGTAGGGACGCCTCCGTTAGCCGCTCGCTCAGGAGTTAGGCTATCTCGCAATCAATGGATAATTCCGGCTATCAATGCGGATTTATATTTACAACCGTTACGATTACACGAAACTGAAGACTTCCAAGAAGCGACTAAATCTTTTGTGGACAAAAGACCCCCAAATTTTAAATCAAAATAAATGCCCGCTATCTACTGTATGCGTTTCTCGCCGCTAACATTTCAGGATGTACCAAATTCCCTTGATTTATTAATGATATAACCTCTCTGTCCAAAAATTCTTTCATTGCTTTATCAAGATTCTTCCGAGCAATATCATGCAAAAGACGCTGATATGGATAGCGCGTCCCTTTCATCGGATCTAATTTATCCGCCAAAAATACAATTTTCCCTACATCATCTATTTCATACTTCCCTGTGGTATGCCAATACACTGCTTCAAAAATTGACTTGTTAAAATGTTTCATGTGTTCTGACAGCATATTAGCTCCCACGGGACCATGCAATAACATAGGGATGTCTCTCTCTACTTGGCATATATGTATACCATACTCTTGAGACATTTCAATCAAAATATGTGGAGGAATAAGCCGAGCAATATCATGACCTTTTGCGGCCAAATATACTTCTCCTGAATTACATTGATAGATATCTGACAACTCCAAAGCGATATCAACAACAGTACCAATATGGCTTTGCATACCCTTAGGCATATGTTCTACAGTGCTGTTTATGAATTTTTCTAGTGAATCCACAACATTAGCCCATGGCGGCTAGTGATTGCCCTCCAAGTAAATGCAAATGCAAGTGAGCTATTTGTTGGCCGGCATCATCACCTTGATTCATCACAATCCTATATCCGCTCTTCGTTATTCCTTCTCTACGTGCCATTTCCTCTGCTACCACAAACAAATGACCCATAATTGGAACCTGGCCAGGCCCTATATATGCTAAGGACTTAAGGCACATCATAGGGATAATCAACAAATGGACTTTTGCCTGGGGGTTAATATCTTTTATAACAATTACTTTGTCATCTTTGTAAATGATATTATCATTAGTAGTGTCCCTAACTATATTACAAAAAACACATTCAGCCATAATCATCCTCTAAATAATATTCAAATATTTCTCTTTATGGTAATGATTGTTACCATAAAGTAGTTCTTGTGATTTTAACCATCTTGTATGCATTTGCAAATCGTAATCATGAGTAAAACCTATTGCGCCATGCGATTGATGAGCTAATGTGCTAATCCTTTGAGTGGCATCATTGATCCAAGCCTTGGCAAGGTGCGCACTATTACTAGCATCAATATTATTCGATAGAGCCCAGGCAGCTTGATAAGCAACATGCCGACTACCTTCAAGATCGATCGCCATATTGGAACAATGATGCTGAATAGCCTGAAAGGTTCCAATTGAACGCCCAAACTGACTACGTTGCTTAACATAATCCAACGTTATATCCAAACATGCAGATAAACTGCCTGTCATTTGCACGCATTTTGCAATCACTGCCCGTATAAAAGTTCGGTCAAAAAAAACTCCCCCAGAATTTAGTTCTCCTAACATAGAAGTTTCTTCTATAACTACATCATCCAATTGAACTGTACTATTTTTGTCAGATGACATTATATCCATCGGGCGTACAGTCACACCGTTCTGATTCGGATCAACAGCAAATAGGCTTATGTTGTCATTCTCCGTCTTGGCAGGGATTATAATTAATCCTGCTGTATGTGCATATGGTACAAACAATTTATTACCACATATCCGATACTTGCCACCTTCAAGCTGGGCCGTAGTCTGAACATCTTTCCAGTCATAACTGTTGGATTCTTCCAGCAAAGCCATAGTGACTAACAATGTACCTGCACTGATTTGCGGTAACCATTCAGATTTCTGTTGATCCGAGCCGGAATCCAATATTGTCAATGCGCCAAGAATGACAGTGGAAAAGAGCGGTCCAGGCATCAGATACTTGCCTGTGTTCTCCAGAAGAACCGCCAAATCTAAAAAATCCCCCCCTGTTCCTCCATATTCTTCAGGAATTCCAATTCCTGTCCATCCCTGTCCTACAATTTGAGACCAAAAAACATCTGTACATCCTACAGAATCTGTTTCCATTTCACGAACATATTCCATCTGACATTCTTGAGCCAAAAACTCGTCAGAACTATTACTAATCATTTGTTGAAATTCTGTTAATCCAAACTCCATAACTACCTACGCTATTTTAAACCGAATATAAATTCTGATCACAATGAATTCACAAACTTATCTAAATTTTGAATAGCAATATTAATATTCTCTTTAGAATTAGCATAAGATAACCTCACATACCCCTCTCCGTATCCGCCAAATGCTGAACCCGCTAGTAACGCTACTCCTGCTTCATTAAGCGCCCTGTCTTCAAATTCATTACTAGTTAACCCAGTATCGGAAATATTAGGAAAGACGTAAAAAGCTCCTTCTGGCTCAGGACACCTAATACCTTTAATACTTCGCAACCCTTCTACAATTAAACTTTTGCGTTCAGAAAATTCCTGGGCCATACCCAAAACTTCCTCTTGAGATCCTTCTAGTGCAGAAATAGCTGCAATCTGTGAAAATGATGCTGCGCAAGACACACTGTTGACAGCTAATTTAACTATATGTGGCACTAATTCAGGAGGCATTATCCCATACCCCAATCTCCAGCCCGTCATAGCATAACTTTTTGAGAAACCATCAAGTATTACTGTTCTTTCTTGCATTCCATCTATTGCAGCTATACTAGAATGCTCGCCTGTATATAGGATATCTTTATATATTTCATCAGCCATGACATATAAATTAGGGTGTTCTTTAACCATATCAGCTATGGAATTTAGCTCATCTGAACTAAGAGCCGAGCCACAAGGATTCTCTGGCGAATTTAATATGATCAGACTAGTCTTATCATTAATCTTGCTTTTTAAATCATTAAGATCAGGATGATACCCTGATTCTTCTAATAATTGCATTGGAACCGGAGTGGCTCCTGAAAATTTAATCATTGACTCATAAATAGGGAAACCAGGATTAGGGTATATTACCTCCATTCCAGGTTCAGCAAGCGCCAATATGACATAAAACATAATGGGTTTTGCTCCAGGAGTAACTACAACAGTATTAGGGTCAGTGGTGATACCTCTAACTTTTTCACTGTTGGCTGAAATCGCTTCTCTCAATTGCGGTAACCCTGGGGTAGGTCCATAATGAGTGAAGCCATCCTGTAACGCTTGGACACCTGCATCAACTATATGACGAGGTGTGTCAAAATCAGGTTCGCCAATTTCAAGATGTACTATTTCTTTACCTTGAGCTTCTAAATTTCTAGCCTTCATCAGAACCTCGAATGCGGTTTCTGTTCCAAGCAAACTCATTCTGCTAGCGATCCCCATTATTAAACCTTCCCTCTTGCATCTAATTATTCTTTATTCTTTTACGTTTTCTGTCCTTAGAGACAAACCAAATATATTGATAAATCCTTCGGCAGACTTATGGTCAAATTCATCATCTCTATCATAAGTAGCTAAGGCTTTGGAATAAAGACCATAACCACTTTCCCTTCCTGTCACTGTACATTTTCCTTTGTACAATGAGACCTGCACCTTACCTGATACATATTGTTGTGTGCTGTCTATATAATGATCTAAGTTGATCCTGTGCCTACTAAACCACAAGCCATTATATACAATCTCTGAATATTCTCGGGACACATTATGTTTAAATCTAGCTTGATCTCGGCTCAAGGTCAAATCTTCCAAGGCTTTATGGGCCATATGAAGCACTATGCCTGCAGGTGATTCATATATTTCTCGAGACTTAATTCCGACCAGCCTGTTTTCCACATGATCAATTCGTCCAACTCCATGCTTACCTGCAATTTCATTCAGTACAACTATAAGTTCGACCCCATCCATTTGATTACCATTCACGGCAACTGGAATCCCTTTTTCAAACTCAATTTCCAAATATTCTTTTTGAGTAACTGAATTTTCCGGAGAGGTAGTCCAAGTAAAGGCTTCTTCAGGAGGTTCCAATCCTGGATCTTCAAGCTCGCCCGCTTCTGCACTCCGACCCCACAGATTTTCATCTACTGAGAATCTGCTATCTTTAACGTTGATAGGCAAGCTTCTTTCATTGGCATATTCGATTTCATCGGCTCTACTCATGCCCCAATCACGGATGGGAGCTATTAATTTGACCTGTGGCATCAAAGCTGCTGCACTGACTTCTATTCTTACTTGATCGTTCCCTTTGCCAGTACATCCATGAGCTATAGCATATGCTCCTTCTTCTTTGGCGACATCAACCAAGCACTTAGCAATCAAAGGCCTCCCCAAAGCAGTCGCTAAAGGGTATTCTTCTTCATAAACCGCCCCTGCTTTCAAAGCAGGCCATATATACTGATCAACTAATGGAGATTTTGCGTCAATAGTTACCGCTTTATCCGCGCCAACCTCTATTGCACGTTGTTTTATCGAATCCAGATCGACCATCCCAAGGTCAATAGTGACTGTTACCACTTCTGCATCATAATTTTCTTTTAACCAAGGAACCGCTACAGACGTATCTAAGCCTCCACTATATGCCAGTACAATTTTATTCTTCATAATGCCTCTATATACCGCTCAAAACAGAGTCTAGTTTTGCTATACACTCATCAACTTCTTCAGATGTTATGTTCAACGGTGGCATAAATCTAATCGCGTTAGGTCGTGGCGCGTTCAACAATAAGCCTGCAGTGTTACATTCAGTGATCATTTGTGCTGATAGATCTTGATCAAATTCCATCGCAATTAGCAACCCTTTCCCTCTGACTTCACTGATAAACCCATATTTTTCTTTTAATTGATTCAATCCATTCATGAAATAAATTTCCATCTCTTTGACATTTTGTAACACTCCACTGCTGATTAAATGATCAGTACCAGCAAAAGCTACAGCAGTGGTTAAAGCATTACCTCCAAACGTGGATCCATGATCACCAGGAACTAGAGCCATACAATATTCTTTAGACAAAAATGCACCTATAGGCAGCCCAAATCCTAGTCCTTTTGCTAATGTCATAACATCCGGTTCAATACCATATTCCTGATATCCAAACAAACTCCCAAGCCGTCCAATACCTGTCTGAACTTCATCTAAAATAAGTAAAATATTGTTCTTATCACACCATTCTCTCACTCTTGGAAGGTAATCGTCTGATGGAATTATCACTCCTCCTTCACCTTGAACCGGTTCCAGCATAATAGCTGCTGTCTTATCAGTCGTGGCATTAATAATTCCGTCAACATCGTTGTAATCAACATGCACAAAACCGGGCAACAATGGTGCAAAATTTTCTTGGTAATGAGGCTGTCCCGTAGCAGCTACTGTGCCTAATGTTCTACCATGAAACGAATTCAATGCCGTAATAATCTCATATGCACCATCTCTATTAAGCATTCCGTATCTACGAGCCAATTTGATTGCCCCTTCATTAGCCTCAGCTCCACTATTTCCAAAGAAAACTTTGTCCAAAGCGCTATTCTCTATAAGAAGCTCTGCTAACTTTAGCTGTGGAATCGTATAAAATTGATTGGACGTCTGTAACAAAGTATCAGCCTGGTCTTTAATAGCTTGAGAGATTACAGGATTTGAATGCCCTAAATTGTCAACAGCCCAGCCTGCAACAAAATCCAAGTATTCTTTACCATCGGCATCCCATACCCTAGATCCCAAACCTTTCTCAATAACAACCGGCTGTCGCCTTACAGTTTGCGCATAATATTTGTTTTCTATTGCTATCCATTCAGAATTATTCATGTATCCTCTCTTGCAACATCTTGTTTGGGTTTACTAAAGCCACTGCCTAAACTTCGGCTAAACATTGCCCAATATCCGAGTACCGATCCTTTTATCGTTCACGCAGTCCATCAAAGAATTAGGGGTCCTGCCATCAATAATATCAGCATATTTAACATTATCGAGGGCCGTTATACATGCACCTAATTTAGGTATCATACCCCCCTTTATCACACCTGAATTAATCAAGTTATTAGCAATGCCTAAATTCATTCTCGGAATCACTCGGCCATTATTATCCATTATTCCTGGCACATCGGTCAAAAAAACCAATCTTTCAGGAGCCAAAGCCTTCGCTATCTCTCCAGCTGAAGTATCTCCATTTATATTCAGTGGAATTCCTGAGTTCTCTGATCCATCATCAGTGTGGACACCTACAGGAGATAACATTGGCATATATCCCATTTCTAGAACCGTTCTTAGAGGTTCATCATTCACCTTAATAACTTTACCAACATATCCAAGATCAGGGTTTGGAATAATCGCTTCAAGAATTCCTCCATCAACCCCACTTATTCCTAGACTCTTTCCGCCTAGCCTATTAACCAATGAAACCATTTCTTTGTTGATCAGTCCTGTTAAAACTGCCACCACAATATCCAAACTAGGGCGATCAGTAACCCGTAACCCGTCTTTGAACACCGGAGATAAATTTTGTTTACTCATCCATTCCGAGATAACATTACCACCTCCGTGCACTACAACGATCTTATACCCTTGTTGCTGCAACTCAATTAAATCTTTAATGGTAGTGTCATGGCTCCCCAAAGTACTGCCGCCGATTTTAACTACCAAATCAATATCTGACACAATCGCTCCATAATCAGGTGTTTTTAATCAGTTCACTTACGTAGTATAAGCACTGTTAATAATCACGTATTGTTCAGTTAAATCGCAACCCCAAGCAGTAGCATTGAATTCACCTAAATTAAGCTGTAGCCTAAAATTAACCTCAGGTTCTTGCATTAGAGCGACGACAGCATCTTTGAAGAACGGGATGGATTTACCAGATTCCATAATACACACCCCGTTCACAAAAAGATCTATAGATTGCTCATTAACCGTCACATCGCTCATCCCTAGAGCCATAAGAATCCTGCCCCAATTCGGATCCGCTCCATATACAGCAGATTTAACCAGATTAGAAGCCACTACAGTCTTTGCTGCTTTCCGAGCATCTTGCTTACTAGCAGCTCCACATACATCTACGGTAATTAATGTTGACGCCCCTTCGCCATCCGAAGCTAATTTTCTGACAAGGTCAGTACATACATATCGCAATCCTTCTACAAACACTGCAGCATCTTTTGAGTCTTTATCTATTTCGGGACTCCCTGAAGCTCCATTTGCTAATACGAGGACAGTGTCATTCGTGCTTGTATCTCCGTCAACAGACAACATGTTGAACGTGTCATCACAAACTTCGGATAATACTTGTTTTAAGAAATCTTTGTTCACCGAAGCATCCGTAGTTATAAACGACAGCATGGTAGCCATGTTGGGATGAATCATACCTGAGCCTTTGGCAACTCCCGCTATCGTTATGGTTTTACCTGCAATTTCTAGAGAAACTGCAATTTCTTTAGGTCTTGTATCGGTTGTCATCATTGCTCTAGCTACTTGTGACCCAGAGGTATCCTCCAATACAATTTTCCCGAGACCTGTGGTTATTAGCGACATAGGCAACTCAACACCAATCACTCCTGTGCTACATATCAAAACATCTTCTATAGCACACCCAATTTTTTCAGATACTTGCCTAGCAATCTCTCTGGCATCTAAGAACCCCTGTTCACCTACACAAGCGTTAGCAATGCCCGCATTCACAAAAATACATCTGGCACTACCATTCTGAATATACTCAGAAGTAACATCAACCGAAGGTGATCTTATTGCGCTGGTAGTAAATACTCCGGCAGCAGCACATTGCTCCTGGGATACAATCAAACCCAAATCGAGTTTATCTTCTGCAAATGTTTTTAGTCCCGCAAAAGTAGCTCCTGTACTGAAACCTTTAGGAGTTGCAATATTCCCTCCAGGAATTTCATTAATCAATTCTGTCATGCGTTTCACTTATTTATTTTATTAACGTCCATTTGAATGACGTACTTTATATTTGAGCCAATTATACCAATAAGTCAATTTAAAACAAAAATGTTGAACTACCAATACCATAATCGTTATAATCAGGTATCTATGACACGCTTTTCACCATTCAGAGGACTCAAATATAACCTACAAAAAGTTCATTCTATCGATGATCTTATATGTCCGCCATTCGACCTTATATCCTCATCACTTAAGAAAGAGTTAGAGAATAAAAGCCCTCAGAATGCTGTTTGGCTCGAAGGAACCTCAGCCTTAAATGATGAAAGCAGCAATAAATACATTGACTCCAAAGAGACATTTAACAAGTGGTTAAAGGATGGGGTAATAGTAAGAGACAGCTTACCTGTGTACCATCTGATTAAATTTACCTACGGACTGAACCGAAACACTTTTTCCGTTACTGGACTCATAGGCATGTTACGCGTGGAAGACTATTCATTAAATAATATTATCGGGCACGAAAATACTTACCTACCAATCGTCAACGATAGAATTCAATTACTCAAAACCACGGGTATACAATTTAGCCCCATACTAGCCGCATTCAAAAACTCATCAACCGCAATTCCTGAAATCATTCAAAGAATCTTACTAACTCCCCCCGACTTTCATGTCAACATACCAGAATCAGAATTTTCAGATTCTGACCACATAGACATATGGACAATCTCCCATCAAGACGACATAAATTCCATACAAAATACCCTATCTGACTCTAAAATTTATATAGCTGATGGTCACCATAGGTATCAAGCGGCCTTAAAAATCCAGAATATGCCACATCCCACTTTTGAATCGAAACATATAATGACAGTATTAATGGATCTCGAAGATCCAGGGCTTCAAATTCTACCCTATCATAGAATAATTGATAACGTTAATTCTGAATTTATCGGAATGCTTCACGATAAATTATTGAGCATTTCTGGCGACTATTCAGACTCTAGTCTAGACGGCATTCCGAAGGATGACATTCCCCATCTAATAGAAACCGAGACCGATTCAATCCATACTATTTGCACAATCGATACAGGAAAGCTTCGAACTTACACTATTGACATCAATAAGATACCAACTTCCTCAGGCCCATTAGCAAACTCTGATGCGTGGATTCTCCAAACTCAGGTAGTAGACCCGATATTAATGTCCTATCCTGATTGTGAACTCCGTTACACACATGATCTCTACCAAGCAACACGCGATGATATGATATTCGATGATACATATGCCAAATCTGTTGGAGTATTCTTTGGCTCTTTCCCCAAAGAAGCCTTTGAGCAAGTAGCCTTATCAGATACTAATATGCCACCTAAATCAACTTTTTTTTACCCTAAGATTCCCACCGGACTAATATTCCATCCAATCAACATGGGCAATTAATCTGTAGATGTGCAAATCGTCCACAGATAACGCTTATCAGTACTAAAAATTACTGTTTAATATAACCTAATGATGGCAATACTCTTTTCATAGCATCTACGACTTCTTCAATATCTGTCTTAATAACTGAGCCTAAGTGCCCTACTCTGAAAATTTTCCCACTGAGTTTACCTTGACCGCCAGCAAGAACAATTTTTTCTGTATCTTTCATTTCTTTCATGAATTTTGCAGAATCTAGTTCTTCAGGTATGTGCACAGCAGTGACGGTATCTGATGCTCTGCTTTCATCAGTAGAAAGCAATTTAAACCCTAATTCTTTCATGCTAATTCTAGTATATTCTGCCACATCGGATTGTCTGATGAATATATTTTCCATTCCTTCTTCGAGCATCATATCTAATGCTATGTCTAATGCATAGAATAATGAAATATTCGGAGTCCAAGGGGTCTGACCTTGTTGAAGGGACTTCTTAGCAGCACCCAAATCAAAATAAGATTTAGGCATAGAAGCAGTCTCGTAAGCCTTCCATGCTTTATCACTAAAGCTAATAAACGCGAGCCCAGGAGGGATCATAAATGACTTTTGTGAACCTGTAGAGACCACGTCACAACCCCATCCATCTACTGGCAACGGGATTGAACCCAAGCTACTAACTGCATCTACTAATATCAGCGCATCACTACCAGACTTGACCATCTTACATATCCCTTCTAAATCATGAGTCACGCCGGTAGAAGTTTCATTATGCGTTATGATTACAGCCTTAACATCTGGATGTTCTGCAATCGATTGAGCCACTACATCCGGAGAGACAGGATCTCCCCATTCTGCATTAATCTCAATTACTTCAGCTCCATAAATTTTAGCTATTTCAACATATCTATCACCGAATGATCCAGCACTACATGCAATTACTTTATCCCCAGGAGAAAGAGTATTAACTATGGAAGCTTCCAAAGCCCCTGTACCTGATGAAGTTAATATAAAAACATCATTAGTGGTCATGAAAACCTGCTTCATTTTGTCAGTAGTATCGTCCAGCAGTTCCTTAAATTCTGGTCCTCTGTGGTTAATCATAGGACTGGTTAACGCTTCTAATACTGGATCGGGTAAAGGGGTTGGCCCCGGAGTTCTCAAATTGAATGTATTTAATGCCACTGAATACGCTCCTAATTGTAGCCTTTAGTAATAGGTTGATTTGAACAAAAATTATATCATCCAAGTGACTGTAATCAAACCTTTAAAAAATCCCTTCATGCTATAATAAAAACATGGTAGTTTCCTCTGAATCTTTACTTCAATCCCTCAACGCAGAGCAACAACAAGCGGTCTTACATACTAATGGACCCATGCTAATAATTGCTGGGCCAGGCAGCGGCAAAACTCGCGTAATCACACATAGAGCAGCACATCTCTTGCTTAATGGACATCTAAACAAAGCCTCTGTATTAGCAGTCACATTCACGAATAAAGCAGCTAGCGAATTAAAAAGTAGAATTGGACAGATGAATGTAACAAATCAAGAAAGAATCACTTCGAGTACATTCCATTCTTTTTGTGCAAGACTGTTGCGAACCCACGGTACGTATGTGGGATTAGACAGAAATTACACCATTTACGACTCAGACGACCAATTGTCAGCAATAAAAGAATCCATGGCTATAGCTGAAGTTGATACCAAACAAACCAATCCTCGCTCAATCCAAAATCTAATCTCCAAATCAAAAGCATCCGGCAACGATGCACGAATGATGGCTCAAAACGCAGAAACTTATTTTGAAGAATTAGCGGCCACCATATATAGCAAATACGAGGAATTACTACAGCGGAACAACGCAGCAGACTTTGACGACTTGATATTCAAGGCAGTAGATCTTTTATCTAACAACATAAGTATCAGGGAGTCCTACAATTACAATTACCAGCAAGTAATGATTGATGAATTCCAAGATACTAACGCATCACAATACAAATTGACAAAATTACTGGTACACGACCATCAAAATTTAACGGTTGTGGGGGATCCTAATCAGTCAATCTACTCGTGGAGAAACGCAGACATCAAAAATATTTTAAACTTTCAAGATGACTTTCCCTCTGCCAAGGTTATATCTATCAACCAAAATTACAGATCCACTCCTAATATACTAAAAACCGCGCGGAACATTATAACTACAAATGAATTAAATCTTGACAACGAAATTTTCACAAAAAATCCTGAAGGTTCACCGGTGATATCCCATGAGGCTTTTGATGGGCTAGATGAAGCCGAATTTGTTATCACAGAAGCCAAACAGCTTACTTCAGGGAGGCACGCGAAATATAAACTTAAAGACATCGCCGTAATGTACCGCGTCAACGCTCAATCCAGAGTAATCGAAGAAGCATGTTTGAAATCAAGCGTTAAATACCGAATTGTTGGAGGAATCCAATTCTACCAACGTAAAGAAATTAAAGATCTGCTCTCCTACCTATCTGTCATAAGCAATCCTGCCGATGATATTAGCTTAGTAAGGGCAATCAGTAATCCCGGTAGAGGCATTGGGAAAAAAACCATTGAGTCATTAAAAGACTACAGCGTGAACCAAGAGTCCTCCATGTCAGACGCATTAAAAAAGTTACATGCGTCAGTCACTCAGCACGGTTCAATCCCCACGATGTTTAACGCTAGATCTAGCAAACTACTCTGTGATTTCCACGAAATAATTAAGCAGCTCACAGAAGAATCTGCTTCCATTCCTTTGATTGAACTTATAGACCAAGTCCTCGAAATCAGTGGACTTCAATCTTCGATATTAGAATCTTCCGATAAAGCTCAAGAGCGCTGGGAAAATGTCCTGGAATTCAGAGAAACAGCAAGAGAATTCAACACACAAAATGCCATGGAAGGTCTAACAGCATTATTAGACAGATTAGCTTTGATTAATGACATCGATTCATACGATGAATCGGACGACTGTTTAACATTAATAACCTTACACCAATCAAAAGGGTTGGAATTTCCTGTCGTGTTTTTAATAGGCTTAGAAGAAGGTTTATTACCTCACAGTAGATCTTTCGATGACCATTTCCAGATCGAAGAGGAACGTAGACTGTGTTACGTAGGTGTTACTCGTGCAGAAAGATTATTGTATTTGACTCATGCATTTCGTAGAGGATTGATGGGGCAGTACGGACCCAGTATCAAATCAAGGTTTATTGAAGGACTTGAAACTAACAAACAAATTCCCCATGTAAAGCCAGTTAACACAGCTCGAGTCATTACTAAGAATGGTAAAAAGGTAGAGCAGTCAACCTCAAAACCATTGCCTCACATCGGGCAATCAATATCCCATAACACTTTTGGAGAAGGGATTGTGTTAGATGTAATAGCTATAAACGAGGATTTTGAATTAACAATTCAGTTCTCTAATGGTTCAGGCACCAAAAAATTATTACACAGTTTCGCACCTATCAAAATTCTAAAAGACAATTGATCCAGCTTAGGTGGCAAATGACTTCTAAACCAAGAGGCAACATAAAAGTTAAATTAGTAGAGACTCAAACAGAAAAAGAAAGCTGTTTTGACATCCGAACTCAAGTATTTGTTGGCGAGCAAGGCGTAGATATAACACATGAAATAGATGGATATGATGAAACATGTGTACATGCGATTGCATTCGTAGAAACCAAGCCCGTTGGTACTGGCAGGATGATCCACATTTCAGATACTGAAGCTCAAATTGGACGCATGGCGGTACTACCTGAATGGAGACGTTCATGTACCGGAACTAAAATACTGGACCTATTGGAAGACACAGCAAAAACCGCAGGAATCACAAGGATTGTGTTACATGCACAGGTGTATGTTCAAAATTTTTATGAGGTAAACGGGTATACAGCTACCGGAGACATCTTTCTAGATGAAAATATCGAACACATATTGATGTATAAAGAAGTGTAGCTACACCTCTACCGCTTCGATAATTTTCACTTCCATCTTAGCAATGTGGCTTGGCGGCAAATCACCTAAATTTGTTCTTTCTGGGGAATCAAAATAAGCCTGTTCCTTTCCAGGAATCGAATCAATATCGTCAAATTTGCGCATCCAGATAAACTCATTTCTATCTAAGTTAACCCAAGTTCCTTGAACTGGAATACCTAAGCGTTCATGCACTGGCTTTATATGTTCATGAAACAAACTGATGAAGGAATCCATCATTCCTTTGTTAATAGTATAAGTTCTCAATTGCAGTACAGACATTTAAACACCTCATTCTTTGAATTTATTGATCACATCTCGATTAAATTCTAGACCCAGGCCTGGTTTATCCGGGACAATAATCTGGCCATTCTTAACCTCTGGGGTTTCATTAAACAATTGTAATGACCACGGCATATACTCAACCGTCAAACCATTTGGAATAGCCGTCATGGTGTGCACCTGCACCTCCGGTATTAAGTGGCTAACTACTGGCAAATTAAAGGCTTCAGCCATGTGAGCAACTTTCATGAATTGAGTAATTCCCCCAACCCTCATTAAATCAATCATCACAATATCAATAGATCTGTTTTCTATCATATGTCTAAAAGGTCTAATTCCATAAACATATTCTCCCGCACAGACTGGCGTAACCAAAGCATCCGCTACTCTTGCTAAACCTTGATAATCTTCGCAAGCGACTACATCTTCTAACCAAAACAATTGATACTCTTCAACTCGCGATCCTATTTGTATAGCTTGATTCACATCCCATAATTGATTGATATCGCACATAAGATCAATATCTTGCGGTAATACTTGTCGCAAGATTTTCATTCTGTCAATCTCAGCGGACACTGTAGATTCTCCGCCCATTTGTGTTTTCATTTGAGTGAATCCTTGCTCAACCAATCTTGGAGCAATGTATTCTAAATCCTCTAAATTTCTTTCTCTTCCAAGTTGCCCACTGGCGTACGTGTTCATGCTGGTCCTATAACCACCAAGCAATGAAGAAACTGACTGATTTAAAGCTTTGCCTTTAATATCCCATAAAGCAGTGTCTATGGAAGCCATCGCAATATTCAATATCCCTCCTGGCCCTGATCCTGTAGACGCAGACATCAATTTGGCGATTAGATTTTCTATTTGCAATGGATCTTCATTGATCAATAATTCTGCTAAATTCTCAACCGATAATTTCAACGCTGGATATAACGGATTACTCACATTCCCCGGAATGAAAGATACTCCTACTCCAGTAATTCCTTCATCAGTATGTAATTCAAGAGTAACAAATCCTCTAGTGGCATCACTCCCTTTGACTCCTTCCACCAATGGTTTGTCCGCCTGAATTCTCACAGAATTAACCTCAAAACCAATAATTTTCATATCAAAATCTCCTACAAATCAGTTACGAAAGATCAAAAGCATGAAACTTTTCCGCATAACGCATATTAACAGATTCTCCGTTTTTTGATCTCCACTCTCTCATATGGGTTGCCACTGCATCCATATCTTCTATTTGACTGGCATGCTGTTGTAAAGCTTGAATCGCTATTTCCATGGTATTAGTAACATCAACATATTCTTGTGCTAAATCCGATCCCATGACCCACAATTCTCGAACTTTATGAGGCTCTAATCCTTGCTCAATCAAATCAGGGAAAGTCAGTCTGTCTCTAGCCGTTGGAAACACTGCAGCCATAGCTGCTTCGCCTGAGGCTATGTGGTCAGGATGACCAATATAACCATTTCCTGTCATTTTCCTCATTGGGTACATGCATATAAGTATGTCAGGCTTATGCTTTCGAATTTGTATTGTGATGTCTTTTCTCAATTCTATAGAAGGCTCTAAAACCGAGTCTTCATATCCTAAAAAAACCACTTCTTTCAGACCCAAGATTTTTGCAGCTTGTAACTGTTCAGTTTTCCTGGTTTCTATTAATTTCTGACTTGTCATAGAGGGATCGTCATTCCCTTTACTTCCGTCGGTACACAGCACATAAGTAACTTCCCAGCCTTCTCTGCACCACTTAGCTACCGTCCCGCTACATCCCCATTCAGCGTCATCAGCATGCGCAACTACAACCATCGCTGAATTATATTCATTTCTATCCGGCATCCTACATTCTCCTGTAATAATTCACTGTATTAATCTAAGAGCTTACTATTATATAATTTTTAGACAACAAAAATTAAAGTGAGAGCAAAATTATACTGCTATGGCAAGATTATGGGGAAAAACATTTAGTTATGATAACGTTAGCGTTGGAGACGAATTGCCAGTCTTAATTAAATGGTTCATCCTAAACAACGAGACGCAAAAAGAAAATTTCGAACAAGATGACATTAAACTCTTTATTCACGAAACCATATCCAAAACTATTCCCATTAAGAACCAAACAGAAAATCTAGACTGGGTAAAGCTTAATTTGTCTCAAGCCATACCCATAAATTCCAATCTATCATTATCTGCAACAATCTCAGACAAAGTACCTCACAATAATGAATTAACCATCAAAATCAATATAGAATCTGACGATGGAGTAATTAATGAAACAGCCATTGCTAACGTAAAAGTTCACACTATAACTTAGCGCTTACGTCTCCTGTTTTGGGCTCTTCTAGACCTAGGCTTATCCTCACTAAATCTTTGTGTGGCTTCTATAGAAGATAATGAATTATTCCTTGTTATTTTAGGCTTTTGCGTGAAAATCCAGTGGAATTGAGTAATTGGAGTTAATATGATCCCAGGGATCATAATTGTGATAGAAGTTTGAAGGGAAACAATTCCTTCTCCTCGTATCAATGGTTGGTATATAAGCAAATACACACCAGTAAATAGGAGAGCCCAAGATATCGTTCCACTTATAAACCCATTATGCCATGGTGAACGTATCGTCAAAACAGGTCCTAATGGCCAAAACACAAATGCCGGAAATAAAAACCAGTCTTGATAGTACCAGGGTTTAAATTCAGACGAAGGTTCTTTGAATTCTTGTGCGTCCATTAATTCCGTCCCAGCATCACATGGAATTCCAAAACATTAATCGGTCTTTCTTTTCTGATGGAAGCAACTGAATATTCGACGCACATACGAGCAAACCCAGAATATTCATAAATATGACTTCCCATATTGACTACCGGAACCGGTCCTTCTAAATCCACACTGATATCTGACGGATTATCTTCATTTATTCGCAGTTCTACTGATTTACCGGTCAATTTTTCTATTTTCTGTTTTAGTTCGGTCACAAACTGTTGATCTTCCAATTGTTTCTCTTCTCTAGTCGTTAATCTATAATAATTATATCAATTTGCAATGGTTTCTAGGATAGCATGTGCCAATTTCATTATTTTTGCACTTAGTATAAAATCCACATATCATATTCAAAGGTTTTGTCTATGTATACAAATATATCTCCGACCTGGCTATCATATCTAATTAAGAATACTCCTAATTTCATGTTGATAGACATAAGAACATCATATGAATATCAAAAAGGCCATATAAAAAATTCTGTATCAATCACTCCGGAACACATCCTCCGGAATACGAACACTATTGCGCCGTCTAAAACAACTAAACTGGTAATTTACGATACCGATAACAGCCAATCCCCCGAAATAGCGAAGCAACTACTTGATGACGGGTATCATAATGTTTCCATACTTGAAGGTGGATTACAGCAATGGATATTGGAAGATCATACACTTGAATCTATAAATTAAAGGTGAACATCATGGATATTCAAACAGTCAAAGAAAACGCAAAACAAGTAGCAGCGCATTGGCAAACCCAAGTGACAGAAAGACAACAAAGGATAGAACTCCAAGAAGATGACTACAATCAGCTAAAGGACATAAATATTCCCTTGCTTGGGGTGCCACGAGAATTTGGAGGATTGTGGGAAAACCTACAAAACACCGGCAGTTCTATATGCGAGATCCTGAGAATCTTAGCATCAGGGGATCCTTCGGTCGCATTATCTAGTACTATGCATCAAGGCGTTTTATCCCCATGGAGGGTCGGAGATGTTCCAGACACTTATCGAGAACAATGGAAAGCACAAAAAGCAGAAGTTTTCCAAACCGTAATTGAAGGGAGTTGGTGGGGAACCATAGTCTCTGAACCCGGAAGCGGGGGAGATTCCGGATTAACAAAAACCGCAACCAAGCTAGACTCCGGATTAAAATATTTTATGACCGGGAAAAAACATTTTGGGAGTGGCTCCGGAAGAACATCTTATATGACAACCCGAGCAGTTCCTGAAGGTGAAGAAACACCTGATATATTCTTCATAAAAGTGAAAGATATACCCTGGGATGGTTCCCAAGGCATACAACTTGATAACCCCTGGAGAGGGCGAGGCATGAGATCCACAAACAGTCATGCCTTCACGTTTACTGACTTTCCCGCTACTCGCATAGCATGGCCAGGCCATTCCACAGAATTAATGGCTGCTAATGGAGGCTTAGGCCCTGTAGCGTTTACATCAGTAATAACGGGAGTTGTTGACTCTGCAATGGCTCACTGCAAGGCAAACCTTCAAAAAATATTAGCAACCTCACCCAGGTTAAAAGCATTTCAAGAGATTAACTGGACACAAGCAGAACAGGAATACTGGCTGATTAATCAAGCCATGCAGACTACTTTATTGACGTTAGATAACGGAACATCAGACAGGTATAATTCCTTGATGCTGAAAGAAGCAGTAGCCAATCTGGCAGACTCAATACTGAACCGTCTCTGCAAATTAACAGGGGGAACAGCATACACATGGTATTCTCCCTTAGGCGGATGGCTTGAAGATGTACGTGCATTAGGCTTTTTGCGACCCCCCTGGGCTCTAGCTTACGAGCAATTATTTAACATGAGTATCAATGATTAATAAAATTATTGACCTAACATTGCTATTGGGAGGCAACGAAATCACTCCTGTACCTGGCTTGATCGGAGTGGAAACAACTCCTTTACAAACCCATCTAAGCCATGCTCGATCAAACACTAAATTAACTCTTCCTACTCATATAGGGACTCATGTAGATGCTCCATATCACTTTATAGAATCAGGGGAAACACTGGAAAACGTTGCTCTGGAAAAATTCATAGGGCCTGGGCTTCTACTTGATCTGAGAGAAACATGGAGGCCCAAGACCGGTATTACATTAGAACATTTGCAAACATCTCTAAACGGGAGGTTTATAAATGGCGATGACATTGTGGTTTTATTTACTGGATGGACATCGTCAAACTCTGGAAAATCAAACTATTATTCAGAAGGCCCGTATCTAAGCAACGAAGCGGCAACTTTTTTAGTGGATCAAAAAACGAAAGCTGTAGCTATAGACTTCCCAATAGACAAGCACCCTCCAACTCCTAATTCAACTATAAATGATTTCCCTGTACACAGGATACTGTTAGGAGCAGGAATCCCGATAATAGAAAATCTTATCAACCTCCATTTGTTAACCGACACCAAATTCACTTTAAGTGCTCTCCCCCTGAAACTCAAAGGAGGAGATGGTTCAGCTACCAGAGCAGTAGCATTTCTAGGCAACCCATTCTAAGAACATGTATGTACTTCTCGGCAGCAATAACATCTCCAAACAAAATGAGCTATCCCTCATTTTCGAAAAAATTCCGCATGATCCAATAACTCCCCAAAGATTGAATATCAATTTTGACCCACCCGAGGTAAATGGTTCACATCTTGAAATCGCAGAGCAAAAGGCTCTATTATGGTCATCTAAGACAAGTTATCCCGTGCTCAGTACCGATGGAGGATTAATCATTCCTTGGCTCGGAGAAGAGTGGAATAGTACTACAACCAAACGGAATGCAGGAAAAAGGGCATCAGACGCCAGTAGAGCTCAACACCTGATTAAATTACTTGGATCTGCAAGAGGAGAGGACCGGCAAGCTTCCTGGGTAGAAACAGTAGCCATCGCCCAATCAAATCAACTGCTGGTATCGTGGGAAGTATCAGGTCCTCAAGGTCTAATCACTGATCGTTTACCTTCAGAGCCAATATCCCCTTTCTGGGTCAATCACATTTGGTACTTTCCTCAATTTAATAAAACCTATCATCACATGACTGACGAAGAAAAAAAGACTTCATCAGATCACTGGACTCAAATAAGTCTCTTGATCAATAATTTTTTTAAGAATTCTTTGAAGGAACTCTAAGCTTAACCATAAACAGCAACACAACCGCTAATATCCATAACGCCATGTTGTAAAAGAACACATTGCTTATTCCAAAATTAGCAACGACTAATCTTCCAGCAATGAACGGAGAAAAAGCACTGATTATACTATTAGCCCCTAGAACTAGCCCCATGGTTGCTCCTTCACTCCCTGTTCCAATTTGGTCAAGAACAGCTGCTTGTAATAATTGTCCTAATGAATAAGTAAACAATCCAGTTAATGCAAAAATAATGCCTAGCATTATTTTGGAGTCTCCCCCTACAAACGGAATCATTCCTACTAGAACTGAAGCAATTATCAAACTAGGGATTAATACCGTTTTCCTACTATACCTATCTGACAACCAGCCCAATACCGGTGATGAAAATGCACCAGCTAAAGTCAGCAATGAAAAATAAAATCCAGCCAAAGCAGGGCCATAACCCAAGCTATCTGAGTACACTTTGCTATCAGTTAAATACAGAGGAACCCAAACCATTAGAGAATTGAAACCTGTATTCCGTAAAAATATTACGAGCACTAATATCATTATCACTTTGTCTTTTAACAGAACTTTTGCGTTTTTAACTCGAGTCATTAAATCAACTACTTCTTGATTTCTAGAAACGCTACTTAAAGTGCCAAGAGCTAACCAAACAAAAAACGCTATAACCAATGTAGGGATTACATAGGATACTGTGACAGCTCTCCAGGGCTCCCATGCTAACCCAGTAAAAAACAACACCATTAATAAACCAGTTATGTATGGCCCTGCTGTTGAACCAACTTGAGCTCCTATACCATGAATAGATAAACCAAATCCTCTATTGTTAGGAAATCTCTGAGAAATCGTAACAATTGCAGGGATATGCCATATTTGACCTGGCAATGGCATCACAGCAGCTAAAACTAACAAATATACATAAGTTCTAGAAACACCCAAAGCACCAAATACAATTGCTGCTAAAATCAAACAGGCAGTTAATATCAATCCCCATCGATTATTAAAGCGATCAATAATGAAGCCTGCTGTCATAGTGACAACGCCTCCACTGACCTGCCTAACAAAATGAAACAATTCTACCTGAATAGAAGATAACCCCAATGATGCCTGGATATACGGAATCAAGAACAAAAACGCAGACATGTAATAATGAGTTATTCCATGGCCAATTGATAAAACAGTCAATATAAATATGTTAGCCGGGTTGCTACGTTGGTTGGACAGGTTAGTATCTTCTGAACTCACAAAACCTCTCATTCAATTGTCGAATCACCAGATTCTATATGTTAGCTATTTTATTTACAAGTTAGACTGCACAATGAATATAATTGACTCGCCAATACCCAGCCTTTATCCTTAACATATCAGTCGGCTGAAGAGTGTAAGTGCATAATGGTTATTAACAATGAATTCAAAGTAGTCCGAGACCTAGACATCCAAATTCCAATGCGTGACGGCACTAATCTTGCCGCTGATATATATCGACCTGACGCACCTGGGAAGTTTCCTGTACTTATCAACCGAGGACCTTACGGCAAGAACAGCTATGCATCAGACCCTGATCACTCGCTATGGTTTTTCCCAAAAAATGGATACATCGTAATAAGCCAAGACTGTCGAGGGAGGTTTGATTCTGGTGGAGACTACAACCCCTTATTCCAAGAAATGACCGACGGATACGACACAATAGACTGGATATCTAAGCAGTCTTGGTGCGATGGCAATATTGGAACTACTGGTCAGTCGTACTTAGGAGCAACACAATATACCCTCGCATGTAATCCTATTAGTCATCCAAATCTTAAATGCATGGCTCCTGTGTCAGCATCATCTAGCTTTCATGACAGCTGGGTATATCACACAGGAGGAGCTTTAGAGTGGGGATGGATGATCCCTTATGCAATTCACAAAGGCTTAAATACCCTCGAGCGCGCCGGTAAAGAGCACTTGGTTCCAGAATTTGAGTCCTTGCTTTTAGACACAGACAATTTCGCAAGACCTTTAAAAGACGAATGGTACAACCATCTTCCATTGAGAGATTGGATTGAAAAATTACAAGAAGTTGCTCCTTATTTGTCCGAGTATTTCGACAATGAACTCGATGGACCTTACTGGTGGGACATTAATCTAAATAAGAACGCAAACAACATAAAAGTTCCAATGATGCATATAGGAGCATGGTATGACATATTCCTAGAAGGATGCTTGAGCGGTTTTCAGTCAATCTCCCAAAATGGCGGCAATTCATTAGCCCAAAATAACCAAAAATTAATAGTGGGACCTTGGGCCCACATAAGACCATTCACACAACCAACCACCAAAGGAGCAGGAGATATTGACTTCGGTCCTGATTCTCCAATTGAGCTACACCAACACTTACTTGATTGGTTCGATTATTGGATGAAACAAAAAGATACTGGAATTAACAATAATCCTCCTGTACTTATCTTTGTAATGGGCAAAAACCAATGGAGATACGAAAATGAATGGCCATTAAAACGAACTCAGTACACTAAATTTCATTTTCATTCTGACGGCAGAGCTAATAGTAGGCATGGAGACGGCACAATGAGTCAGATTCCTTCAGATGTTGAGCCATTTGATTCGTATATTTATGATCCCAAAAATCCAGTCCCGACTAGAGGGGGTAACACTCTCATTATTCCACACGGCGTCTTCGATCAAAGACCCATAGAAGACCGTAACGATATGGTTGTATACACTTCTGAAATTCTTAAGCGAGACCTTGAAGTAACCGGACCAATATCTGTCAAGTTATTTGCATCCACAACTGCTGATGACACTGATTTCACTGCAAAACTAGTAGATGTGCACCCTAACGGATACGCTCAAAATATACAGGACGGAATTATCCGTGCTAGATTCAGGACATCACGAAAATACCCGTCTCGGATTTACCCCGACGAAATATATGAATACAACATTGACCTTTGGTCAACCAGCCATGTATTCCTAGAAGGTCATGCTATTAGAGTTGAAATCTCTAGTAGTAATTTCCCTAGATTTGATCGCAACCCTAACACTTTGTCAAAATTAGGAGAAAATACTCAAATGCTCTCAGCAAAACAAAATATTTATCACTCCAAAGAGCACCCTTCACATATTTTGCTACCCATAATATCAACCTAAGGAGAACGACAAATGAACAACTCCGTCTTTGATAGCGAACGATCAGAAACCTTGAATGCCATCCTTGGGACTCTTATTCCCGGAAATGAAACCATGCCTGCAGCAAATCAATTGAATTTAGAACCTCTCATTAATGATCTAACTATTCGAACCACTGAAACTAAAAAGTTAATATTAGACGGGCTTCAGGAAATCAATATATCTAGTATTCAACAGCATGGAATGTCATTTCACGAATTACCCGAACAAGGGAGAATTGACATATTAAACGAAACAGAAAACAACAACAATACGTTTTTCTCCACTCTATTACGATTCGCTTATGACGGATACTACAGCAACACAGAAGTGTTCCAAGCATTAGGATACACAATCCCTAACCCGCTGGACTATCAATTAACACAACCGAATACCGACCTACTAGAGCCTCAACGAAAACGAGCTCCATTCTGGATTAATCCAGAAATTTAAATTGACTGATTAACCCATGAATAGATTCGGAATTTCCATATTATTTCTAATATTATCTAGATTCATTCCTACTTTCATACAGTTGGCAAGATTATTAATCAAATTACTTTGGGATAAGAGAGTAAACATAATTGTTCGCCTGATCGGCTGGTTGTGTGTTGCCTATATCATAATACCCACAAAATTCTTCATACCTGATTCTCTTCCTTTTGGAATGCTAGATGATGCTATAGTTGCTATAATTGGCACAGTTATCCTGATACGGTTTTCACCTCAAGAAGTAATCGATGAAGCGCTAAACAAAAAGACTTCCAGCAAAAGACCCGAAGATGAAAATCCCGACAATGTAGTCGATGGCACAGGAAAGATAGATGAGTAGCTCTTCCACATCTGAGCAACCGGACTTTCATTTAGGCAATACTTCAGCTATATCTTTATATGTCCACATTCCTTTCTGCAAAACAAAATGCGGATACTGCGATTTCAATACATACCAAGGAATGGAAGACCTTATGCCAAGTTACGTGAACGCAGTCTGTGAAGATATAAAAAATTGGCTTTGTTCACTTAATAGCCCAAGAATTAACACCATCTTCTTTGGAGGAGGTACTCCTTCATTAATGACCAAGTCGCAAATCCAGCAAATCATGGATCAAATAAGATTATACGGAAACATCCTTCAGGATGCTGAAATCACATTAGAGTCTAACCCTGATGATTTAGACGAATCTAAATGTATCGACTTATACGAAAGTGGAATAAACAGACTAAGTATTGGAGTGCAGGCTTTACAACCTAAACTGCTCACTTTATTAAACAGGAGACATTCCGATGCTCAGGCCTTACAAGCCATCAGTAATGGCCGATTAGCAGGTTTTACTAATATAAGCGGAGACTTGATGTATGGATTGCCCAACCAAACGCAAACAAATTGGGAAACAACTGTAACCAAATTAGTAAACAGCAACCCAGATCACATATCAATGTATAGCCTGACCATCGAAGAAGGAACACCTTTCTACAAAATGTTTGAGGCAGGCAAGTTAAAACTACCAACAGATGATCAAATCGCTGACATGTATTCATGGGCTCAGTCGTTCTTGGATGCTAAGGGGTACCATCAATACGAGATATCAAACTGGTGCAAACAAGATAGAAAATCACTACATAACTTAGCATATTGGACAAGATACCCCTATATAGGGATAGGGCCAGGAGCTCATTCCAATTTAGGAAATGTTAGGTATTGGAATATTAAATCTCCATCTAAATACATAGAAACAGTATCCGGCAGTATCATTCCAAATGAACCTTTGGATCAAATTTTGGAAAACCCTATTGTCGACGGCTATGAAGTTTTAAGTAATAACCAAATTGCTTCAGAACTTGTATTCCTTGGACTTCGGTTAGCCGACGGGATAAACTGTGCTCAATACCATAACCGTTATGACATAGATATTAAATCAACATTTAAAGAAGAATTCCAAAAACTCGAACAAGAACAACTCATAGAAATTGACGGCGATACTATAAAATTACCCAGATCTAAAGTCTTTATCGCCAACCGCATCTTTGAAGAATTCATATAGGAATAATAATGTTTGTATTAGGAACTGCTGGACACGTGGATCATGGCAAATCCTCTCTCGTTAAAGCCTTAACTAATATCGACCCGGATAGGCTGCCTGAAGAAAAAGCACGAGCGATGACTGTCGATTTAGGATTTGCAGACTTAACCCTCCCTTCAGGAAAACATGTAAGCATAGTAGATGTCCCTGGCCATGAGCGATTCATAAAAAACATGTTAAGCGGTGTTGGCAGCATCGATCTAGCGCTCCTAATAGTAGCAGCTGACGAAAGCGTAATGCCTCAAACAATCGAACACTTATCCATTCTAGACACATTAAAGATTTCAAACGCCATCATAGTCATAACAAAATGCGATCTCGCAGATCCGGATATGCTCACAATAGTAGAAGAAGAAATCGAACATATGTTGAAAGATACAACTTTACAAGGGTCTCCTGTTGTAAGAGTATCTTCAACCACATTAAAAGGGATTGAGCAGTTAAAGACCCAAATTGACCAGAATTTGGAGATATCTCCAAATTCTGGCTTCAAGTCTCCGAGATTACCAATAGACCGATGTTTTTCTATTACAGGTTTTGGAACAATCGTCACCGGAACATTAATCGATGGACCTTTTCATGTGTCACAAGAAGTGGAAATTGCTAATAGTGGGATAAAAGGGCGCATCCGAGGATTACAGTCCCATAGTGAACCAGTAAGTGAGTCAAACCCAGGAGTTCGGCTAGCTGTTAATATTTCAGGAATATCCACTGAAGAAATTAATCGAGGCGACACCTTAACTATTCCCGGATGGCTAAACACAACAAAACTTATCGATGCAGAACTATCTATTTCCAAAATGTCTCCTCAAAGCTTAAAAAACAACCAAGGAATCACTTTTCATACCTTCACAAGTGAGAGCAATGGCCGAGTCAGAATATTAGACAGCGCCATACTAAATCCTGGAGAAACCGGATGGTGCCAAATTTTATTAGAAACACCTCTTCCTTCTCTAAAAGGAGATCCGTTCATAGTCCGCTCATCCGAATATACTTTAGGAGGTGGTCAAGTGCTAGATCCTCACCCTGTAAGACACCACAAAAGATTTGATGAAGCCATTTTAAGCCGTTTTATGACTATCCATTTGGGAAACACCAAAGAATTGATATTAGAAAATCTAAGAAACACTGGAGCAATGACTGCACAAAATATTTGTCAGCTCGTAAATATAAATATATCTGATTGCATTGCTGAACTTTCTGGAATGTATGATTCGGCGGAAATTGTCATTTGTGATAGCTCCGAGAACACCTCCGAGAAGAACATCTCATCTGCATGGATTTTTGCGGCAGACAATTGGAATAATATAAAGTCTCGCTCTTCAGCTATTCTGCATGAATATCATGCTAATCATCCACTCAGGCAAGGAATTCCAGCCCAAGAATTCCGAAATCTCTTGGGGTTATCTGCACAATCATTCGATGCCATTTTAATCAAATTAGTATCCGACCAAATTTTAGATACTAACGGCGGGTTCCTTAAGCTCTCCGAATTCGAACCGTTACTTAAAGGTACAGACCAAGAAGAGGCCCAAAAATATCTAACAGCTTTAATCGAGTCACCTTTTAATCCTCCGACGGAGCTCACTATTAATCCTGAAATCCAATCGCTATTATTATCGCAAGAGAAAATAGTTAAAGTCTCTGAAGGTTTATTTTTCCATATGGAAGCGTATATAAATATGAAACAACAAATTAAAAACTACCTTACAGAAAATGAAACTATTACAGTCGCTGAGGCACGTACTTTATTCGACAGTTCTAGGAAATACATACTTCCTGTATTAGAACATTTAGATAACCAAAAAATCACAATAAGAGAAGGGGACGCCCGAAGGTTACTCGAATTATGAGTTTGGATATTCCTAAAATATCTAGCGCATTAGCAAGCTCTATGCTTAGCTATACCTCTCAGAAACATAAACAAACCAGCAACTTAAAATCAATTATAGAATATGCATCGCAAATAGATGACCAAATAGCCATAAATCAAACAAAATATTCTAATGCCCGTCCTTATTTAAAAGCAGAGGTGGTCGAGCACCTAATTGGCGCTTATCCAGTTCACACAATGCCTGCTTCATGGAATGTGATTTCAACTGATGGCTCACATATTGATATCGATCGCCATCTGCCAGTGCCATGCAGTCTCATAAACACAGGGACCTGCTATATTTCTTATGGAACCAAGCCCGAAGCAAAATTATCCAACGAGCCCTCCTTAAAAATCCACCCTCAAGATCTGTATATATCAAATCCAGATAATATCAATGAGAGTGAATTACTAACCGGAAACCTCCTAAGTATTGAAAGAAGCATTATTGAAATCCAAACCCTCTTAAATCACATAAAAACAATCAACAACAACTTGCCAACCTTAGCGTTGATTGACGGTTCTTTGATACTTTGGGGACTATCCGGACAAACCTACAAATCATTCACAGTAAATCATTTCGTAGAAGAAGGGCTGATAGCATGCTTAGAAGAATTCAGACAATTATCCTTTAAGCATCAAATCACTATAGGTTCATACATCTCTATGCCGCGCTCAACAGAGGTAATAAACGCAATAAGAGCAACTGCCTGCCCTGAATCCTCAGAATTTTGCAGGGACCATTGCAACAGCCACCATAGCCAAAACATCCCTTGCGCTAATGCTAATGGATTGCTAGACAAAGATTTATTTGATTTGTATTTAACTCCAGGGGAAAGATCACCTATATACAAATCACAGTCATCAATACCATTATCGCACTATGGAATCCATCACACATATTTCTATTACATGCACACAGGAAATGAAATAGCCCGCATAGAAATCCCCGAATGGGTAGCTACAAACAAAGAATTAATAAATCTAAACCATTCTACAATCTATGATCAATGTAAGAGAGGACATGGCTATCCTGTAGCCATTTCTGAAGCCCATGAACAAGCAGTCCTTAGTGGACGAGACAGAGAATTATTTAAAGATCTAGTCGCACAGCTTGCCTTTGTTAACAATTTAGACACACGGTCTTCACAAAAAGACCGATCTAAAAAAACTCCTTGGGTATAACTTGATACTCAATACTGTAATACCAATTCCTTAAAATCATTTTCATTTTTTATGCTTCCCACCACCTCTATGAAAGATTTCAAATCACCAACCTGTGCTCTAATATTTACCAAATGTTCGTATGTGTCGGAAATCGATGCAGGACTATCACCATACATCTCATGAAACGCAAAATACGCCTGGTTTAATTTACGTATATCATATCCTTCTCTTTTCAATAATAATCGTTGTTTCTCCATGTAGTCTTCAGCTTCTCTAATTTCTCCCGACCGTAACATTGTTTCTGCCTCCTTTCTGATATTTTGAAGGACCATTCTAGAGACTGATGCATCATCATTTTTTATGAGGTCTACTTCATTTTCAGAACACCAAGAAATGGCCAACAAGGCTTTATTCCCTAATTCGTTACCAGCTAATTGAGCAACGCTCTCATTAAGCTCTTTCATAAACCCGTTTGAAAAATATCTTCTCCCTAAAGGACTTATAAAGAGTCGATGATGAATCCATTCATGCGCAGCTGTATTCAATACATATGGGACGTAATCAGTATTCGAAATGATACTAGGATAAACAGCTAAACCTCCTAAAGTTTCTACCAATACAGATTTTCTCGTTTTTACTTCCAAAATT
Organism: uncultured Dehalococcoidia bacterium; assembly: GCA_964343075.1. Taxonomy (GTDB): domain Bacteria; phylum Chloroflexota; class Dehalococcoidia; order Lucifugimonadales; family UBA3495; genus UBA2588. Next base: position 27,940 of record CAYFGT010000008.1, on the reverse strand, counting down.
TCTTCGAGGGCGATTGTTTGTTCGTAAGTGACCTCAGGATTAAGTAGAATTGTTTGTTCTAACTTGATTTTATCTCTTGGAGAAAAAATGACCAATTTGGGGGGTGATTGAATAATAAATTTTACCGGAGGAAATACTGTTTCAAATCCATTTTTACGAATCTCGTATTCAAGAATTTGGGTAAAAAACCTATTTGTTTCATCCAAAGAAGCTTTTGACAATCCTTCATCTTGAGACGCGAAAAGTCTATGCGTTGGGCTCAAACAAAAATCATTAGTCACTGGCTGAAAAGATCGGCCAAATAAATTTTTCAATTCCCAAGAAAGGATGTTAAATTTATGTGGAGCCAGTATCGGGTCCACAAGAGAGTGCGAATCTGGGATGCCCATCAATACTAATAAAATCAAAACAATAGAAAATTTATTTTTCATGAAAATTAATCCTAGTCAAAGCTTAGTTATTACAACTCCAAACTAGGTGGTCTTTCCTTGACATTAATTAATTTTTAACTGTAGACTTTCGACTGGTACAAGGTCAATTATATAGGGGTTGATAATGGCGAACTCTTTCCTGACGGACAAAATGATCAAAGAAACCATCGGAAAACAAAGTGCACCCGTCAAATTAAATATTGAACAAGGAGCAATCATTAAATTTGCTCAAGCAATTGGAGACACCAACCCTTTGTGGACTGATGAGACTGTAGCGAGGTCTGGACCGCATGGTGGCATCGTTGCTCCGCCTACTTTTCTAAGGTCATTAGGGCAAGTAAGAGCCGATTTCCCGTTCGATATGCCTTTTGATCGCGCATTAGACGGAGGAAGTGAATGGGAATACTTCTTCCCTGTAAGACCAGGAGACAGCATCACGGCCACTGCAACCATATTAGACATTAATGAAAGGGAAGGGCGACTAGGCACTATGATATTTACAAAAACGGTTGTTGAATATCAAAATCAGTTAAGCCAAATTGTAGCTACGCAAACAAACACCTCTATAAGATATTAAAACCTGAGGATTAATATGCCAGAACAAATATATTGGTCAGACTTGCAACAAGGTGACGAATTACCAACTTTAGAAAAAAACCCTACTACTAGGCAGCTGGTTATGTATGCTGGAGCCTCAGGAGACTATTATGAAATTCATTACGATAAAGATTATGCATTAAATAACAATCTTCCCGGACCGATATTACATGGAGCATTAAAAAATGCCTTTTTAGGACAACTGATTACAGAATGGATCTCACCGCTTGGTGTACTTAAAAAACTAAGCTGCCAGTACAGAGGGATGGACGTCCCAGGAGACACCATTCTAGGAAAAGGCGTGATAACCAACAAATATATTCTAGATGGAAGCCATTTAATCGATTGTGAAATTTGGCTAGAAAACCCTAAAGGAGAAAAAACCACGCCTGGCACCGCAACCGTTGAATTGCCGGTGAAATAAAATAAGAGGAAATTATATGAACGAAAGCCTAAAAGACAAAGTAGCAATAGTAACAGGATCCGGTAGAGGCGTGGGAAAAGGTGTGGCCCAACTCATGGCTCAGGAAGGAGCCAAAGTAGTCGTGGTAGACCCTGGTGTCAATGTGGACGGATCCGGAGAAGATCAATCCATAGCTGAAACTGTAGTAGCTGAAATCAAGGCTGCTGGAGGCACTGCTGTTGCATGTACCGAATCCGTTGCAACTATGGACGGTGGCGAGAAAATCGTTCAAACCGCCATCGACGAATTCGGAAAACTCGATATAGTCGTTACCTGTGCAGGAATACTTCGAGATCGCATGATATTCAATATGTCTGAACAAGAATGGGACGATGTTATAGCTGTCCATTTAAAAGGAACATTCACCGTCGTAAAGCATGCTTGTATATTATTCAGACAACAACGGTCAGGAAGAATCATTACATTTTCTTCACAATCAGGGCTAGTAGGTAATTCTGGACAAGCTAACTACGGAGCGGCCAAATCAGGAATAGCAGGGTTCACCAAAGTTGTCGCAAAAGATATGGGTCGATACGGAGTAACCGCCAACTCCATAGCTCCAAGAGCAACCACTAGAATGATAGGCGCAATACCTGATTCAGCGAATGAAATACGGGCACGTGGTGGTGTTGCAGGACTTGCTAACCCAGAAGAACTCAGCAATCTAGACCCTGACGATATTGCACCATTCGTAGCTTATCTAGCATCAGATTATGCGCACAATATAAATGGACAAACGTTCCTAGTCTACGGTAAAGACATATCATTAATGTCACAACCTCGTCCAGAAGCATCAATTTATAACCCTGAAGGATTATGGGACTTAGAACAACTCAGCCCCATGGCCTTAAACACGCTCACCAAAAATTTAACTGCAAACTTAGAGAGTGCTTCATAATATCGACGCACCGAATGGAGATTTCTTAATGGCAAATTTATTAAAAGACAAAGTAGCAATAGTAACAGGATCCGGTAGAGGCGTGGGAAAAGGTGTGGCCCAACTCATGGCTCAGGAAGGAGCCAAAGTAGTCGTGGTAGACCCTGGTGTCAATGTGGACGGATCCGGAGAAGATCAATCCATAGCTGAAACTGTAGTAGCTGAAATCAAGGCTGCTGGAGGCACTGCTGTTGCATGTACCGAATCCGTTGCAACTATGGACGGTGGCGAGAAAATCGTTCAAACCGCCATCGACGAATTCGGAAAACTCGATATAGTCGTTACCTGTGCAGGAATACTTCGAGATCGCATGATATTCAATATGTCTGAACAAGAATGGGACGATGTTATAGCTGTCCATTTAAAAGGAACATTCACCGTCGTAAAGCATGCTTGTATATTATTCAGACAACAACGGTCAGGTAATATAATCACGTTTTCCTCTACATCAGGATTATATGGCAATTCTGGACAAGCTAACTATGGTGCTGCTAAAGACGGGATTGCCGGGTTAACACGAGTTCTAGCAAGAGACATGGGTCGATACGGAGTCCGTGCTAATGCTATATCCCCCAGTGCAAATACTCGCATGAGCGGGACAGTGCCTGACCAGGCAAGAGAACTTAGAGCTGCTAGCGGTATCACCACTGGTGCCGCACCCGCGTTAAGAGGAGAAGCAGAAGACGTAGCTCCTTTTGTAACTTGGCTTGCGTCCGATCAATCTCAGCATGTAAATGGAAGAGTTTTCCATGTTACAGGAGGCTTAGTCTCTCTGCTAAACGAACCAGAGCCTGTTAAGACAATCACCACTGAAGAGCGATGGACAGTGGAGGAAATAGCTAGAGTTTTTCCATCAACTATAGGCATGGAATTATATAACCCCGCCCCTGCACCGCCACCTAGTGCATAAAATTACTAATTAAGGAGTTACCATGATCAAAAATATCAGCGCTTCATATGCAGGACACATTGTAGATACCGAACTAGGATTGTCTGGCACACCTGTTAATGACCGTCAATACTCAAATAACGAATTATCGCAGTCATTTTCATGGGCGCTAGAAATCTCCAAATTAATGGATGCTGCAGGATACGACGAGTTTTGGATGGCAGAGCATCATTTCCAACCTGAAGGATTCGAATGCATCCCTAATCTAGTTATGTTGAATTTATGGCTAAGTACCCAAACAACCAACCTGAAATTTGGATGCGGGTTTAATATTGCACCAATGTGGCACCCACTAAGACTTGCCGAAGACTTCGCTACTGCAGACATATTAAGTAATGGTAGATTAATTTTCGGGGTCGGAAGAGGCTATCATAGTAGAGAGGTGGAAACGTTTGGAGCTCCATTAAAAAATTCAGATGACAACCGAGAATTGTTTGAGGAACAAGTAGAAATCATTATCAAAGCTTTTAATAATGACAAGTTTTCTCATCAAGGAAAACATTACACCCTTCCCGCCCCTGTTGAATACCGCGGTTATACATTAGAAACTTTGAGCTTAGTACCTAGGCCTCTATCCACCCCAGTAGAAATATGGCAACCTTTAGTAAGTGGAAACCCTAAAGGCATAGATTTCATGGCAAAACATGACATCAAAGCTTTAGTCGCCACAACCCCCAAAGACTCTCTTAAAGAACGATTAACCATGTACAAAGAAGCCTATGCCAAATACGGCAAAGAGATAGAACTCGGAGAAAATATAGCTCTAGGCTTCAGATTCTTTATTGCTGATACTCAAGAAAAAGCCATAGAACAAGCAAGGCCTTATTTTGAAGAAGCCATGAAGTTTGCAGCTCCCTTAGGATTGCTCCAGCTATCGGAAGAACAAATCACCGCTGTGGCAAATCGAGGCGGTACCGCAACAATAGAACTTCCAACCCTCGAGAAACAAATTGAAAATGAAACCTGGTTATGTGGACCACCAGAACAAATAGCAGAAAAAATTTTGGAGATCTCCGAAAAATATCCAGGTGTTGATAGACTAAACTTAGGTTCCACAATGGGAACGCCTCTAGATGTTTATAAAGAACAACTTCAACTATTCGCTGATAAAGTCATGCCTAAAATTAAAGGCTAAATCAGTTTGGATATTCTGGATGGGTCAGTTTATAGAACGAGACTGACCCTCTCCACCCCATTAAGAAAACATAAACACAAACAACACTAAGGATTATAGCCCCAGGATTCGGATTCCCAAATCCCAATAATACCATCCCCAACTTAACAGCAGTGTAATACATAAATAAACTTGTGCACGCTTTCCTGCTACGTTTCCAAGCTCCAACAGAGAAAACAATTAACAGCAAAGTATCAATGAAACAAAATACTAACCACCCAATAGGAATGAAGTTTTCTCCTCCGAGGGATGCTATCGGAGCACCTATATTGAAAGCAGCTGCGATAAATCCAACCACAGATGCACGCCGTATCCACTTAACAGAAGCAACGACGTCCATAGATTCCAGCCATTTACGTATCAACTTCTTCATATCAGCGAATTAAAAATATCTTGTGTCAGACCTGGAAATAACTTTTCTGCCAATAAAATAGCATAATTATCAGTCATTCCAGACACATAATCAGCAGCCGCTCGTTCGATCGAATCAGAATTCTCTCTATAGAGTCCCGGAATTTCGCTGCCATCATGCACATAATGATTATATAGATTCCGGACAATGGCGATACCTGCTTGAGTCTCTTTATTCTTTCCAACAGGCAAATAAACATTCTTAAACATATAGTCTCTCAATTCATACATTGCATTCATCGTCTCATCATGCATAGAGATAACTATTCCTTCGGTAATATGATTAGCTCTCAAAGACGCACTGGACTTCTTGATAGTGTCTGTAACTAGAGTATTAACTCTTTCAGAATGAGAAGCGCCCAAAATCTCAATCGTGCTGTCTGGAAGATCCTGTTGCGTAATCCATCCAGAACGTAAAGCGTCTAAAACATCATGGTTAACATACGCAATTGCGTCTGACAATCTACATATTTGAGCTTCTAAAGATATCTCTTCATAAGAATTTAAAAAATCACCTTTGGGTTTTGAATGTCTCAAAATTCCTTCTTTAGTTTCTTCTGTAAGATTTAAACCTTTACCGTTCTTTTCAAGTACTTCTACTAATCTGATGCTTTGAGAGGCATGAGAAAATCCTCCTGGGACTAACTCGTTCAATACGTCTTCCCCTGCATGCCCAAATGGGGTGTGTCCAATATCATGACCTAAAGTCATCGCTTCCACCAAATCTTCATTCAAACCTAATGCACGAGCGATGGTCCTGCCTATTTGAGACACCTCAAGTGTGTGGGTTAATCTAGTTACGTAATGATCGCCTTTTGGTGCTATAAAAACTTGAGTTTTATGCTTTAATCGTCTAAACGAATTCGAGTGTATGATACGGTCTCTATCTCGTTGAAACTCAGTCCTAACATCACTTTTCTCTTCAGAAACCGCTCTAACTGCACGGCGGGACTTCTTCGCGAGCGGAGACAATTCATCTTCGCGTTTTTCTAATCTTTCTCTTATGCTGATTGCTTCTTCTTTCATGATTTAGCTTGTTTCTTTAATAGCTTCCGTTCAATTATTTTAGCTGCTATTTTATAGTCCTGAAACCGGCCTTGTTTTATCCGAGGGCGAATAAATTTCTTTTGATTAATTCTCTGATCCTGGTAAAGATCCCCAATGTATACTTCCGATCGATTCAAAAAGTTTCTTTTCTTCGATCATGGTTCTGACTTCAATCAAGGTAGCATTCACTCGATCTGTAATAAACACCCAATCCGGCTCTTCAGGAATCCAATATGGTGAGTTTATCCGCACTATTTGGCCTAAGTCCGCGTTGAAATATATACCAAATTTATTATCCGACATTGTATTTTGACTCCTAATTAATTTGGTCAAGGATTATTGTTTGTTCTCTTCTAGGACCAGTAGAAACAGCCCCTAGCCTGCATCCTACCAAACTCTCCAGTTTCTCTAGGTATATTCTCGCTTCTTTAGGCAAATCTTCTAATTTGGTAATCCCATAAGTTGATTGTTCCCATCCTTTTAATTCTTCATACACCGGACTTACTTTCTGCAAGTAAGAAGCGTTGGGGATGAAATGATTTACCCTTTCTCCATCTATTTCATAACCCACACAATATTTAATAGCCGGAAATTTATCTAATATATCTAATCTTGTAATCACCATTGACGTAAACCCATTAATTGCCTGACTATAACGGCCCGCAACCCCATCAAACCATCCTATTCTTCGTGCCCTTCCTGTAGTTACTCCATATTCGCCAGCAATTTCTCTTAATTTGTGAGCAGTATCACTATCCATTTCAGTCGGCATTGGCCCGCTACCTACTCTCGTGCAATAGGCCTTATAAATCCCCACTATTTGTGAAATTTCTTTAGTGTTGATTCCCAGCCCTGTACAGGTACCACCAATAGAAGGAGATGACGAAGTGACATATGGATATGATCCGTGATCAACATCAAGAAGAGTCCCTTGTGCTCCTTCTAATAACACCTTCTGATTAGTTCTCAGCGCCTCATTGATCATTTGCTCTGTATATCTTACATAGGGACGAAGCATCTCTCCCCATTTCATGCATTGCTCAAATAAATCTTGTATATCCAAACGTGGTTTACCATAAATCTTATTTATTACATCATTTTTAGATTCAAAAATAGCAGTCATTCTTTGAATTATGGATGCTTTATCCGGTGTAGTTAATCGTATCAAGTCTCCTATCTGGATTCCTGATCTACCGATCTTGTCCACATAGGCGGGACCAACCCCTCTACCAGTCGTACCAATAGATGCGTCTCCTCTTGATTCTTCTTCTAGTAAATCTATCAAAATGTGATAGGGCATAATTACATGCGCTCTGTCGCTCAGAAATAAATTTTCATTAATTAGGCCCATCTTATTTAGCGAGTCGAGCTCATTAAATAAAGCATCCGGATCAATCACCACCCCATTCCCTATAATGCTAGTGACCCCCGGAGTGCAAATCCCTGAAGGAATCAAGTGTAATTGGAAATCCCCAGCAGGGTTCTTTACAGTATGGCCGGCGTTGTTGCCTCCAGCATATCGAACGACAAAATCCATTTTTTCAGCAAACAAATCAACTATCTTGCCTTTCCCTTCATCTCCCCATTGAGCTCCTATAACCGCGTAAGCTGGCATGCACACCTCATTCCTTGGATTGTATTTTTTTGCCGCATGAGTATAACAAAACCCAATGGGACAAAAAAGGTTGTCTCCAAATCAATTGTTTCTTGCAATAAAATTAAATGCCCCTATAGCTGCAGTGGCTCCATCTCCTGCAGCAGAAATAAGCTGTGAAGATGAACACTCTCTGATATCTCCAGCAGCAAAAACACCGGGAACAGACGTCATTAAGTCTAAATCAACATTAATATGGCCACTTTTATCCATTCTTATGAGACCTCTATACGCATCGGAATTGGGGTTTAACCCAACATAAATAAAAACACCCGACAGAGGAAAATCATTTTGTAAATTAGTTTTAGTATTTTTGGTGATTATTCCATTAACAGATTCTTCACCATAAATATTTACTATCTCAGTATTTACAAGAATTTCAATCTGGGAATTTTTTCTGACCGCATCTTGAAGGGCGCGGTGACCTGTTAAATCTTCTGACCTACACATCAAATACACCTTTGACACATATTCAGTAAGGGTCAAAGCTTCCTCTAATCCCGAATCCCCAGAGCCTATTACAGCCACTTCTTCTTTCATGAATAGCGGCCCGTCACATGAAGCACAATGAGAAACACCTTTACCTTCAAATAATTCTTCTCCAGGGACTCCCAACGATCTCAGCGTAGAGCCCGACGAAATTATCACCGCTTTAGTCTTATATTGTTCGCTTACACCGGTAACTATTTTATGGTCAGGAAACTGAACAATCCCTACGATTTCTTCATATGCAAATTTCGCCCCCGCGCCCATTGCTTGCTGCTGAATTATGGGGCCCAATTCCGCACCAGAAATACCTTCTGGGAAACCCGGAAAATTTTGAATGCTTTCTACGTTAATTATCTGGGCTCCTGGCATCAACTTATCAGTTACTATGGTATTTAACCCATACCTCGCCCCAAACAAGCCAGCAGTTAGCCCAGCTACACCAGCGCCTATAACCAATAAATCACATTCACGCACCACATTCCCTCCCGAAGTGTTTATTCAAATATATCCATGCTTGATCTCTAGTGTCAATGTAACACCGTCTAAATTCCTCTCACTAATAGACTTTAATTCCAATCACTAGTATCATTTTCATATAATATTCGTATATCAAGCCATTCCAAATGGAAAGTGAATATGTTGAATGCTAGCCAAGAGTTTCTCGCTTTACAAAATGCTATAGAATACCTGCCCAAACAGCAGGTTGCCAAAATCAAAAAAGCATTTGATTTTGCTGAAACTAGTCACGAAGGCCAACTCCGAAAATCTGGCGATCCTTACATAATTCACCCTGTGGCCGCAGCTCACACACTAGCCAGTTTGAGACTCGACCCTGAAACTTTACAAGCTACCCTTCTACATGATGTGATAGAAGATTGCGGGGTTACTGTAGAACAGCTATCTAACAACTTCGGCCCAGAAGTTGCTAAATTGGTAGACGGCGTTACCAAACTAACTCAACTAGACTTGCCCAACGCTACAGAAGAACATGTTCTAGAAGAAACAGATGTTCACCTTGAGAGCTTACGGAAAATGTTCATTTCTATGGCTGAAGACGTTAGAGTAGTACTCATCAAACTGGCTGATCGGCTCCACAACATGGAAACTCTGGACGCCCTTCCCGAACCTAGTCAAAAACGCATAGCACAGGAAACTCTGGACATATATTCCCCTTTGGCCCACAGATTAGGAATATATGAAATCAAATGGAGACTTGACGATTTAGCATTTAAGCATCTCGACCCAAACCAATATAAGCAAATTTCTCGTCTGTTAGCTGTCAAGCGGACAGAAAGAGAGAGATATATCGACAATATCGTTTCAGTCATATCTCAGCAGTTAGAATCAGCCAAGGTTGTGTGCGAAGTAAGTGGACGACCTAAAAACATATACTCGATATTTCAAAAACTCAGAAAGCAAACTTCCACAAAAAGAGATGTTGAAATAGATGAGATTTATGATTTGTACGCTCTAAGAATACTAGTCAATTCAGAAGAAGATTGCTATAAAACATTGGGGCTGGTCCACAAACAATGGAGCCCCATCCCTGGGCAATTCGACGATTACATAAGCAACCCTAAAGACACTTTATATCAAGCTCTACACACAACAGTATACTGTGAAGAGAATCACCCTTTAGAAGTCCAAATCAAAACATTTGACATGCATGAATTAGCCGAATATGGGGTCGCGGCACACTGGAAATACAAACAAGGGATACAACAGGGAAACGATTTTGACAATAAAATGGACTGGCTCAGACAAGTATTAGACTGGCAGAGAGATTCAGAAGATACCGCAGCATTTGTCGAGTCTGTAAAAGATGATCTCTTTCAAGACCAAGTGTTTGTATATACACCTAAAGGAAGAATTGTCGAACTCGCTACTGGATCAACTCCCGTGGATTTTGCATATAAAATCCACACAGAATTAGGAAATTCCTGCATCGGGTCAAAAATAAACGGGAAACTCGTCCCGTTAGATGCATCTCTAAGAAATGGAGATACAGTAGAAATATTAGTTTCCAAGATCCCTCGAGGTCCTAGTCATGACTGGCTTAATCCCGACTTGGGGTACGTTAAGTCCGCTTTAGCTCGAGAAAAAGTGAAGCAATGGTTCAAAAAACAAACCCGCAGTACTAATGTACAAATCGGCAAAGAGATAGCTCATAACGAACTAGCCAAACTAGATATACATGTAAGCGAAACAGATCTTATTAATCATTTTAATTATACAAACATCACAACTTTCTATGAAGATTTAGGGTCCGGCAAATTCCCTGAAAACCAATTAAAAGAGATACTAGGACAAACCCAAATCGTCCCTGACATCAATGCAACTAGATACGATCTACCCATATCAAGCCCAGCATCAGGAATCACTGTAGAAGGCGCAGGTGATCTTCTAACAAGAATAGCAGGATGCTGTGGCCCTGTACCTGGAGACGACATAATTGGATACATTACGCGTACAAGGGGAGTAAGTATCCATAAACCATCCTGCCAAACCTTAGAATCGGCAACCAACACTGACCATTTGATCAACGTCTCCTGGGGAGAAGCCAGGAATTTGTTTCCTGTTAGGATCCGTATCACCTCTGTAGATCGTGTCGGTCTACTGAGGGATGTAACTACCAAAGTCTCTGACGAAGGTGTAAATATAGCCTCTGTCATCACACAAGAACACTCTGATGGATCTGTTACTATGGACCTAACTATTCATGCTAACGGAGTTCTTCAATTAAATAACTTATTTACCGTAATCCGGAGCATTGTTGGAGTAGAAGATGTTACAAGAATTCATTTTCAAAAAGAACAATCTTCTAGTAACTAACCAAGGACTTATCAGTTGCAACTACCCTCTTTAAAAGACAAAGTAGCTATTGTAACGGGATCTAGCCGAGGAATAGGTAAAGCAATAGCGTTACAACTAGCCAAATCCGGAGCCAACGTCGTCGTTACCGCTCGGACAGAACAGTCATCTGGAGAGATTCCTGGTTCTATTCACGAAACCTGCTCAGAAATTCATTCCTTTGGCGGTTCAGCCCTACCTGTAGTTTGTAACGTACGCAGAGAACAGGACATTCAACAACTAATCGCTAAAGTATTAACGACCTATGACTCAATCGATATATTAGTAAACAATGCAGGAATTGGAAACTACCAAACATTCACCGAAACATCTTTGAAGCATTGGGAATTAATGTTTGATATTAACGTGATGGCCCCTATAATCCTAACGCAAAATGTATTACCAACCATGATCAAACAAATGTCAGGTAGCATAATTAATATCTCTTCACATGCAGCAACAAATATTTTTAGCTCAACCCTAAGTGCTGACACCTCCGACGAAGTAAAAATTATTGGCCAATCATACGGAGCATCCAAAGCAGCCATAGAACGACTCAGTTGGGGCCTTGCGGCGGAACTTGGAGAATACAATATTGCAGTTAACGTCCTTAAGCCCCTTAAACCCGTACTAACAGAAGGGTTCATTGCTCAACGACCGGACGGCGACTATTCCAGCTGGAGTACACCTGATGCTATGGCTCAAGCGGCCAACATCCTAGCCGCCCAAGAAAAACCTGATGGTTTTAGCGGTACCATTTACACAGCCGAAGAGCTATTAGCATTGCACAAAAATCTACTCTGATTATTTAGTTAACGGGGTATCCTCTAAATTAGCCCATTCCCCCATTGATCCATCATAAACTTTCGCTTCTCTCTGCCCGATTAATTTCAAAACAAAATTTGCATGCGCCGCACGCACTCCTGCCTGTCAATAAGTGTATATAGACTTCTCTAAATCTATTCCGTGAGACGCAAGTGTGGCTCTTATGTCTTCCTCTGATTTAAACAAATGTGTTTGTCTATCCATTAAGTTAAACCATTCCAAATGAACCGCACCTGGAACATGTCCACTTCTTGAATTATTTCGTGTTTCTGTACCCTCAAATTCTCCATTACTACGAACATCCCATATCTGCGATGATTCTAAAGAACAGGCCTCAATCAAGTGATCCTTGTTAGCATACCGTGTTAAATTTGAACCCGTAGTAAATCTTTTATTCTCTCGAATCAATGGACGCTCAAAACTGCATTCATTTCCTTGGGTTATCCAATTTCTCCATCCGCCATTTAATACTTTGACATTATCATGGCCATAGTAATCAAACACCCACCACAATCTAGTAGCATATAAACTCTGAGAATTATCATAAGTTATCACCAAAGTATCATTATCTATGCCAAGCCCTTCACACATTGAAGAAAATTCCTCATCGTCCATCACAAACAGTTTATTCTTAGCGCTTTTTACATACATATGAGTTGGCAAATGTACAGACCCAGGTATATGGCCTCGCGCATATGCATCATCTGAGTCACAATCTATTATTACAATATTGGAATCATTAATATTTGCTGCCAGCCAATTAACGCCAACCAATAAACTTTGATCTGGATATTTCTCCATTTTAAGCTCCATTAAACAGTGTCTTTGTCGATTTTATGGTCTTGATGTGACTAGGTCAACTTATTCCGAACAACTTGCCCAAGAAAAACGATACATATAGAATAACAACACTGAAATTAACTTCCACATAGGAGGATTCCATGGTTCAAAAGGGACAAATAGACCATTTACTCCAAGAATCTGATATCATTTCACCTCCTGATAATCTGAAAAAGGGAGCCAATCTTCAGAACTATGACAAAGAATATCAAAGATCCATACAAGATCCCGAGGGGTTTTGGGAGTCAATAGCTAATGAATTAGACTGGTTTTCCCCCTGGACCGACGTTTACCAAAATTCTTTTCCAACCTTCAAATGGTTTGTCGATGCAAAGTGCAATATCACACATAATGCTTTAGACAGGCACCTAGAGAATAACAACAACAAAGTAGCTTTGATCTGGCTTGGCGAGGACGGAACAGAACGAACTTTTACCTATGGAAGGCTCCATAAACTCGTATGCAAGTTTGCCAATGGATTAAAATCCTTGGGAATCGGGAAAGGCGATAGAGTCGTTATTTATATGCCTCTCACTCCAGAAGGCGCAATTGCTATGCTTGCCTGTGCCCGAATCGGAGCAATTCATAGCGTCGTCTTCGCAGGATTTAGCGTGTCAGCATTATCAGACAGAATTGATGATGTACAAGCAAAGGCACTAATCACAGGCGACGTGGGAATTCGGAGAGGAAATCATGTAGATTTAAAGTCTATCGCCGATGAAGCCCAAAAGAAATCTGCGACTTTAGAGCATACCATTGTATGGAGACGGCTAGGAGAGCAAACTACACTTCTCGACGGACAAATAGATTTTGATACCCTGATAAGAACCAGTTCCTCTGTATGCCCCTCTGAAATAATGGATTCAGAAGATCCTCTGTATATCCTTTACACCAGCGGTACCACAGGTAAACCTAAGGGAGTGCTACATGTGCACGGCGGGTATATGGTAGGCACTTACTACCATTTCAAAACTTTTTGGGATATTAAGAAAAATGACACTTTCTGGTGCACCTCAGATATAGGTTGGGTTGTTGGCCATAGTTACATTGTTTATGCGCCGTTGATTGCTGGGTCTACAACTATTTTCAGAGAAGGAACCGTTGATTATCCTGATACTGACACCTTTTATCAAATAATTGAAAAATATAACGTCAATGTTATATTCACAGCTCCGACGGCTCTACGAATGTTAATGCGGTATGGAGAAGAAGCAGCTTCCCAGTATGATCTAACTTCTTTACGCTACCTCACATGTGCAGGAGAACCTTTAAACCCAGAGGCCTTAAAATGGGCATATAAAACACTTTGTGGCGCTGGGACTTGGGGGCACATAGTAGATAACTGGTGGCAAACCGAAACTGGTGGCCCTTGCCTAGGAACACTTCCAATCATGGATGTAAAACCTGGTCGTGTAGGCAAGCCGTTACCCGGAGCAGAACTAGATATAGTTGATAGTGAAGGAGTTCCAATTGGCGAGCCCAACAAAGGCGGGCTACTAATCATCCGAAAACCCTTTCCACATTTTTACAGGACTGTATTTGGGGATCCAGACAGATATGCAGAAAGCTGGAACACTATTCCCGGCGTTTATCTCACAGGAGATGTCGCCCTCCGAGATGAAGACGGCTACTTTATGGTAGTTGGGCGAGCTGATGATGTACTTAACGTTGCAGGACATAGAATCGGTTCAGCAGAAGTTGAAAGTGCTCTCGTATCCCACGAATATGTAGCAGAAGCAGCTGTTGTTGGGCTACCTGACGAATTGAAAGGAGAATCCATTAAAGCATATGTAACACTAATGATAGGTGTTGAAGAATCCTCTGAAGTAGAAGCAACCTTAAAGTCCCATGTCCGAAATGTCTTAAGCCCGATTGCTGTACCAAATGACATAGATTTTCTGCCTGTATTGCCCAAAACCAGATCTGGCAAAATTATGCGTCGATTATTAAAAGCACAAGAACTAGGATTAGACCCTGGAGATATCACAACCCTTGAAGAATAAATTTGGAGGCCAATAATTGAAAACCTTTTATTTTAGCGAGTTCCCTTATCACGAATACCCTGATTCTGAAGGGGACAAATACCCTTCCCTAAGGTTAACTTTCCCCAATAGTTATTTTGATCCAAATAAAGCCAACGACTTGTTTAAACGTTACTACGATGAATGCGTTTTTGCAGACCAACTCGGATTCTACGGGATTATGCTTAACGAACACCATAACACCCCTTCCTGCATGAATGCCGCAACTAATCTTTCAGCAGCTGTTCTGGCACGAATTACTGAACAGGCTAAAATACTAATCTTAGGAAATATATTGCCAATTCATGATAATCCTATCCGTTTGGCTGAAGAATTGGCAATGATTGACGTGATTTCTGGAGGTAGGCTAATTGCAGGTATGGTACGAGGTACTGGAGTAGAAACAATTGCTACAAATGGCAATCCAGTAAACAACCGTGCACGCTTTGAAGAATGCCATGATCTAGTTATTAAAACATGGACCACCCCTGGTCCGTTCCGATGGGAAAGCGACCATTACAATTTTCGCGTAGTAAACCCGTGGATGGTGCCTGTTCAAAAACCTCATCCGCCTATTTGGGTTCCTGGATCTGCCAGCCCAGAAACAGCTTACTGGGCAGGAGAACACGGTTACACTTACTGCGCCTTTTTAACAGATGTAGATGTTACTCATGAATTATTTGGTTACTATAGGGAAGCAGCCGATAAGGCAGGCCAACAAACAACTCCTGACAACTTTGGATACTTATTATGCTGTTACGTTGGAGAAACAGAAGAAGAAGCCAACGAACAAGCTAAACATTTTATATGGAGAATGGGAGCAACTCTCCGTGGTCCCCGGGAATATATGAATCCCGTAGGATATCGCTCCACCAACGCTTCAGCATTAGCCGCAAGACGAACCGGTCCAAAACCTTTAAACCAACAAACATTTGAAGAACTAAAAGAGAATCATCACATTGTTTGTGGTACGCCCGACTCAGTACTAGAACAACTGGAATTCCTTCATACAAAGCTTGGAATGGGAAATCTTATATTTTACGGCCAAGAATCTAGAATGAATCACGAAGCCACTATGAAAAACATCGAACTGTTCGGAAAATACGTCCTGCCGGTAATTGAGAAGTGGTAACAAACATGTAGCTTGACTGAAATGATGCCCTAAATTTACAATTAATTCAAATAACCTAGGAGCCAAAATCATGCCTGTAACCAAAGATGGAGAAGATATCACCGTTAAAATTACAGAAAAAGCAGCTGAAAAAATCAAATACTTCGCAAGCAAAGAAGGCAACGAGTCACAAGTCGGATTAAGAGTTGCAGTGAAAGGCGGAGGCTGTTCAGGCCTAACTTATGACCTTCAAATCACTGGAGAATCGACCGATAGCGATAAAATTGTGATGCAGCACGGAGTTAAAGTTATGGTCGACAAAAAAAGTTATATTTACCTTGTAGGGACAACACTCGATTTTTCAGATGGCCTCAATGGAAAAGGGTTCACATTCGAAAACCCTAACGCCTCAAAAGCTTGCGGGTGCGGCACTTCATTTGCCGTATAACCTTTGTCATTAATATGGACAACCATACATTTGCATTCAGGGACGCTAGTGATTTAGGGATTCTTAAGATCACTGGAGATGATACGCTAGACCTTTTAAATCGTATGTCTACTAATTCTGTGCTAGATGTTTCTCCATTTACTGTATCGCATACCATCCTAACCAATGATAAAGGTCGCATAATTGATATTGTATATATCGCCAACTTTGTCTCGCATTATTTGTTAATTACCAGTGCAGGACGAGACCAACTAGTTCTGGATTGGCTTGATAAATACACTATCATGGAAGATATTGAATACGAAAACATAACAACAGAAACGAGCATCTTTCATGTCCTGCACGAAAACCCATTATCAATATTCCCCAATCGAAACACCAACAGGAATCTTCCCCAAGCAATAGATATCATTTCCAACCAAATATCATGCACGTTGATTCCATACACCTTAGGATCTCTTCCTTCTTATTTACTAATCAGTTCAACAACCAACCATGATTCTATGTATAAACACCTATCCAACAACTTAGTTTCATGGGACCCCGAAACTTATGAAGATTTTCGCATTGCAAACAAAATACCTTTATCCGGGAAAGAACTTTCCGAAAACCACAATCCTTTGGAAGCCGGATTGATAGGAGCTATAGACTTTCACAAAGGTTGTTACATTGGCCAAGAAGTCATCGCACGGTTAGATACCTACGATAAAGTTCAAACCCATTTATCCTTCGTTGAAATTAGCTCATCTGCCCACTATCAATCAGGGCAGCAGTTATTTCACAAGGGGAAATTAGCTGGATCAATAACATCAAGCCAACATCCAAAGACTGACACCCGTTTATTCGGAATGGCATACATTCATAAGAACTACTCAAACATTGGAACTTCACTTGTTACCGCTCAAGGAGAAGAAGTTTTGGTTCTAGAAACCCCTTTATTTTTTGGAGAAGAAAGATAAATTTATAGATCGCTTACAAATTCACCCTGATCATTAACATACACCAACGACTTAAAAGTATACCCTCGCTTAATTACTTCTTCCGAGCCACCTTCATTCCTATCTAACACCACCATAACTAAATCTACTATCGCTCCTTGTGCTTCAGCAGCTTCTATTGCATGAAATAACGACCCTCCTGTTGTACATGTATCATCTACAATTGCAACATGTGATCCTTCTTTGAGCGATCCTTCAATCAGCTGGCTTGTTCCATGTTGTTTAGCTTCTTTTCTAACGATAAAGCCAGGCAGACGCTTGTTTATTGTAAAACTTTTAGCACACACAGCCGCCACTATCGGGTCTGCAGCTAAAGTAGGACCCCCTATTCCCTGTAAATTCATTCCTTCCATCACATCGATCATCAAATCTGCAATCAAATTGATCCCTTCTGGGTCCAAACTAAGCAGTCTTCCATCAAAATAATAATGGCTCTCTTTACCGGACGATAAAATAAATTTACCAGTCTTTAATGCCCCGTTTTCATATGCAATGTCTAACAATCGAGTTGTCTGGATATTCATGCCCCTCCTTCGATATAGAGTTTTTCTCTTTTAATATATTTTTCCACCAACGGAGATAATCCATCTATATTAATTTTTCCTTCTTGTAATTGTTTTCGAATTTCTGTCGCGCTTTCTCTATATGCAGGTCCGTCAACCAGGTGTATTTTACTTCTATATTTTTTTAACCACCCCTCTTCGACTTGCTGATTTATACAATACCCGGGACGCGAATACACCACTAACTCACATTTCTCTAATATTGTTTCATATTTATACCATTCATTAAATCTAGAAATTACATCAGAGCCAACAATCAAATAAATGTCCGCTTGTTCTTTATAATCACAAGACATTTGTTCCACAGTATGTACCGTATAAGAAGGGCCAGGCCGTAATAATTCCATATCAGAAACCTGAAACCGTATGTCATCCGATATAGCCAAAGCTACCATTTCAAATCGGCTTTGTGCTTCCACTTGTGGATATTTTTCTTCTCTTAGTCTCGGGCTTTTTGCGGGTACAAAAACAACCACATCCAAATCTAAAAGCTCATAAATATGGTCGGCAAGCCCAATATGTCCATTGTGAACGGGATCAAACGTTCCTCCTAATACCCCTATTCGCAATTATATCCACTCCATTTCAGCATTTCCTATTTTTATAACATCTCCAGGTTGTATACCTGACTCTTCAAGGTTTTTATCAATACCCATCTTTATCATTTCACCCCATATTTGAATGGCAACTCTATGGTCTTCCATATCAGACATGTTTGTAAGGCGTTCCAGTCTTTTTGAATTAATCACAAATATTCCATCTTCTTCTATTATTAATGGTTTATTATCGACTGGAGGAAAATACGACTCATCGAATTCATGTGAATCTATATCCTTAGGAATGATCTCTAATAACCGTTTGCAATCCCCAATTAATTCATTCAGCCCTTCTCCAGAAACTGAGGAAATGAAATGAATATTATTAACAATACTTAAAGCTATTTCGTCACTCAACACTTCGCTATTATGCAACTCTACATCTGATCGCAATATATCTCGAATCATTTCCTTGTATTCACTTACTTCCGTTACATCCATTTTGGTAACAGCTACTATTTGGGGTTTCTCCCACATTGATTGATCGAATTCTTTAATTTCTTTATTAATCATTTTCCAGTCATCCAAATGATTATTCGACAAACCATCTATCAAATGAATGTAAAATCTTGCTCTCTCTGCGTGCCTTAAAAACTGGAATCCTAACCCAACTCCTTCATTTGCACCCTCTATCAACCCAGGAATTTCCATCATTACAAAACTTGATTCAGAATATTCCACTACTCCAAGAACAGGTTCCAATGTTGTAAATTGATAATCAGCTATTTTAGGTTTAGCTGAAGTACTTCTTGATATAAAAGTAGACTTGCCTGCATTAGGTTTAGCAAGCAATCCAACATCTGCTAACAATTTTAATTCTAAAAATAGAACGACTGACTCGCCTTTTTCACCAGTTTGAGCTAGCAGGGGTTCTTGGTTTGTCGAAGACACAAATCTTTTATTTCCCCACCCTCCAAGTCCACCTTTAGCTACTAATACTTTCTTATTTTCACTTAGATCAGCAACAAAAGTTTTTTCACCGTCTGAATTAATTCTCCAAATAACAGTACCTAATGGCGCATATATTGTTGTTTCTTTTGCATTTGATCCTCTTTGTTCTTTGCCTTTACCATGTTGACCATTATGCCCATAAATAGTGCTATTAAATTTTAAATGGAGTAATGTATTAATGGATTCATCTGACTCAATATAAATATCTCCACCGTGCCCACCATCTCCTCCATTAGGTCCACCTTTAGGATTGAATTTTTCATGCAAAAAACTGACGCAGCCATTTCCACCTTTACCTGCAAATAAATTTAACCTAACTGTGTCAATCATGTTTATCTCTAATAATAATAATAATGTTGGTATCGTTGATAACTAGGAATGAGTATTGATATTAGTATATAACGGGTTTTCTTTTTTTAATAATATTGTTGATAAGTTTTGTAAAAATTTGGGTCATGTAAAACGAGAATATTATATGGAAGAGTATGTCAGGTTATCAACGGTCGAGCTTGAGTTATCAACGGCACGATATAAGAGGTTAGTACAGGGTGTTTTGAATATTAATAATATCTTTCTGGGTTTTGGATTTAAGTTCAATTGCTGCTTGGATTTTGTTGATGCCGTGGATAGTTGTTGAATGGTTACGCCCGCCCAAAAAGCGACTGATCTCAGCTGTGGTTAAAGAGAGTTCTTTTTTAAGTAAGTACATAACTATTTGCCGTGCTTCAGCAACAGGTGCATTTCTCTGATGGCTTAAGATTGCAAGGGTGTCGATTTTAAAATATTGTGCCACTGCAGAAAGGATTTGATCGCTGGTTATACTAGCACTTCTCAGCTGTTTTAGGGAGGTTTCTAAGATGTTAAGGGAGTTTTGAGGAGTTAAAGGGATGCTCATTAAAGTAGAGTGTGCTGATAATTTGTTGATGATTCCTTCTATTTGTCGAATATTTTTATTTGCGTGCTTTGCGATCAGGTCGATAATGGTTGTGTCTAGTTTTAGGTCTAGCATGGATAATTTCTGCTGTATTATAGCGATCCTAGTTTCCAGGTCTGGTTTTTGTATGTCTGCAATTAAACCCCATTCAAAACGTGAAGAAAGTCGTTGCTGAAAATTATTGAGTTTGTTAGGGGCTTGATCAGATGTGATTATTATTTTGGTGCCTGTATGGTGGAGCTCATTAAAAATATGGAAAAACCCTTCTTGTGTTTGTTCTTTACCGCTAATAAATTGGATGTCATCTATGAGTAATATTTGTGATGATTGATAAGATTCTTTGAATTTTTCGGTAGAACGATCACGAATAGAAAAAATAAAGTCGTTGGTAAATTTTTCACCTGTCGTGAATTTAATATTAGTTCCGTTTAAAGAGGCTTCGTTTCCAATTGCGTGTAATAAGTGCGTTTTGCCAAGCCCGACATCAGAATATATGAATAAAGGGTTATAAGGGCTTGCGAGGTTAGATGCTGTTGCTAAGCAGGCATTGTAGGCAAGGGAATTTTTTGTGCCCTCTATGAATGTGTTGAAAGTATATGAAGAATTGAATGGCGATAATATTTTAGAGTGAGTAGTGCTTTGGGGGGTATTACTTTTAAGAGGGTTAGAATTGGAAGATGACTGAATCGCAAAGTAAATGGAATATCGCTTTCCTGTAATTTTTTCCAAGGTTTTTTCAATACTTTGATAGCATCGTCTTTCTAACCAATCAAGTGCAAAAGAGGAAGCAACGGAAATTCTTATTTCGTCGTGTGAAAGGAGTTCAGCTGTTGTTCCTTTTAGCCATGTATTGAACGCGTGCTGAGGTAAATTTAGTTGAAGGTCTCCAAGTACGGCGAGCCAAAGGTCGTCGTTATTGCAATCTTTTAGGGTAGGTTGGTCAACATTTAACACAATGATATTTACTCAAGTTTGATTTATCTCGAGTTTAATTGAAGGATCTAATAATGCAGTCAAGGATATTTTTGTGTGAAAAAACTTTGTTTTATTGCTTGACAGAACCTTTCAGGTCTTTTTACGCCCGTTGTAAGGGTTTTATGATGCCACATTAAAATCTGATAAGCATACTAGATTGCCAAGTTGGTTTTCTCCAGAGATTCTTCCGGAGTATGAAGTTTTATCGGAAGTTGTTTCAATGGTGCTGATTGATCCGGTCATTGTGATGCGATCTCCTGCATTAACAGGCGTTATAGCACGCATTAATAAATTGCTGCCGTTATATATATCGTGAAGGTCGAAATTACGCTCAAGCATTTGGGTATTGTATGAGAGAGTTGCGGGACCAGAATTTACCGCAGTACCAAAAATGTTGCTTTTCGCAAAGTCTTCATCAACGTGTATGTTGCTATCACGTTTTCCTCCGGCGAGTCTGAAATCATTATGGCGAAGAATTATCTCTTCAGATTCGGATATAGACAGAGGCAGAAGACTTGAGCCTTCGTTTATATCATTAAGGTTTAGCTTGACTGTGTCGGTACTGATAGAAGGGAAGGGATTTTCGAAAGGAGGTTGCTTTGCGTCTTCTCTAGGAGTTCGTTGCCCTTTAGAGTATTCGAATATGCAAGTGTAATAATATGTAGATACGAGTGTATTGTTTTGGTTATATGAAGAAACCTCGAAGGTAACGAATTTGCTTCCGCGGCGTTCGTATTTATCATGAACTTTTCTGGTGCTGGTAATAGTGTCTCCTGAAATTACTGGTTTAAACCAGTATATTTGGCATTTGGCAAAAGGTGTTTGTTTACGCATTGTTTGGGAATCTTCATATGCTGTAAATCCGTTTTGTTTTGCAATTTCCCATCTTAGCAGTGGCGCATAGCTTAGCGCCATAGAAGGCATAGCAGTGAGCACAGGATTTGTATCAGAAGGAGTGTATCTAGGGTCATAATTTTGACAAATTTCTGCATATTCGAAGATATTTTCATTGGTGATATCGACTTTGGTCTGTGGCCCAGATTGGCCAATTTCTATAACGTCGTAGTGCCACAGGTTTTCAGTATTCATAGTAAGAACCTCGATCTTTGTTGCATTGTTGCATAGTGAAAGGCATTGTTGAATAATTAGGAGGATTTTATCATAAAGTATGGAGGAAGCAGATATGAATGTCGGATTTGTTGGAGTGGGAACCATGGGCAGTGGTATGGCGATGAATGTAATCAAGGGAGGACATCATCTTACAGTTCATGACATAAATAGAAATTCAGTGACCGAACATCTAGAAGCTGGAGCTGTTTGGGCGGATTCTCCTAAAAGTGTAGCGGAACAGTCTGATGTAGTATTGACTTCCCTTCCTGGGCCGCTTGAAATGAGAGCGGTGTGTTTGGGAGAAGATGGATTGCTGCAAGGGTTAAGTGAAGGGAAGGTTTATTTTGACCTAAGCACGAATTCTCCAACCATGGTGCGGGAAGTAGCGGAAGAATTCACTAAAAAGGGGGCGCATCTTTTAGATGCGCCAGTAAGCGGGGGGCCAAGAGGAGCACATAGTGGAAGACTTGCTGTATGGGTTGGGGGAGATAAAGATGTTTTTGACCAGAGTAGGCATGTGTTAGACGCTATAGGAGATCAGGTTTTTTATGTCGGGGCAGTTGGGGCAGGTTCAGTGGCAAAATTAGTTCATAACTGTTCAGGATATATTATTCAATGTGCTTTAGCCGAAACATTTACAATGGGAGTAAAAGCAGGCGTTGAACCACTGGCCCTATGGGAGGCAGTACGGAAAGGAGCTCAAGGTAGGAGAGGAACTTTTGAAGGCCTGGCAGAACATTTATTGCCAGGGAAATTTGATCCCCCAGATTTCGCTTTAAAGTTGGCAAGGAAAGATGTGGATCTTGCAGTAGGTGTGGGGCGTGAATTTGATGTGCCTATGAAATTAGCTAACCTTGCCTTAGCAGAACTGACGGAAGCAATGAATCGAGGGTGGGAAGGTAGAGACTCACGAGTTGCTATGTTGTTACAAGAAGAACGAGCTGGGATACAAGTTAGATCTACCGAAGAGGCAATAAAGGAAGTTTTAGACAAATAAGGCGATGGATTATGCTGTTTCCCACCGCAATTGTGGTTCTCTCGCTGCTTTGGCTTCATCTAGTTTTGATACTGGGGTAGTGTGAGGGGCATCAATAACTAAATCGGGAGATGTTGATACTTCGTTGTTGATTGCTTTCATGGCACTTATGAAAGCATCTAGTGTTTCCAGTGTTTCTGATTCGGTAGGTTCAACCATTAATGCCTCTTCTACAATTAAAGGGAAGTACATGGTAGGGGCATGGAATCCATAATCAAGTAACCGTTTAGCTATTGCTAAACCGTTAACATTTTGGTTTTTTTGCGCTGTTGCTGAAAATACAACTTCGTGCATGCAGGTTCTATTAAATGGAACGTCATAAATGTCTTTTAAAGATTCCATGATGTAGTTAGCATTAAGAACAGCATTCCCGCTTATAGCCTTAATTCCTAAGTCTCCCAGGGTTTTGATGTATGTGTAAGCTCGGACTAATACAGCGAAATTGCCATGGAACCCACTCATTTTTCCGATAGACATTTCTGGAATAGTTAATTTGTATGATTGCCCTGTATTTTCAATTATTGGCGCAGGAAGGAAGTCATTTAATATAGATTTAGCACATACAGGCCCGGCTCCTGGACCTCCACCTCCATGAGGTGTGCTGAACGTTTTATGGAGATTTAAGTGTATTACATCGAACCCGAGATGACCTAGCTTTGCTCGGCCTAGTAACGCGTTCATGTTGGCTCCATCCCCATAAACCAACCCTCCAGCTTTATGAACAATATCGCAAACTTCCACAATGTTTGTATCAAAGATACCCAGCGTGCTTGGCAAGGTAATCATGACTCCGGCTAAATCTGGCCCAGCAATAGACTTAAGAAAATCTATGTCTATGTTTCCATTGTCGTCTGAAGGAATAGATATTACGTCGAAGCCAGACATAGCAGCAGATGCAGGGTTTGTTCCGTGGGCACTATCAGGTATTGCTACTTTTGTTCGCTGTGTGTCACTGTTGTTTTGATGATAAGCGCGGATCATAAGCATTCCCGCAAATTCTCCATGTGCTCCCGCGAGGGTCGATAAGCCGACACAATCCATGCCGGTAATTTCTTTCAGGTAATCTTGAAGGTCGAACATCAGATGCAGAGCACCTTGAGAAGCGGATTCATCTTGTAATGGATGAATATCCGAAAATCCGGGCAGAAAAGCAACCTCATCATTGACTTTAGGGTTGTATTTCATAGTGCAGCTACCAAGAGGATAAAAATGGGTGTCTATAGAGAAGTTTTTATGGCTTAGTCCAGTAAAATATTGTACAACTTCTGGCTCGGATACTTCTGGTAATTCGAGTGTGGTTCGAAGTAGACTCTTTTCCGGGCCCGGCTGAAGCGGGACGTCTGACAAAGGGATTATCGCGCCTACTCTGCCTCTTATGCTTCGTTCCATCAATAATTTGGATGTATCTCTGTTCCCGCCTTGTTGCATTATAGGTCCTTTAATGAATTTATAAGTGTGTCTATTTCTTCTTTTGTGTTCATTTCGGTGACACAAAATAACATGCTGTTTTCTTGGGTGTTACTTATATCGAGCCCCCCAAGAATATTGTTTTGCATGAGTTTTTGGTTTATTGTACTTGGAGGGATTGGGCAGGATACGACGAATTCTTTGAAGAATTCGTTAGTATTTTTAACTTTAAATCCGGGTAATTTATTTATTTCAGAGGCCGCATAATGGGCTTTTTGGTAACAGAGGTTGGCGATCTTTTGTGTTCCTGTTTTCCCTAATAGGGCTAGATAGATGGTTGAAGCGAGAGCGTAAAGGGCTTCATTGGTGCATATATTGCTTGTAGCTCGTTCTCTTCGGATATGTTGCTCTCTAGTTTGCAAGGTGAGAACGTATCCATCTTTTCCTTCTTTGTCTACTGTTTTGCCTACTAATCGGCTTGGCATTTGACGGATATATTTTTTTTGGCATGTAAATAGTCCTAGATATGGGCCTCCAAAGCTGGAAGGTATTCCTAAAGGTTGCCCCTCGCCAGTAGCGATGTCAGCTCCATAATCTCCTGGGGATTTAAACATGCCTAGCGCCAATGGGTCAGCAGATATCACAAGTAAAGATCCGTTATTGTGTGCTATATCACTAATGTTTTGAATTTTTTCAATCCCGCCATAAAAGTTTGGATATTGAACAACAGCACAGGCAGAGTCTTCCTGAATATTTGGATCTTCGGGGTTGAATATGGAAATGGTAATTCCTTGTGCTTGGCAGTAAGTTTGGATAACTTCAAGGTAAGAAGGAGATACGGTGGATGCTATACTGGCATGGTCGCGTTTAGTTACTCGGCAAGCCATTAGGACGCCTTCCGCCAAACTAGTGGCGCCATCGTACATTCCTGCGTTTGCGACTTCCATCCCATATAAATTACTTATAAGTGTTTGGAATTCGTATA
Organism: uncultured Dehalococcoidia bacterium; assembly: GCA_964343075.1. GTDB lineage: Bacteria > Chloroflexota > Dehalococcoidia > Lucifugimonadales > UBA3495 > UBA2588. The sequence goes on along the minus strand of CAYFGT010000008.1, from coordinate 2,138 downwards.
TAACCTGAAGAGTCCCTTGGCTCACTTCAGGTTGATATGGAGTATAAGCAGTTAAAAATTCTCCACGGGTTATGAGTGGCTTTATTGCCGCAGGTATAAAATGGTGGTAGGAACCTGCCCCTAGAAAAGAAGGTCCACTTGATAAAGTTCGATTTTGTGCGGCCAGGGCATTTAATTCTTGCATGATTTGGAGTTCAGACAATGGATTTGGTAAATCCAATACGGGATTCCTGAATTCGTCTGGTATGTCTGAAAATAAAGAATCAATGTTTGGAGCGTTTAGCTTCTTGAGCATAAACGTTTGTTCGTCTGTCGTGTTTGGTATGTAATGAGACTGAAACGGAACAGTGTTGTCCAACTTAGTATTTCTCCTGGTGCTTGCTGTGTGTGTTTTATGAAGTAAGGTTAGTGTAAGTGTCAGAATCCATTAATTCAGTTAGTTCGGATTCATTTGTCAGTTTAACTTTGATAAGCCATCCGGAGCCAAAAGGGTCTTCGTTTACTTTCTCAGGGGAAGTTAATACTTCTTCGTTTTGTTCGATTACTTCTGCTGTGACTGGCGAAAACAAGTCGGAGACTGCTTTTACTGATTCGATTTCCCCCATTTTTTCCATGGAATTTATGCCAGTTCCTGCTTCGGGTAGTTCTATATAGACAACATCTCCAAGTTCGCATTGGGCGTGATCTGTGATACCGATAGTTCCAATTCCGGGCTCTTCTATTTTTATCCATTCGTGTTCTTTAGTGTAGTATCTGTCAGTTGGATTCACTCTAATTACCTCGTTTATAGAATGGAGTACTTGCCAGGGAAGCGGGAATGATTCGTCCGCGAATATCTAGTTCTAGTTCTGCTCCTTCTTTATATTGTACAGTGGAAACGTATCCCAATGCTATACTAATTCCTAAACTAGGAGAGAAACTCCCTGAGGTTATTTCTCCGATTTGTGTTCCTCTTTGCATGATAGGATAGCCCTGCCGAGGAGCACTTTTACCGGCGACTGTTACTCCAATTAATGTTTTAGTAGTTCCGTGTTCTAATTGCTGATGAACAATTTGAGACCCAATGAAAGAGGTTTTCTTTTTGACAAATCTTTGTAAACCAGCTTCTATGGGGCTTGTGTTGATGTTGAGTTCATGGCCGTAAAGTGGAAGAGCTGCCTCAAGTCTTAAAACATCTCTTGCTCCTAACCCGCAAGGCTCTGCTCCAGCGTTGACTAGTGTGTCCCAAGTTTGCTTTGCATTCGCATTGTCTGTAATGATTTCAAATCCGTCTTCCCCTGTATAGCCAGTCCTTCCGATGAAAACGGTTGATCCCATAATATTGCCGTGGGACGCTCTAAAAAATCTGATGTCTGAGAGATTATCAACTGAAGTCAATGTGATCAATGGCTGTAACAAAGATTCTGACATTGGGCCTTGTATTGCCAGCATAGTGGTCTCAAGTGTTTTATCTGTGATTGTTACGGAATTGCTGAACAGTTGTTCGTTAGTAGAATGAATCCATTGGAGCACAAACTCTCGATTTCCTGCATTTGGAATAAGCAAATAGTTGTCTTCTGAGATTTTGTAGAGTATAAGGTCATCTATAATGCCGGCATTCCCAGTGCACATCAATCCATAACGCGCTTGGAGTATGTCCATGTTTAATATGGGGCTTGACACAAGTGCATTAACTAAAGCAGTAGCATCTAGTCCAGAAATATATACCCTGCCCATATGAGAGACGTCAAAAATCCCAGTACGGGTTCGTACAGCTTCGGTCTCGGCAAGAATTCCTGAGTATTGTATAGGCATATCCCACCCGCCAAATTCCAGAATTCTTGCCTTTAAAGCAGTGTGGGTATCATATAATTGAGTTCGGTTGTTTGCGGGTAAATTCACCAATAGACTCCTGATTAGATGTGTATCAATGATACTTTGAGGAGACCTAGTGAATCAACAACAGAATTTTATGTTGTTGATTCACTAAACCTTTGCAATCTAAGTAAAAAATTAAATATTAATTGAGCTTAGGTCCCACAATTGAATGCTTTCAATGCATTCATCCCAAATAGGTTTTGCTATTGGATTATTACCTGAAGATAATTCTTTCAGGCCTTCTTCGTTGTGAACGGAGAGTTTAAACATAATGTAACTTT
>CAYFGT010000007.1:0-81231 GCA_964343075.1 uncultured Dehalococcoidia bacterium | reverse complement strand
CCCGGTGGCTCCTGCGGACTTCAAATCCGTTGTGCTTCGTGAAGAGCGGGGTAGGTGGGTTCGACTCCCTCGCACTCCCGCCAATCTTTAACTTGCCAGTAGAAACCTAAATTTTGGATTGCATCATTAAACCCGATAATCTTTTATACTATGCCCACAAAAAAGTGCTTTTTATACCACTTTAGTTCAGCAAGGCTTTCTTTTATGTCGTCGAGCGCAGCATGGGTGTTTTTCTTAGGTGGTGTCGCAGGCTTTTCAGGATACCATCTCTCTATCAATTCTTTAATGGATGTAACATCAACCATACGGTAGTGTAAGAAACTATCCAACACGGGCATTTCTCGATGTATGAACCTCCGATCGGTATGTATGGAGTTCCCACATAGGATTGCTTTGCGTTTTATGGTGTGTTTTGAAATAAAATCTACAACTATTTGGTCCACTTCCTCGATACTTAGCAATGAATGTTTCACTTTTTCCATCAGTCCAGACTCAGTGTGTGTTTTAAGTGACCAATCTTCAATTCTCATCAACTCAACTTCAGATCTGTGAACTACTAAATTCAAGCCTTCCGACAGCACATTAAGATCTTTATCAGTCACTAAACATGCTATTTCTAAAATCAATTGATCATCGGCGAGTCCAGTAAATTCCATATCTATCCAGACTAGGTTTTGTACTTTGTTAGATTTATCCAATTTATTACCGTTCATGTATTAAATGTTAGTAATTAAAATATACCAAACGCAATCTAATTATTAAACATACAACCTTGCAATCTTAAATCCTTATGCAGGATTGGCCTGCAATGTCAAATTTGAACATATGTGATAATATCTGTTAATGGAAACACCATTTGATACAACTCTATTGAAGATTCTAGGGATTGATGGTTCGTCAAATATAGCTGCTGCCATTACAGCCAGATCGGACCTTTTCGAATTAACCGAATCATCATACACTGCAGCTCTTTTCCCAAATGATCCCGGAATACTTACACATTCTCAAAGAGCCGCGATTGCTACACGCATATGTATTATGAATAATGAACCTGAATTAGCCGTTCATTACAAGAATTTGGTATCGTCAAAGGATGACTTAGTAATATGTAACATTGATCAATCAGCTACAGACCCCCGTATGAGTGCTATAGTAAACCATGTGGATGTAAATGCTAGAGATCCCAAGATAAATCCTCAGATGCAAATAGAGAAGCTAAAATCAAACGGACTATCTGACACGGAAATAGTTAGCATTTTTGCAGTAATAGCATTCGTCAGTTACCAACTACGAGTAGCGAAGGGGCTAAGAGTAATGAAAGAAGTCTTATGAGTAAACAAGTTAATGATTTCACTACAACGGTTCCTTTTTGGAACCCATTCGTAACTCCTGTCAACTTGCAACAAGCGTCAGACTTGCAATTAGAAGCCCTTCAGACAACCCCTTCTAACACTAAAGTAGGCGAATATGTTCTCGTACTCGCCCATGATCCCGAGACCTTAAAACATCGTACTCCTTTATTCAACGGCATCATGTATAGTAGAGGAGGCCTTTCAAGAGCTGAAACCGAGCTAAGTGCTGTGGCAACTTCCGTCACAAATGAATGTATCTATTGCACCGCAGTCCATGCCAGCAGATACAACGAACTTACCAAAACCACTGAAGACATGGCCACGATATTCAATGAAACTGATTCATCAAAACTAGAAGACCGTAAACGAGCCATCTATGATTTCTCTCACAAATTATCTGTATGCCCACCTACTGTGGCAGAGCAAGATGTGGAACAACTAGTCCAGAACGGATTAGAAACAGACGAAATTTTAGACGTCGTGCTCTCATCAGCTATTTTCGCATGGGCAAATAGATTAATGTTAGGGCTCGGAGAACCCTTAGAATCCAAACCAACATCAAATTAACAGGAGGCTACTAAATGGCTAAGAAACTAAACGGCGAAACTTACGAAGGCACCGCTATCAGTGTCCCAATCTCACAGGACGGTCAAGTGGCCGCATATGTATGGCCTTTGCGCATACTAACGGTTCAACGTGACACAGGCCCTATGACCATGGGAGGGCCTACTATAGGAGTTGACGTAGGGATGGAAGAAGTCCTCAGGTTTGATTGCCATGGTAAGCCAGGGCACTGGCATAGGGGAGGATACGACAGACTAGAAAAACCAGGGAATTCCCATGTCGACTTTCCTGATCAAATCGAAGATGTACAGAACCAGATCGACTGGTCTCTAGAAACAATTCTAAATGATTGTTCTTCTTTGTTGAAAGAAGCCTTACATGACGATGCTGCTTCTAAGGTAGAACCGTCGATGCTCGTTGATGCGGTAGAGCAAATAAAACAACAGCTCGCAGTATCGCATGCTTTAAGGCAAAGAGCTATAGACGGAAACGTGATTAATCTTTATTAGACCTTCCTCTGTGAAGGTCCATTAAAACGAGGCTGATATTATGGCGTCTACTGCGACATTAGCAAATGGTTGCTTTTGGTGCACCGAGGCAACACTGCAATTATTAAAAGGTGTAAAACAGGTAACACCTGGTTATACAGGAGGACAAACTCCAAATCCCAGTTATCGAGAAGTATGTACCGGGAATACAGGTCATGCGGAAGCCGTACAGGTGATCTTTGATGAAACTGTAATCTCTTATGAAACTCTTCTGACAATTTATTTCCTAACTCACGACCCAACCACATTAAATCGGCAAGGAGGTGATGTGGGAACACAATACAGGTCAGCTGTATTTACACATTCAGAAGAGCAACGAAACACTGCATTGGCGTTAATCTCAGAATTGACCGATAAGAAAATTTGGGACAATCCTATAGTAACAGAGGTGGTCGACTTTGACGTTTTCTTTGAAGCAGAAGCTTACCATATAAATTATTTCCTGAATAACCCTGATGCTGGATATTGCTCATATGTTATTGAGCCTAAAGTTTCAAAACTTCGAGAACATTTCCTGCAGTTCTTAAAATAGTACTTTGCAGTCTCTTTTAAATTCACCGACTCTAGAAGTCCTGCGAATGCCAAAATACAGGATGATCTGGTACTTTGGTGTTCTAACCGAAATAGGCCGTCAAATGGAACTATTAGTCTTGGGATGGCTTTTACTAGAACTTACCAATTCCCCTCTACAATTTGGCGTGTTTTTCTTTGCAAATAACTTGCCTAGACCAGTGTTTTCAATATTCACCGGACTAATAGCCGACCGATTCGACCGTAATAAAATTCTGTGGATAGGAGCTTTAATAAATGTGATTTCAGGAATTGTAGTATTCGCATTGATTTACGCTGAATCTATAGTCCCTTTCTATATTTTTATTGCCTCTTGGATAAATGGTTCTTGCAGAGCAATAGAAGATCCTGCTCGTCGGACTGGAGTCCTGGATATTGTTGGCGAACGAAGAATAGTAAATGCTTTAGGCATAGACAATTTTTCTCAAGTGTCAGGTAAAATTCTAGGCCCTCTAATCGGAGGAGCTATGCTCGGTTGGCAAGGCTTCAAAGGAGCCTACATTACCATAGCACTAATCCATTTAGCCACGTTGATCGTTTCTGCTCGTATCAGCATTCCTAAACAACTACTAAAAACAAACACCGAATCTGTTGCCAAAAGCCTAAAATCCGGACTGAAATACGTTTCCACTAACAGAATGATATTAGCAATGTTTTACATCACAGTCTTGATGAATGGACTAGCTTTCGAAGCATTTAATTTCATTCCAGAAATCGGGAAAAACTATCTCTTCCTGTCTCCATTCTTAGCCTTTTTCTTGGTATCCAGTCATGGAACTGGGCAAGCAGTTGGTGCCCTTTTAATCAGTCTGACCAGAAATATAAATCGATATGGCCTATGGTTCTTCATTGGATCAATCAGCATTTTAATAGTAATCATTATGTTTTCCTGGAGCAAGGTATATGTACTGTCCTTGACCCTATTATTTATTAGTGGCTTAGGATTGTCCTTATTCGCAACCATGCAAAGTACCATAGCCATGCTGTACACCCCATCTGATATGCGTGGTAGGGTGATGGGGCTCCTTAGTTTCTGCATAGGGACAGGTCACTTATTTGCATTGGTAATTGGCTGGCTAGCCGAGATCATGGGAACTCCTTCAGCATTATCTATAAGCGCGGGCGCTGGATTGATACTTATAGTCCCTACCCTGTTTGTAAGCCCTTTGGCCAAAAGGAACTATCACGATAAAACTCAATAAACCGGATCCGTCCGTCCCATCACTGCATCTCAATCAGGGACTATATGAACGACAATTTTTCGAATTGTCCTCCAGTAACCGATACAGGATCCAGATTTAACCAGTCTTCCACAATAGTAGTGTAAACACCTCTGAAATCGTGATTAAACTGCAAGTCTCCTTCTAGTAAATCTTCTTCTCTAATCGAAGGGTATTCACCAAACATACCACCTTGCACTCTGTCTCCAATAGCCATGGCCATTCCCCCGGATCCATGATCTGTACCTGTTCCATTATCCTGAACTCTTCTGCCAAATTCTGTAAACAATAGCATGACAACATTTTCAGATACTCCATGCTCTTGAAGATCTGCGTAGAAATCTTGTATACCTCTCGACAGGTCAGTCCAAAGCTTCGTATGGCCATCAGCTTGACCTGAGTGGGTGTCATAGCCTATTTGTTCTGTATAGAATATTCTGGTACCCAGATCCGCAGTTAATACCTTTGCGATTCCTCTCAAATTATTCGAGATTTGAGACTCTGCATATTCAATGGTCGAAACATATTTTTCTGGAGCTGTTTTAAGAATATCAGCTCCTTTAAGTGCATCTAACCCCGTCTGCCCCAAGTAGTCCATAACAGCACTAGATCCAATTGTAGGGGAATACATTTTGGAGAAAATGTCCAAAGCCACTGACCTATTTGGTTCTTCAGTAACAGTATTCAATATCCCATAACTCTCTAGCATTGATACTGAAGCAACAGGTACACCTGACAATGCTAAAGACCTAGGCAGACCTTGTCCGAAATTAACTCCGGTAAGAACGTTCTCCGCATTAGGGTCCAAATCTCTAATCACGCGACCAAGCCATCCTTCTGTACCAACTTTATCGGGTTCACAGGTGTGCCATATATCCATAGATCTAAAATGGGATCTGTTAGGGTTGTTGTATCCGACTCCATTGATTATTGAAACCTTACCTTGGTCGTATAACTCCTTGATAGGAGCAAGTGCCCGATTAAACCCATATTCACCATCAATTGGCAACACTTCATCTTGAGATATCGCAAGGTTTGGCCGATTGTCGTAATAAAGCGGATTATTATATGGAACAATAGTATTTAAAGGATCATTCCCGCCTGTTAATTGAATAACCACCAAAATTGGATCTTTACTAGTTGATGTCATATTACCTCTCTAATTCCCTAATATTTTTTCTTATACACTTGGATGCGATGACGACCGCAGTCAACTATGAGAATACGGCCTTCAGAATCTATTTCTATATTGGTAGGCTGAAAAAAGATTCGTTCAATTGTGAAATCTGAAACTTCAGCTCTTTGTGCCGCCATCCCTTCTGGGTCAGACGCCATTCTGGTTTCAGCCCATTTGGAATAACCGTGGCAGTCCCCTACTATAGTCTCAACATATTCGCCTGTAGAATCATAAACTTTAACTACTTCTTGCCCCCAATCAACGACGTATATGAACCCATCTTCATCTACTGCAACTCCGCTGGGGCGCATTAGTTTCCCGTCGCCTTCCGTGTCTCCAACGGACATCAAGTAATTTCCTTCTTGATCCAGTTTTTGTACTCGGCCATTTCTCCAGTCAGCTACATAAACATTGTTATCCTTACCAATCTTTATCCCCCATGGAACATTAAATTGTCCTCCTTGGGCACCAAACTCGCCGAAACAGTTAATGGAGTCACCATCAGTAGTGAATTTTTGGATCCTATGATTACCACTATCTACAACCCACAAAAATCCGTCGGAATCAATATCTAATCCTGCCGGCTTATGGATTTCTCCTATACCTGAACCGGAAGTACCAATTTTATTAACGAAATTCCCATCAGCGTCAAAAACTGTAATCCTATCCAACCATTCATCAGACAAATACAGGAGTCCTTCAGAGTCCACAGTAAGTGAATTCGGCCACATAAACTGACCATCTTTCTCACCATAAGATCCGAAATAATTAATATAATCTTCATCCATATTGCATTTGATTATGAATTTACGAGCGGGGGGGTATTCATAGTATGAGCAAGCTACATACAATTCATCGTTGTCAGCGATAGCTACATCTACAGGACCAGAAAAACCCTCTGCAGGAGGTACAGCTTGGTTTCCTATCGTGTAAATGTATTCAAATTTAACTTTTGACATATTAACAGCCATAGTGTCCTCCTCTTTACGCGAATTGATATTCTCTAGAAGCAACTACAAGTTGCAAAAGGCCGGCAATTTTTTCTTCGAAAATACCGCCTGACCCATAAGTGTCGTTATAATGTTCCAAGTATCTAATCAAGTCCAATTTACGCTGATCCGTTACCTGCAAAGGACCAACTAATTCAAGGGTATTGTCTACAATTTCACCATCAGAAGCTTCGACACCAAGTGCCCTTAATCTGTCTACAATTTTCTTCACACCTGGTTTAGATGTATCACCAACCTGACTCGAAGCAAAATTAATTCTTTCAACCAGTGCTCCACTATCTATCCATTCATGACCTGTATGCCATCCTTCTACAGTAGGAGGATTGAGTAAATCTTGCCCCATATAAGTAGCGGCGTAAGCAATTTCATGTACGTTTGGTTTTGGCTCCATGTAATCTTCTACCAACCTCATAACTCCAGCAACAAACTCTGCAGGACATTTCACTCTTTGAAATCTTGCATTCTTAAAAAATTCAGAGTTGAATAGTACTCTCAGCATCGCTCTAATATCATATCCGGATTCGAAATAAGCTTTTTCTAATTGTTCAATGGCTTGTATATCTTGAGGCGGAGTAGTCTGCCATGAAGGCACTTGAGGTTCATCAGCCACGAAGAAATTGTATAAGTGCCGGGATATAAACCTCGCTGTAGCTGGCTGCTTTATAATTATTTCAATTATATCTTGGCCGTTAAAATTACCTGTTTCACCTAAGAAAGTTTTCTCATCATTGTCATGATCATCTTCTCTGTATTCAAACTCCCAATTGTAATCCCCATATGGGTATCTAGGTAATTGAGGAGCCATTGTCCATCCAGAAAACGCTCTAGCTGCGCTCTTGACATCATCTTCGGAATAATTGAATTCATTATCTTTGCCGACCCCCATTGAAAACAATTCTAGAAGTTCTCTGCCAAAGTTTTCATTAGGAGCTCCTTTGTGATTATCACAATTATCTAACCAGAATATCATCGCTGGGTCTTTAGAAACTTCCAAGAGTATATCTTTGAAGTTACCCAGACAATTTTCCCTTAACATAGTCAACTGTTTCAGGATTTGAGGATTCCGGTTTAATTTCGAGTGACTGGTAGCAAATACATGATGCCAAAACAACGTGAGCTTTTCTTCTAATTGTCTCTTGGTGCTAATCATGCGATACATCCAGTAGCTCTGATATCCCGGAGCTCCTGTCCCCATTCTGAAGTACGGTGCATATCTCCATATCAAGTCATCGTCAAATTCGGGTTGGGATTCTGGATTTAGTAGTTCTTCTACAGTATTCTCATATCCTTTTTCACAGTATTCTTCCAAGATTTGCCGATTTGAGCCAAATCCCGCTCGTCTGAATAAATGGGCCATAAGCTCGATATCAGAATTACTCATATATACACTCCTAATGACACGAAAATATAGAGTTCATTATAAAAAACACTTCAAATTAGTGTCAATTCCTTTAGACTATACCTGAAGCGTTAATATAACCGTTTCAATTTGACTCCAAAAGTATAATCAACAAATCATGCCCTATGGTAATATCGATACGATTCACACCATCATACGGAGAAAATATTATGAAGCAAGAAACTATCCTGCTTACGCTAAGCATGGCATTCGTCACATGCTTGTTAGTATCTAACGTTGTAGCAGGCAAAATCATAGGAATTGGAATGTTAGGAACAATCTCTGCTGGTATTGTGTGTTATCCACTAACCTTCCTCTTTACTGATACGATATCCGAGCTGTTTGGTAAACGGCGGGCCACCACCATAGTGTGGGCTGGGTTTGGATGCAACATTTTACTTGTCATACTAGTACTACTAGCAGGTGCCCTGCCTCCTGCCGTTTTCTGGGATGGACAAGAAGCATTCATGGGCACTTTGGGGTTTGTCCCGCGAGTTGTTCTAGCGTCCATGGTGGCCTACATAATCAGCCAAAACTTAGATGTTATTGGATTCCATTACATCAAAGGCAAAACTGGGGATAAATATTTATGGCTTCGAAACAACATTTCGACCATGTTCTCCCAGTCAATTGATACATTCCTATTTATTGGCATAGCATTTATTGGAGTTTTTCCTTTGCCAGTCATAATAAATATGATGATCCTCCAATACATAGTTAAATTAATCATCGCAGCATGCGATACACCTTTTGTGTATATGCTTGTCGCTTCTTTAAAAGGGCGAGATGCCTAATGCCAATTATTAATCTGAACGGAATCAAGGCTCATTACCACTTAGACGATTTCTCTCCTCCGTGGATTGTAAAGCCACCTGCTTTATTAATACATTCAGCAGGAGGGAATTTGAACAGATGGCGCCAATGGATGCCAAACCTAGCTAAATCGAGACCTGTAGTAAGGCTTGACCTGCGGGGCCACGGAGAATCTTCCCCTGGTGAGATTATCGAATCCGTTGACCAACTAGTCCAGGATATCGAAGCCTTGATGGGATACTTGCAATATCCTACAGTGCATCTGATTGGGGCATCAGCAGGAGGCGTTGTTGGTATACGGGTAGCAGAGCAGCTAAAAACCTCAATCAAGACCCTTACGCTGGTTGCATCAACTCCTTTTTTGGCAAAAACGACCATTGATACCCAAAGATGGGGTGAAATTCTTAAGACCCAAGGAACAGAGGCATGGTTAAAAGCCGACAGCGACCTAAGATTCGGTCCGGAAACACATCAGCAAGTGATCGATTGGTATGCGAAAGAAGGATCAAAAACCCCCGCTAATAGTGTGATATCTTTACAATCTGTATTATTATCCGAAGATTATGTTCCCTTACTTCCAAGGATTCATATACCATCATTAATCCTAGCTTCTCAAACTGATGGCATTACTCCTCCTCACGCCCAGGAAACTTTGCACCTACATCTTCCCGATTCTCAACTAGTATGGTTTGAAAATGTTGGACACAATTTGAAGCTGGAAATTCCTGAACAATTGAGCCAAATATGCTCAGATTTCATGGAATCTAACGATGATCTATCAACGTAATTTGACAGTAACGCCTTCCCATGCTGACCTCACCGCTGCGAGTGTAACTTCCAATGAATGATATCCAGCGACCCCAGAGGCTAATACTTCGACTTGATCCGTTATTGATTTATTAAAATTATCAATCTCCAAAGAATAATTTCCTAAGGGTTCTTCAGGGAATTCATATTCATCAATTCCTGATCCGGTCCCAACAACCACGCGTCCTTGCTGTTTTTCAGATATGGTATCTTGTCCTTTCATGTAACCGTCTCGGCCATAAATAATTAAATCATTGTTAGAATCTGGAATAATTCTTCCGCACACTATATTAGCGATTGTACCCTTGGAGAATTTACAACATACAGACGCTAAACTATCTAGTGGCCGGGCCTCGGTTTGCCCGTTCGAGAGGGCAGTGACCTCAATGATAGTATCTTGCAACAGATCGCATATCAGATCAATCACATGAATCCCGGTAGCCATTAATGAATCAGATCCCCCTAATACGCTTGGATCATGCCACCATGATCTAAGGCCAGTCCTTTGCGGAGGGGCATCAGCACCATGATTACCAAAAGCCCATTGGCCACTAACGTAAACGATCGGCCCAATCTTTGAACCCATAAGCAATTCTTTCATGTATTTATGAGCGGGATGTGCTCTCAGATTAAACGCGATACCTAATTTCACCCCTGCTTTGTCACATACTTCGATCATATTTTGAGCAGAGCCTAGATCAATGGCCATAGGTTTTTCACATAGAACATGTTTACCGGCCAAAGCCATTTGCTCGGTATACTCGGCGTGATATGCATTAGGAGCAGCGACAAACACTGCATCCATTTCGTGTTTCCCGAAATCTGTTAGTGAATCATATGCCGCAGGTATATTATGTCGCAGGCTAAAATCTTTAGCTCTATCGTAAGATCTGCTGAAAACCGCTACCACTTCCGTGTTTCCCAATGACTTCATGGCGGGTACTATTTTGGTGTCTAGGTGCGAGCCTGGGCTTATTACTCCCCATCTAACCATCGCTCAAACCTTCCTCATTTTTCTATTGGAGCCCCTACAATACTTCCCCATTCAGTCCAAGATCCATCATAATTACGAACGTTTTCATAACCCAGTAATTGGGTCAATACAAACCAAGAATGGGCAGCTCTTTCACCTATCCTGCAATATGTAACAACGTCGTTACTTCTATTAATATCTTGAGTGCCATAAAGCTCTTCTAAGTCATCGATAGATTTGAATGTACCGTCTTCATTTACAGCCTTGCCCCAAGGAATACTTTTCGCTCCTGGTATATGACCCGCTCGTTGTGCACCTTCTTGCGGGAACGCGGGAGGCGCTAAAAATTGTCCGATAAATTCTTCGTTCGATCTAACATCCACAAGTCTTAAATTTTTATCATCTAGTTGTGACAATAGTTGGTCCCTATAAATTCTAATACTTGGGTTTTGTTCCCCGATTGTATAGCTTCCTTTAGGATGTTGAGGGACCTCAGTCGTTAATGGTTTATCATCAGCTACCCATTTGACTCTTCCTCCATCCATCAGCTGAACATCTTGGTGGCCATAATACTTCAGCTGCCAAAAGGCCCATGCTGCAAACCAGTTGTTATTATCCCCATATAAGATAATTTTAGTATCATTAGAGATCCCTGACTGCTCCAACAGATCTTTCATTTCTGTTGCGGAAATCAAATCTCTAGACAGATGCTGTTGCAATTGTGTTTCCCAATTCCAACCCACTGCATTACTGATGTGCCCTTTTTCATAACTCTCTGTATCCACATCCACTTCGACTAACCGAACAGCGTTATTATTCCCATTCTCAGCAACCCAATCTACCGAGACTAAGGGTGTGTATTCGTTCATTCTTCTTCCCCTTTTACTAGTTTAATGGTTGCACCAATTCGATCATAACGTTATCAGGTCCTTCAACATAACTTATCCTGTTACCACTAGGCGAATCTGTGATTGGCAATAAAACTTTGACACCTTTTGCTTCCAAATCTGCCATCATCGTAGCTATGTCATCCGTGTGAAATCCAAAATGCTCTAACCCAAAATGATTTTCAGTAGTGCCTTCTGGGATATTTTCATTGTTAGGCGCGCTAGTAATATTGATTGTCAGGTTATCAACCTCTAGACGTACCGTATTTGTGCCACCTAACCCTTTGGCATGGCCTTGTATTTTAAGCCCAAATTTTTCAACGTACCAATCCGCTGATTTTTGCGGATCGGGGGCTCGTAAATGTATGTGATTAACCCTAAGATTAGCCATGGTGCCTCCTAAAAAACTATTCTACGCTGTTTTAACTGCTGCACTCACTGCCGGAACTACCCGTTCATCTAGAGTGGATGGAATTATTGAATCCTCAGTAGGATTTGTTATAAGGCTAGCGATAGCTTCTGATGCAGCAATCTTCATTTTCGTAGTTACCGCTGTGGCTTTAGCATCCAGTAATCCTCTGAATACACCTGGAAACGCTAGGCTATTATTAATCTGGTTCGGGAAATCGCTACGACCCGTGCCTACTACCCGAGCTCCTGCTTCTAGGGCTTCATATGGCATTATTTCTGGAGTAGGATTGGCCATAGCAAAAATTATCGGGTCTTTGTTCATCGATGAAACCATCTCTTGGTTCACAATCCCACCTAATGACAAACCTATAAAGATATCGGAACCCTTCATTGCATCAGAACAACTTCCGTCTATACTTTCTTTATTAGTGAATTCTAGAGCTTTCTGCTTAACCGAATTCAAGTCATCTCTATTTTTAGAAACTATACCTTTACTATCAATTAACACGATGTTTTGAAATCCATAATCATACAGGAGTTTTGCTGATGCTATGCCTCCAGCTCCAGAACCGGAAACGACAACTTTCGAACTCGTGTCTTTGCGAGTAAGTTTCAAAGCATTTATTAAACCGGCCAAAGTTACAATTGCTGTGCCGTGTTGATCATCGTGGAACACAGGAATCCCTATATCCGCCAACTGCTCCTCAATATAAAAGCATCCAGGAGCTGCAATATCTTCTAGATTAATCCCCGCAAAACTAGGAACTAGATTCTTCACAAATGTAGTTATTTCTTCAGGGTCTTTAGTTCCTATACATAAAGGGAACGCATCGACCCCGGCCAATTTCTTGAACAACAACGCCTTACCTTCCATAACCGGCATCGCGCCTTCAGGTCCTATATCGCCCAATCCGAGAACAGCTGAACCATCAGATATAATCGCCACCTGGTTGGCCCTGTTGGTCATCTCAAAAGATTTACTGGTGTCTTCTGCAATTGCCATACTTACAGCAGCTACTCCAGGGGTATAAGCAACAGCTAAATCGTCTTCGTTATCAACTACAAATTTAGTACCTATTTCGATCTTACCGTGTTGTTGCGCATGTAATTTTAAAGCTTCACTTGCATAATCCATAATGTTGTACCTATGAGAACTTGATGTTATGTTTCCTAAAACACAACTAGTTGTTTTAGATTGTTTTATAATCGCCGTATCCTACCACGTAGGGCACATTTTTAAAAGAAAACAAAGGAATTCAAATGGACGCTATACTAGCAATTGATCAAGGTACAACAAGCACCAAAGGTATTACATTTACTACAGATGGTGAACTAATTAGTAGTTCACGCAGTCCTGTACGTCAAATCTATCCAGATAACGGGTGGGTGGAACAAAATCCAACTGAATTACTTAATTCAGTTCTTTCAGTACTTACTGAAGAGTATCAAAAAGCTAAAACTACCGGGATCCAAATCCTAAGCGTAGGAATTACCAATCAGCGAGAAACTACTATCATCTGGGACAAACACACAGGGCAGCCTATATACAATGCTGTAGTGTGGCAAGATAGGCGAACAGCAGACTTCATTCAAACATTAAAAAACGAAAATTTAGAAGAGCAAATCAAAGCCAAAACAGGATTGATGCTAGATCCATATTTTTCAGCGAGTAAGATACTATGGATATTAGATAACGTCCCTAATGCCAGAAATTTGTCTAAACAAGGAAGACTGTTATTTGGGACTGTAGATACATATTTGATTTGGAAACTTACCAACGGCGAGGTGCACGCTACTGACGTAACCAATGCATCCAGGACCAGTTTGTTCAATTTACACACCCTTACTTGGGATGATGACTTACTAGATATATACAACATCCCAGGCAATGTCCTCCCTTCAGTAAAGAAATGCACAGACCATTTCGGAGATATTTCCCGCTCAATAGTAGGACAGTCACTACCAATTTATGGAGTTGCTGGGGACCAACAAGCGGCTCTAGTAGGGCAATCGTGTTTTGAAGAAGGACAAGTAAAGTCAACCTACGGAACAGGCTGTTTTGCCTTAGTTAATACAGGTGACAAAATTTTGAAGTCTGACAATAACTTGATAACGACCATAAGTTATCAGATACAAGACACCTTGGCATACGGGTTAGAGGGTTCAATATTTATCGCAGGTGCATCTTCTGATTGGTTATCAGATAACTTGGGAATCATAGAAGATTATTCCCAAATCGAAGACATGTGCAGATCCACTGCTGATGACCATAATGTGTATATGGTTCCTGCTTTTACCGGTTTAGGAGCTCCTTGGTGGGAACCAAATACACGAGCAGCTATCTATGGCCTGACTCGCCAAACGACCCGAAATGCCATAGTCAGAGCCGCCGTTGAATCTGTGGCATATCAAACAAACGACCTGATTGCCGCTATGGCGAGAGACGGAGTAGATTTAAGTGTTATGAGGGTAGATGGTGGGATGGTAGCGAACCAGTGGTTTCTACAATTTCTTGCCAACATCACCAGGCTACAAATTCAAAGACCTTTCGCTATGGAAAGCACATCTCTCGGAGCTGCGATGTTATCCGGGTTAGGATATGGGGTAATATCTTCACTTCAAGACATATCTAATAACTGGAACAGCTCATATGATGCAGATATTACGATGCATATTAATCACCGTGATCAATTGACGCACCGCTGGACCCAAGCGGTAAAAGCTACGATTGCATACCATTCAGAATAACACCGACAGTATATTCAATGGACATGCACGATCGCTAGGATAACTTAATCAAACAACAAAATGCTACGGGCTACCTCACCTGAATCCAATGCCGCATAAGCTTCATTAATCTCATGAAATGGGTAAGTCCTGCTCACCAATTCATCAACTTTCAGTTTTCCTTCCATATATAGATCGACCATTTTGGGTAAATCTACCGAAGGCCTAGCCCCGCCGTACCAGCTTCCTTGTATAGTCTTTTCAGTACGTGGCAAAGATAAGCAGTTAATCGCAACCTCATCTGTTTCGGCAGCCATTCCTACAATTGTTGTCACTCCGCCCAAACATGTCGCCTGATAGGCCTGAAGTATAGTTTTGGAATTACCGATTGCCTCAAATGCGTGATCAGCACCTCCATAAGTTAAATCGTGAATCTCTGCTACAGCGTCAGTTGTCCCAGCATTTATGACGTGAGTAGCTCCAAACTGAAGAGCATACCCCAATTTGTTTTCCAAGAGATCTACTGCGATGATCTTACCGGCACCAGCTAATACAGCCCCTTGAATCACATTGAGTCCCACTCCACCACAACCAATGACTACAACACTGTCCCCAGGGTTAACTTTAGCAGTGTTTATTACTGCACCTACCCCAGTCATAACAGAGCAGCCAACCAAGCAAGCTTTATCCAAAGGCATATCGTCTCTAACTTTTACCACTCCAGAATGATTAACCACAGCATATTCTGAAAAAGATGCAGTTCGCGCAAAGTGGAAAACATCTGAACCATTTTTATGAAGCCTAGCAGTACCATCAAACATCATCCAGCGATCTGTATCTGCACCATTACAGAGAACAGGACGCCCTACTGTACAAAATTTACACCATCCACAATTAGGTCTGAAATTTAGAATCACATGGTCCCCAGGCACAACATTAGTTACGCCTGGTCCAATAGACTCTACAATTCCAGCTGCTTCATGTCCAAGCACCATTGGCAAAGGAACTGTCCATTCACCTTTCATACAATGGTAATCAGAATGGCATACACCCGCCGATGTTATTTTTACTCGGACCTCTCCATTCTTAGGTTCATCAATATCAAGTTGTTCCACAACTAATGGTTGGTTTACCTCATAAAGAACTGCTGCAGTTGTTTTCATCTGAAACTCCTATAAAGCAAAGTGGTTGATCAGTACAACTATAATTCTATACTCCTCTGAGGTCAAACAAATAAACTACTCCTTAATTGTGCTGTACCGGTTGTGGCTTTTTCTCTATAATACCAACATGGAACAACTAATTTTTCAATCACCCGGCATAGAATACTACGACTTAGATACGCCAGCGCTTTTGATAGACGCCGAACGTTTGATATCTAACATCAAAAAATTCAACACTTTAGCTGAAAAGGCCGACATCTCAATCATTCCATACTCGTCAGTACATGGTTCGCGAGATATTCTTAAATATCAGTTACAAGGTAATAAAACTACGAATATTGCATGCACCAACTCCATCTCTGAAGCAGAAGAACTATCTGACTTAGGGTTGCAAAAACTAATAATCAAATCCACTCCTATATCCAGAAATCAAATTGAACGACTTTGGGCTCTAACCCAAAACGTACAAGTGGATGTTGTAGTCACAAACCTCCAGCATGTAACCAACTTTCAACAAGCTTACCCCTCTATAGGCCAGTCGCTTGGGATAATTATCCAACCGGTTTCACAATCACCGGATAGAGAAGACACTATAATCGCAACGGTAGAACACTGCACATCAAGTCCGAATATGCAATACAAGGGTTTATTGTTAGAAGAATCATTACAAGCCGCAAAACAAGATACGAAGGTAGAGGAAGATTACTCTCAATTAATTAGCCTAATCAAATCGAAATGGCCTGAATCAGAAATAATAGCAATGGGAGAATTTTACCTCAGAAATCTTGAAGCACACAGTTCTTTTGATTATCTGATAGCAGGATGCTACCCAATTCCAGATATCCCGTACCTGATGCAATTCCCTGAGTTATCTATATCAGCATCAGTACTATCTCAAATCATTAGTAAACCAACTCGAGACCATCTCGTTATTGATTCAGGACACAAAACTTTTGGAACTGATCTCGGGATCCCTTCCGTTATATATGATGCTAAGCATGAATACTCTCAAAGTTTAAAACCTTTAAAATTCAGTGCAGAACATGGAGCTATTAGATTCGATGAAGGTCAATTTAACCAAATCAAAGTTCGGGATAAAATCCGGCTGCTACCACAATCAATGGAATTATGCTTCAACCAATTTGATATGATTCGTTTCATACAAGCCGACACTTTCATTGGTTATAAAAAAATAACTGGCCGAGGGCTCTATTCGTAGAATACATGGAGAAATATTGAAAACTAAACCTCAAATAGGAACTCACATAAACGATCTGGACACCCCATGTCTCATCATAGACCTGGATAAGTTAGAAAGTAACATGGATTACGTGAGTGATTTCTACTCAAACAGATCTTCGAAAATGCGGCCTCATGCCAAAAACCACAAAACTCCTGCGATAGCTCATATGCAAATTAATAATGGGGGGACTGTAGGCGGAGTATGTGCCTCCAAAGTGTCGGAAGCGGAAGTTATGGTGAACAACGGGATAAAATCCGTACTGATAACAAGCGAAATTGTTGATCCCCTTAAAATATCCCGAATGGTTGCCTTAGCGAGGCGTGCCGAAATCAATGTTGCAATAGACAGTATTGAAAATGCCAAAACTATAGACTCTATAGCCAATACGTTTGGCGCAAAAATTGGCTTAATCATTGAGATCGAAACTGGCATGGGTAGATGTGGAGTGCAAGACGCTGATGAAGCGTTAAATTTAGCTGACAGTATCAAAGGGCTACACAACGTGAGCCTGACCGGCTTAATGAGTCACCAAACGATTTCAGGAGAACCCGACTTAGAAACACGACATACAGAAGCAAAAAAAGTCATTGAAAAAGTAATCACTGCAAAAAAACATTTGGAGTCTCTCGGCTATGTACTTCCAATAATATCGACCGGAGAGACATGGAGCTATGACGTTGCGGCCGACATTGAAGGAGTGACAGAAATCCAGGGCGGAAGCTATTTACTAATGGAAACAGATTACGCATACATGACAGAATTCCAACAAGTATGCAAAATACTTGGAACAGTAATATCAAAACCTACCATTGCGTCAGCGATTATTAACATAGGATTGAAGCATATCAGCTCCCTCAGAGGCGTCCCTGTAATAGAAGACAATGATGACATTCACGTTATAAACATGACTACATCTAACAGTACAGTATCGATAGGAAACCAAACTACCCTTGAAATTGGTGATCAATTGTATTTTATTCCTTCACAACAGGATGCAATGGTAAGTAGATGGAATGAATTCATATGTGTCAGAGGAGATTTCGTAGAGAACGTTTGGGATATCCAAGCCCGTGGTTGTATATCATAGTAGTCTTATGGAAATCGCTACCTCAACAATCACAAACTTTTCTAACTACCGCTTATTGGCTTGTTTTGCACATCCAGATGATGAAGCATTCCCAGTAGGAGGCACATTAGCGATGTATTCTAATTTAGGTGCATCTATCGCCTTGATAACTACAACTTCAGGACAACTAGGAGAGATTCGTCAAGATGGTCTCGCTACAAAAGATACTCTTGGAAATGTACGAAGCACAGAACTACGAAATTCTGCCCAAGAACTGGGCATAAATCGCCTTCACATATTAGATTACAAAGATTCAGGTATGGCAGGCTGGGATGCTAACAAGGATCCAGATGCATATATAAACGCCGATCCATCTATCATAAGATCTCAGCTGGTTAAAGAAATTCGCTCTTTCAAACCTCACGTACTACTCACATTTGAACCCACAGGTCTATACGGGCACCCTGATCACATTGCTATTTCACAGCAAGCAACGGATGCCTTCCATTACAGCGGGAAGTCATCCTATCAACCCGACTCAAATCAGCCAATCGCTCCATGGAAGGTCAATAAGTTAATATATTGTGCTCGGCCCCTAGGTTACAGGAAAAAATGGTACGACAAATTGACTTCACACGGTATCGATATGCCTGTACCTTCAGATGAGCAATTGACTCATGGAACGCCCTCCAATGAGATAGACTTTGTGCAAGATGTCCGTAATTATCTTGATCGCAAAATCAGCAGTATCCTATGCCATAAAACACAAACTGGTCCAAACTGGCCTTATCGTAATGCGCCTAAAAATGTAATAGAGTCGATCTTAGGATATGAACACTACATACAAGTCCATCCCAAACTGACAGAAAGCGATCGCAAGCAAAATGGGATAGGTGTATTTAATGGAATACAAATCTAATTATTAAGGACTACATCATGCCAATGAGAATAGGATTCACCGATTTCAGAAAGCAAATGCTCGAAGAAGAACTTAAAAATATACAAGAATTACTACCAACCCTTGGAGTAAAGAAAGTTATATTAACAGGTGACATGGCTACGGAGAACTATTCCCCTGATAGCCCTATCAAACTTATAGCTATCCAGGAAATTGATGTTTGCTCTGGGATGCCCAGTGCTAATTTTGTACGCCGAGAGGACTTCTGGACCTACCATTTGAATGCAAATGTAGCCGTCGAAACTATTGTATATACGCCAGAAGAATTTTCGAGATTAATCAACGAACTACCAGCTCTAATGAAAGCTTGTAGTGAAGGGAGAACTATTTATGACGATGAATCATAACGAAGGATCAAGATGGGTTAAGCAAGCAGAGCAAGATTTACTAGATGCTAGCTTCAATCAACAAGGGGAGAAACATAATCTCGCCTGTTTCTTAAGCCAGCAAGCAGCGGAGAAAGCTGTAAAAGGCTACCTCTATTTCAGAGGGGCAGAAGATGTATGGGGGCACTCTCTTAGCGACTTGTGTGAAGACGCTAAATTATTCGAGATGTTCTTTGATACAATCAAAAATGAAGCAAGGCAGCTGGACAAATATTTTGAAATGACTAGATATCCTGCATTTTTGCCTGGAGGGATTCCCTCTGAAGCATTTGAGCTTGCTGACTCTGAAAGAGCGATAGAGCTATCAGGAATTGTCTTGGATTTTGTTAAAGAAAGAGTAATAATCTAACTATCCTGTATGTTTTTACCCAATGAAAGCAGGATCATCACCCGTTCGGTACATGACTGCAGCAATTGACGTGTCCGTTGTAAGCTTATCTCAAAACGCATAGGGCGATCGGATATAGGGACCACTACTGATACTCCATATCTGTACACTTGTCGATAACCTCTGCCCAAGGAACCAGTCAATATCACAGTAGGCACTCCGTATTTGGATGCTATTTTTGCAATACCAACAGGTCCTTTATCAAACACACTTGATCTATCTGTTTGTCCTTCCCCAGTAATTACCAAATCGGCTTTGGCAATGTTCTGTTCAAGGTCCAACGTATTGGCAATCATGTCGATGCCCGAAACAAGACGTCCTTTTAAGAACCCTAATATTCCTGCGCCGAGTCCTCCCGCGGCGCCTCCCGAGACGGACTTAGACACATCTATATGTAGATCTTTAAGGAGCACATCCGTCAAGTTCTGTAAGCCTTGATCAAGTAATTCAATATCGGTTTGCGAAGCTCCTTTTTGAGGTCCAAAAATAGCAGCTGCTCCCTCTTCCCCACATAACAGATTGGTGACGTCAGACGCTCCAATAAACTCCGTTCCAAATATCCGAGGATCAACATTGGAACTATCTATAGAATGAATTTGACCTAGAGATCTTCCATTGGGTTCGAGTAATTGGCCGTTGACATCAAAAAAACGGTATCCAAGACATTGAGCCATTCCGGTGCCTCCATCGTTCGACGCGCTCCCTCCAAGTCCTATAATTAATTTCTTATAGCCATCGTTTATAGCCTGCAGGATCAATTGTCCTGTACCGTAAGTGTTAGTTGTAAATGGATTACGTTCGTTCCTATCTATCAGAGCCAAACCAGAAGCTCTGGCCATTTCTATAACAGCAGTGGTCCCATCTTTCATTACTCCCCAGTTAGTAGTGATCAGTCTACCTAAAGGGTCACAAGCTTCACTTTCAATGATTGTACCGCCAGCACCAATTACTAAAGCGTCCAAGGTCCCGTCTCCTCCATCCGCGATAGGTATCAATGTAGTGTTGGCATTTGGGCAGACTTCCAAAATCCCTTTTTCAATAGCCACAGCAGCATCATAAGCGTTTAGGCTACCTTTAAAATTTTGAGGAGCAACAACAATATTCAATTACACAGGGTCCTGATCAAATTTTAAGACAATTATATATGGGATTGAAGTCCATTCAAACTCATACCAAACACCAACTTATTTATGAAAATAGTACTATGGTAAAATAACTTCAATAGCCCCAATCTTCACATTGAGCAGGTGAAATATGACTTTAGATTCCTTGAAAGCCGCAGCCTACGAAGAGATAGAATCAAATTCTGAGAAAATCCTCAACGTGTGTTCTTCCATATTAGATAACCCCGAACCAGGATTCAGAGAAATTAAAACAGGCAAAACAGTCAACGAAATGTTCTCCTCAATGGGTGTGCCATTTAAGACTGGATTAGCCTTAACAGGTTCTCGCGCAGAAATCATGTTCAATAACCCAGGACCTACAATAGCCATATTGGGCGAACTAGATTCTTTGATTGTTAAGGAACATCCCTTCGCCGACCCAAAAACTGGCGCTGCTCACGCTTGTGGTCACCATTGTCAAATCGGGATGATGTTAGCTGCAGGTATGGCCTTAAACACCCAAATCATGAAAGAACAATTATGTGGTCGTATTGTATTAATGGCCGTCCCCGCAGAGGAGTATATAGAAATTGAATATAGGGATACCCTTCGGGCTTTAGGGAAACTCGAATTTCTTGGTGGCAAGCCCGAGTTTATCAGGATTGGCGAATTCGATGACATAGATATAGCAATGATGATGCACACGACTAGTACGCCTGAAGAAAAACAACTATGTATCAGCGGTACTAATAATGGGACTGTAGCAAAAAAAATTAAGTTTATTGGCAAAGGCGCTCATGCAGGAGGGGCACCACATCTTGGGATCAACGCATTAAACGCTGCATCTCTAGCATTATCAGCCATTCACTATAACAGAGAGACGTTTAGAGACAACGACACCATAAGAATACATCCAATCATCACCAAGGGAGGCGAAGCCGTTAGCGCAGTGCCATCTGAAGTTACGATGGAAACATTCATACGAGGAAAAACCATGGAAGCAATAATGGACGCCAATTCAAAGGTGGACCGTGCCCTCAGAGCTGGTGCTCTAGCAGTTGGGGCTCAAGTAAATATCAAAACTATTCCTGGGTACATGCCACTCAGTCAAGACCCAAATTTAATGGATGTTTTTAAAGCAAATGCAATAAACCTTGTAGGAGACGAAAATATAGGGAGAAGAATTCACGGTACAGGTTCTACAGACATGGGAGACCTCAGCCAGATAATGCCTGTGATTCACCCTTATGTCGGAGGAGCAACAGGATTAGGTCATGGTGCTACCTATGTGATAGAAGATTACCAACTAGCTGTGATTACGGCAGCGAAAGCATTGGCTAGTACCGCAATTGATCTACTCAGCAATTCAGGAAGGTTGGGAAATGAAATTCTAGGGAAACACCGTCCTAATATGACAGCTGCTGAATACTTAGCTTATATGAGAAACCTTAATAGCGACGCCACGTACGATAGTTAAAACCTTGGAAATCAACGAGCTTAAAACCTTAGCGTGTCGCAAAATAGAAGAACATGCTCCATTTATCGAAAACATCGCTAGGCAGATTCTTTCTCATCCTGAAGTAGGATTCCAAGAATATAAAACTTCATCTCTAGTAAGTGCTACGCTAACGGACATGGGCATCCCCGTAAAAACCAACTTGGCAATCACAGGCGTAAAAGGCAAATTATCGGGAGAACATGAAGGGCCTACAATTAGTATACTCAGCGAGTTGGATGCGCTAGTAGTTCACGATCATCCCAATGCTGATCCTGTTACAAATTCGGCTCATGCATGTGGGCACAACTGCCAAATCGCAATGATGATAGGGTGCATGATTGGCTTAAATCAAGAACCCATCCTGAAAAATCTGTACGGCAGTATCGTACCATTTGCAGTCCCTGCTGAAGAATTCATCAATATTCCAGATAGACTTGCGCTAAAACGACAAGGACAAATCACTTTTCTGGGAGGAAAACAAGAACTGATCTCATTAGGTCATTTTGACGATATAGATATAGCATTTATGTGCCACACAGCGTCAGGTTCTAATGAAAAAGTATTCGCGGTTGGCGGGTCCAGCACTACCCATGTGACTAAAATTGTCACTTTCTCTGACCTTTCAGAGTCAACCACAGATTCGACTCAAAACGCCGCTTCATTTGCCATACAAGCGTTAAATTATAATCGCGACTTGTTTAAAGGAGAAGACACTCCCAGGAGTCACGGAATTCTTATACAACCTGCCGAAAATCACACCAAACAATCACAACTAGAATGGAGGATTCGAGCCTCGGATCTGGCGGCTCTAGAGAACTACTCTCGGATCACCGATCAATGTTTCCGTGCCGCAGCATTAGCGACGGGATGTGAAGTGACTATTGAAACAACCCCTGGCTATCTACCCATGATCAACGATACCAAGCTGCAATCGATCTTTGTATCCAATTCCAGTAAATTACTAGGGAATAATCGAGTGATCACTTTGAATCCTTCGGAAAAAAGCGGAGGATCAACAGACATGGGAGATCTTAGTCATGTAATACCAGTATGTCATCCATACTGTACAGGTGCATCTGGCACTGGACATAGCAATGATTACATAATCAAAAATTACAATACTGCGGTAATTAATCCAGCTAAAATCATGTCAATGGTGGCAATTGACCTTTTGTCACAACAAGCGGAAGGAGCACGCCAAATTATCGATCAATTCAAACAGCGACTTAATAGGCAGCAATATACAGAATTGCAACTAGGCAGATTTAGCACATCTCACTATGCTTAAGATCATTTAGAACTCAATTCCTAAGGAATCTCCTGCTCGCCATTTAAACTCTCTAAAATGAGTATCTTTTGGAACGTCAAAAAACATCCAGCCATCAATCCCTGTCCCTCTTGGAAGAGCAAAAGATTCAGAGTCGTCTTGTGAAGTAATGTTGTTCCATAATGGTGTTAGCGATACAGAACCTTCAGAACTGGGTTCAGATATTTGGTATTCATATATGTTAATAGGTCTGTAATCATTAGAGAAAAAATCATTTAAAATCACAGCATTTTCGTCAATGTTAACTATAGCTGTGGCGGCTGTGTGATTTTCTACTTTTACCCTAAACCTAACAATTTCTCGTTTTTCAGAAGACGGGTTGAGCTGAAAACTACGAATTAACCCCTCTGGATTTACGGTAGAAAATGATACCGTTCCGGAACGTTCAATCTCAGCAACGCTAATATGGAGAACTTTCCCTTGGTAATAACGGCCTAGTTTAGACGAATCTGAAGAACAACCTGCCAACACAAGCATTGCAATCATAACTAAACTTATGACTAGAAATCTTTTTGTCATTAATCGCATCATATACCACTCGATGATAGTGTAGGCATTCCTCGTAACTCCTGCACTAATTTAGGCAGCACTTCTAACACATATTGAATTTGATCTAAAGTGTTAGCTTTTCCTAAAGTCATACGTAAGCTTCCTCTTGCAAGCTCTGAACTCTGGCCTAAAGCCAATAAAACATGGGAAGGTTCTAACGATCCAGAACTACAGGCACTTCCACTTGATGCAGAAATTTCCGCTAAGTCCAGTCCAAGGAGTATTGATTCCCCTTGCACTCCTTCAAAAGAAAAATTTACATTGTTTGCCAATCGGTTTTTGGTGCACCCATTAAGTACACTTCCTGGGATGGTATCATTAATCCCTGTTATCAACGTGTCTCGTAACATCTTACAGTGCATGCTCGTCTCTTCTCTATATGAATCGGCGATGTCCAATGCAGTACTCAAACCCACTGCCCCAGCAACATTTTCAGTTCCTGGCCGCCTTTCTCGCTCTTGGTTGCCTCCAAAAAGTATAGGTAAGAAAGGTGTTCCTCGTTTCAAATACAATACGCCAGTTCCTTTGGGTCCATAAAATTTGTGCCCTGACAAACTCAGCATATCAATTCCTAGGGCTTTGGTGTCTAACGACAAAAATCCAGCAGCTTGAACAGCGTCGCTATGCATAACAATAGTACGATCCAGGCTAGATGCTCGGTCTTTAACAATTTGGGAGATCTCCGACAACGGATTAATTGTTCCTATTTCATTATTGGCATACATCACACTGACCAATATCGTCTCATCTGTAATTGTTTTACTTAGCTGAGCCAGATCAATTTTCCCTGTAGCATCTACCGGCAAATACGTAACTTGAAAACCCATATTTTCGAGATATTGACAAGCATGCAATACTGCATGATGTTCTATTGCAGTGGTAATTATATGTTTTCCCGTATCTTTCAAGGCCAGAGCAGCACCAATAATAGAAGCGTTATCAGATTCAGTGCCCCCACTGGTAAAAATTATGTCTCCAACCCTCGAGTTTAATCGTCCCGCAACAGTTTCTCTAGCATTGTCCAGGGCAAATTTTGCTTCCTGTCCCACCGCGTGAACACTAGAAGCATTCCCAAATCTTTCTGTGAAGTATGGTAGCATCGCTTGCAATACTTCTTCTGAAACACCAGTTGTCCCTGCATGATCTAGATAAATTGTATTTACCACTAATTGGCCTCAATTTATTAGTATTAATACCTTGAATTTTACCATATCCCCGGCTCACAAACGAATATACAGGAGCTCTAAACGACTGTTTCCGAATCATCGCCTTTAATATTATTACTGATCAGTTTATAAATAATCTTAGCCGCCGCGTAGCTGCCTAACTCGTTCCCAGGTACGGGCACCAGTTCACAAATATCGAACCCTACCAAATTATGTCTGGTCGTTAGTGTTTTAAGCAAATCCATCAGAGTGATCCAATCCATACCACCTGGTTCTGGATTACCAACGTTCCCGATCACATGAGGTTCTAACACATCTAGGTCTAGACTCAAGTAAACATTAGTATTTAAGTGTTCTAATGCTTGGTCTATGAATGTTTCTGGAGCGCTCTTACCATTCCAAAACACTATAGGAACGTTATGCATCTTCGCGAATTGTACTTCCTCATACGATATACTTCTAACGCCTGCTATCGTGATATTTGTAAATTCCGAGATCCTGCGGGCTCCACTTGCGTGGCCCCAACGAGTACCCTGATAATCATCTCTCAAATCTGCATGGGCATCTAAATACAATACGGAAAGGCTTTCAAATCGACTCCGCAAAGCCCTAGCGCCCGCTGTACTGATTGAGTGCTCTCCGCCAATCAGTCCAAGCAATTTAACATCATGCGTGTTCATAATATGCTTAACGGCAGATTCAATACCTCCTATCATATCCTCGGGTTGGAGGGTTTCAACTTTTAACGCTTCAGTAGTAGCTATCGCATAATCACTGAGATCAATCTCTAGTTCCCAATCATAATCCTCCAACTGGTATGAGGCTTTCATAATAGCCGCAGGGGAGTCTTTAGATCCGGTTTGGAAAGACATAGTACTATCATAAGGAACTGGAACCAAGAGGCACTCCAATGGTTCATTTTTTGCAGGGGCTCGCAAGCCAAGGAAACAGCTGTCTTTGTCTGTACTAAAGTGCATATATCACAAATTTCAACGGTTCAACCATCATTCAAGCTTAATCTTTGACTCGCAACATTAGCAATTCCATCTTCAACATTTAACCATTCTAGACCTCTATTAAGAGACCACGACTTAACTCTTGTTAACGCCAATAATTTTTTTGCGTCATCCAGAGCTTTTTCAGTATCAAAATCTTTACACGAAAATATGTCAATATTCACATAATTTCTGTTAGGGAACGTATGAACGCTAATATGGCTCTCTGCAATTATAACGAATCCAGATATACCTGAGTCATCTCCTTTAGCATCCGTATAAGTCACGACCTGAGGATCCGTTATACGCGTCATATTTAACTCAGCGGGATAATCAATCAAAAACTGATAAAGCCTAGTTTCATCCCACATCAAATCGGGGTCTCCGTCAAAGCCGTCAATGGCCAAATGCATATACATCCCCTTGGCAAAATTCGTCGTATAGAATATCATTCCTCAACTTATAGTACAATTTAATAAATAAAATGCCACTTTAGGTAACAATATGACTACTGAAAACTTAGATTTTATTATCGAAGCTGACAACTTGACGCATTACTATGGGCCACAACCTGCCATAGATAATGTTGATTTCAAGGTCCAACGAGGTGAAATACTTGGGTTTTTAGGTCCTAATGGCGCAGGTAAAACAACCACTATGAGGATACTAACAGGATACATGCCTCCGACAAGAGGGACTGTCCAAATTGATGGCATGGATATTGTCAAAGATTCATTAGAATGTCGTAAGAAGATTGGGTATTTACCTGAAACTGTACCACTCCACACCGACATGACCGTAAAGAATTATTTAAGCTTTATGGGATCACTCAGAGGGATGTCACGAAGAAGTATCAATGACCAAATTAACAATGTGGTTGAAATTTGCAGATTACAAGATTACTACAAAACGATAGTAGGGAAGTTATCTAAGGGTTATCGGCAAAGAGTGGGTATTGCTCAAGCAATTTTACATGAACCAGAAATTCTTGTTATGGATGAACCAACTATCGGCATAGATCCAATTCAAGTGGTAGAAACCAGAAGACTAATCCAAGATATTGGCAAGCAACAAACGGTAGTATTGAGCAGTCACATCTTGCCAGAGGTCAGCATGGTATGTGGAAGAGTATTGATCATAAACCAAGGCCAAATCGTCGCAGAGGACACACCCGACAATTTAGCCACGAGGTTACAAGCAACGCAACAAATATTAGTAGAAATTACCAACACAAATACAAAAATCCAACCCGTCCTAGAAAACATTGAAGGGGTGACTGATGTGAGGAGAATAAGAGACAGTGAGAATACCACTTTCGAAATATCAGTAGCTGATGGATATGACGTTAGAGACGAAATATCAAGAGTGATCATTGAGAACAACTGTAGCCTATTAAGCATACAATTAAATTCCATGAGTTTGGAGCAAATTTTCCTAAAACTCACCACAACCGAAGGAGTTTAAATGCGAGGACTACGAGCAATCATTACCAAAGAAATTTTATCTTTCTTTACAAGCCCTACTGGTTACATCGTCGGCATGATCTTCTTAATAGGAACAGGCATTTTCTTCACAATAGATTTAGGCAATCCGTTCCCTGAAGCATCGTTAACCAGATTTTTTGTAGGCCTAGATTTTGGTCAAACAACATTCGGGGGCGTCACTCTAATTTTGATTTTGATTGCTCCTATCCTGACCATGCGGCTGATTTCTGAAGAGCAAAAATTAGGCACAATCGAATTACTGCTTACTTCACCTGTTCGAGATTGGGAGATAATCATAGGTAAATTCATAGCCAGTTTCATATTCCTATTGTTCATGATTGGGCTCACACTATATTATCCCATATTACTATTTTTATTAGCTGACCCAGACCCAGGACCAATATACTCCGGCTATTTGGGATTGATTCTATACGGTGCATTAACTTTATCAATAGGATTACTAGCCTCTACCTTAAATAGTAATCAGATTGTTTCAGCAGTCGTTGCCATGGGGATTTTATTAATCCTGTATTTTGCAGACTATGCATCTACAGTCGTAACGGGATTCTGGTCCACTTTTATACAAGAGATTGGTATAAAGAGCCATTTCGATGATTTTCACAAAGGAATCATTGATTCACATGATATTGTTTATTTCGTAACTATCACATTACTATTCATTTTCTTATCTATAAGAATTTTAGAATCGCGTCGGTGGAGGTAAGTTGCAAAACCCAAACAACAATCGAGATTGGCGACGCCTCAGCAGAGCTGAACGAGCCGCCCAATCAAGTTCAACACCTTTGGAAACCCAAGGCCGGCTAAAATCCATACTAGACTTATTAAGTAGTTATGCCACGCCCATATTAATCGGGGCAGTATTCTCAACCATATTAGGGCTAATAATTCTTTTATTTATCGAGACGCTAACCCCATACGCTCTTATACTGATAGGCCTCGGGATGTCGCTTCTGGTCCTAATGGGTGGCATTTCATTAAGCAAAGTTACTTCCGCATTCCTTAGTAGAAGTGGAAAGTACGGCACCAACACGCTAATAATGATCAGCGCTTTTATAATAATCGTCATAATACTTAATTTATTATCTATCGAAAATAATAAACGCTTCGACTTAACAGCCAATAATCAGTTCAGCCTAGCACCAAGCACAAAAGAATTGCTTGATGAATTAGGATCACCCGTAAAAGCTATCGCTTTCTACCCTTCTGACATTAGTGAAAATGTCGACGCCATTTCTCGATTCTCAAAAGTATCCGATATGCTAAGTGAATTCTCCAAACGATCGAGTGACTTTTCTTACGAGGTTCGCGACCCAGATCTAGAACCTGATTTGGCTAGATCTTATGGAGTCAATGCATACGAATCCATAGTGGTGTTTTCTGACAATCCCGAACTAACATCTATTGTCCAACCAAGTGACATTGATTATAGTCAACTAGAACAAGATCTTTACACAAGTATGCTGATTGCTACCAGCAAAGGGCAAAAAACGATATATTTCCTTGAAGGACACGGGGAAAAATCCATTCTAAGTTCATCTGCAAAGGGCTACTCTACTTTTAAAGAAATCCTAAACCAAGATAATTACCATACTGAGATTTTGACATGGGACCCAACCGATGAAAACGTTTCAGTGCCTGAAAACGCAGCTCTTTTAGTCATACCTGGACCTACTCTAGAACTACCAGATCATCATGCGGAAGTTATTCATAAATTCCTCCAAGGGAAGAATCCGGATGATACTCCCCGGAGAGAATCTAGCCGACTAATATTCCTAGGAGAACCTAATACCCCAGAATCATTCAAAGCTCTAATGGCGATGTGGGGAATAATCCTACAACCAGGATATATCCTAGATTTAGAATTAGGCGTAAGTGATAATCCCAACATTCTGCGAGCAGAACCCATGAACTTAAACCAAATCAGGGCAGAAGATTTTGAGCTCCTACCGCCAGACCAGGCAACCATAATGGTCGATGCCTTGCGAAGCATTACTAGCCCAGAAAGCGGCCAGCTTGGCCAAATATATATGCCTGGAGCAACGAGCTTAGTCCCGATTCAAGACGATCTCCGATGGCCTGTACCATTAACTGTAACCTCTCCTTTAAGCTTCTTAATTGATGACACTGAACGGACAGAGCCTGTACCCCCTGGTGAAGAAAATGCAGACCCCATGGGACCATTTTTCTCATCAGCTTATATGTTAGCAGTTGGTCAGCTCGGTGCAGCGCCATTATCTGGCGCTCCAGATCCAAATCAATTAACACACATCGCAATTTTTGGAGATTCAGATTTCGCTTCCAACACTTTCTTAGAAAGAGGGAGCGGTACCAATTTGTTGCTGAATACCGTGAATTATGTACTAGGGGATTATTCTCTAATATCAATCAGAGACCGAGCATTTGTTTACCGAGAATTTAATCTTGACGCCAATGAATATGACTTTGTGAGATTTTCTTCCTGGTTCATATTACCTGGACTATTAGCTCTCGCAGCACTATCCATGTGGTGGATTAGGAGATAAATAATGAACTTCAGACTCACAATCTTGCTGGTAGCAGTTTTGGCTATAGTTGGAGGTTCTGCAGCGTACTACTGGGCGAATAAACCCGATAAAGAACATGTAGAAAGAGAATGGCTCTACAAAATATCTGACACAGATATAATAGAGATCGAAGTAACTTACAAAGAGAACCACGTAAAGTTTGTAAAAAATAATCCCCCGGGTAGCAATTCCTGGATATGGCTCATTGATGACGATCCTCCTGTGCAAGTGTATGGACCCAAATGGAGTGGTACACCTTTCCTGCTTGGAGGACCACAAATTGAACGGGAGTTGCTAGAAGCAAAAGAGCCTTTGTCTTCATACGGGCTGGATCCGCCTGAATCCATCGTAAAAGTGACGGAAAAAGGTGGACATATATTTGAGTTCCATCTTGGAGATACAACCCCAGACAACAACAGCCAATACGTAAGACTAACCACTGAATCAAGTATTTTTACTGTGGCAGAAATGTGGGCTAGGGTCATCAATGACTTAGCCGTTAATCCGCCATATACCCCAGCTCAACAAGCCGATTAGAATCATGAAAGCTGATATTTTATCTATCGGGCATGAGCTGTTGATGGGCGAATTAACAGATACCAATGCCGCATGGATAGCCACTAAGCTTCCCAAACTTGGAATTTCTCTTAATCAAATCTCCATAGTTGGTGACAATATAAATAGATTGGTAGAAACCATATCTTTAGCGCTTTCCAGATCAGATCTAGTTGTTACAACAGGAGGCCTTGGACCAACTCAGGATGATCTAACTAGAGAAGCAGTTGCTGCAGTTTTAAACGAGACACCCAGTGTGCAAAACGACATTGTGGAACAACTGACAGAATATTTCGCTTCCAGAGGGCAAGTAATGCCTAAAACCAATATCAAACAGGCCCACCTAATACCGTCAGCCGAATTCATCCCTAATAAATATGGTACAGCTCCTGGGTGGTGGTCCGAGAAGAACGGTAAAATCATCATAAACCTTCCGGGACCTCCTGGAGAGATGAATCCTTTGTGGCTAGAACAAGTTGAACCTAAACTAAAACAGCTTACTACAGGTGAAATAACACTTACCCGAACAATAAAAACATTGGGTATGTCTGAAGGTCGTATAGACGAATTATTGACAAAACACTTTGGGCAAACTAATCCATATCTAGGTATATATTCCAAACAAGATGGGATCCATCTTCGCATGATTTCAAAAGCTCAAACAGAACCTGAAGCTCTGGAAATACTACACCCAATGGAAGAATCTATAAAAGGCCAATTAAAAGATTATATATGGGGATTTGATGACGATACCCCATCTGAATCTTGTAGAAAATTATTAAGGGACAATAACCTCACCCTTTCAACATGGGATGGCTGCACAGGAGGTATGTTGGCTGACTTGCTGACCCAAATGGAAGGACATAACCAGGTCTACAAAGGAGGCATGGTAAGCACAGATTCAGACATATACCATTTAGGGTTATCCTTAAGTTCAGATAACAAAGTTACAAGTATCAGCCAAAGCACTGCCAATCAAATGGCAAAATGTATCAGGGAAGAAATGGATACCGATATAGGAATCGGTTTAATTAGTGAGAGTGAACCTACCGATAACACAACAATCAGATCAGCCATGTTATATATATCAATTGCAACCGCTGACACTATATTTGAAACATCAACAACCGTACCAGCACGAAGGATTACCATCAAACGAAGAGCTGCCAATACTGCTCTAATAGAACTTGCTAAGCTACTTAGTTAAATTTCTGTACACCATGGGAAGACGTTCCGGAAGAGACCAAATATTATCTAGTACTTCGTATCCCATGTCGCCACACATTTCTTTCAGATAGTCGTGTCCGGCCTTATCGACTGTCAAGCAAAACGGTATAATATTCTTACGCCGTGCTTCAATTAATGCTTGATGCGTATCATGTACAGCATATTCTTTCTCTACCCCTTCTCTACTGTAGCCTCGATCTTGAGGTCGTCCATCGCTAATTAAAAACATGATCTTAGTGGTAGCATCTTTATCTTCTAGTTTAGTGATCGCATGCCTTATGGATGCCCCCATCCTAGTGGCATGTAACGGAGTAATCTTGTCTATACGCCGCTTTATTTTGTCATTAAAAGGCTCATCTATATCTTTTATTACATAGAATTCAACATTCTCTCGCCCATACCCAGAAAACCCATATATACCATACTGATCTCCTATAGACTCGATAGCTTGAATAATCAACGCTGTGCTTTCTTTCTCCAGATCTATAATTCTTTTGTAATTACGTCGTGTAAGTCCTTCTCTGCGCCGCCTAAGCCAAACCATATATTCCACTGGGTCGTCGGGCGCATCAGTATCGTCTGAATTTTGCCTCCCTTCATCTATTGCTTCGGCTGTAGATGCGCTCATATCTAGGAGAAAAACTGCGGCAACATCTCTTTCAACTTTGTTACGTCTCCAATAAATCTTGTCATCTGGAGGAACACCCATACGTAAATCCGAAACCGCTTCCAATGCGGCATTTAAGTCGATATCTTCTCCATCAACTAGCCTATACGTCTTACGCCAAGTTTCAGGCATTATCAATTCGAACTGTCGCTTGATATGAGCCAATAAACCAGAATAGTTACTTAATGCCTCAGTATAGAAGGATTGCTCACCTTCTTCTAAAATTTTCTCTTTTACTATGCACCACCGAGGTTTATAGTCATCTGCTCTAAAATCCCATTCATCATAAGCATAAGTTTTAGGTTCTTGTGGTTCTAGTTCACCTTCTTCTTCTCCTCCAGACATGACTGGAGCCTGACCGTCTCCAGGCTCTCCTTCTGGTGGAGGCATACCTGCTTCTTTCATGATATTTTCAACCCAGGCAGCAAACATTCCTGCATCAATTTCGCCTTGCTCCGCATCCAGCTCCAATTCATCTGTTTCTTGAAGTAATTGCTCAAGCTCTTCTTGTGTAAGGGGTTGATTTTCTCCAGCTTCTGCTGCGTCACTCTGTAATTTAGAAATTAGTTGTACCATTTCTGGTTTAAAATCACCGCGGTATTCAACAGGAGACGGGGAATCGTATGGGTCTCCTTCTCCATCTTCTCCACTCATTTCCAGTGACTGCTGCATCTTCTCCACCAGAGATTCAAATTCGTCTTCATCGAAGTCTTCTAATTGATCTTCTAGATCTTCATCTTCCCATTCATCTTCAGGTTTGGTTTCGTTCACTATTTTAGATATTAGTTCATATGCCCTTATCGTTGCTTCAGCGGAATCCTCAATATTGGAATCGGAATTTCCTAACGTATGAACTAAGTTGGCTAATGTTCCTACAACTTCCTCATATCCTTCCGGGACCTTCAGTCCATTAAATTGCCCCAAACTAAAACGTATCAATAATTCGAGCATGGCTTCCTTCAAAGGGAGTTCTGTTATCTCGGGTCGCCGTAAAATAGCGTCATCTTGTATTTGTTTAGTGGCAGTTTTAATACCTGGGTATAATGTCTTTATCAAATAATCCAATCTACAATCTTCGAGAACAGTAAAAATATCAAAAGCTAATTTCGTCTCATCAAACAAATTAAGGAATTTACCTATATCTGTGTAAGTCCGTACATTACCTCCTTCATCTGGTTGTCCAAGCTGATATAACTTTTCTGCTTGACGCTGCTCGGTTTCGGATCTTCTGTTACTAAAAACATTAGATTCTTTATCAAATTGAAATTCAAAGCTACCAAATTCTAACCTTCCTACTTGATGAGTTGCGATTACTTTAAACCATGAAAAGTTTGATTGCTTGTCATCATACTGGTCTACAACCGAAGGTAGAAACACTTGAGTACCATCTGTAGATGCCCAGCTCTCGTCCACCCAGCCAATACCTTTATCCACTAATTCTTGGCTATTGCTAATCTCAATGTCTTCCCCAGTAAGAGCAGTACAATATAATTTGACAATTCCTTTTATTAGGTCTAAATCCACACTAGATGATAACGTTTTCAAAACAGATTCAGATGTATTAGATTCGATCTTAT
This sequence comes from uncultured Dehalococcoidia bacterium, assembly GCA_964343075.1. Taxonomy (GTDB): domain Bacteria; phylum Chloroflexota; class Dehalococcoidia; order Lucifugimonadales; family UBA3495; genus UBA2588. Next base: position 46,857 of record CAYFGT010000007.1, on the reverse strand, counting down.
AAAATGCTAATCCTGCTTCTTTATTTTCTTTGATTAAGTTCAATCCAGTCTCAAACCACTGGTCTAATTGAGCGATAGTGATCCCAGACAATACTATCTCCAAACTCTTCAAGAAAGGCTGTACTGCATCGTAGTCTACTTCTACTAGTGAATCACATAAATCTAATATTTTGCCATGAGTATTGGGAGGTAATCCGCTCAACGCTTGTGTCCCATCAGACATGAATCTAGAAGTGTCTTTCATCCCCGATTTAGCTAATCTTTCGCCTAACTTCAAGAATCGTCCTATTTGTGTATCCTCAACATCTTTAGCTACTTTAGGGACTACTTCGAGGCAACTCTTTACTTCTCTCCAACTAGAATCCGTTAAAGATCTCAACATTGACAGAAATACCTCTCGTTCTCTACCCATTGCAGGTAACACTGTTGATCCAAGATCCAAACAGTCGGCCGCAACTTCATATGACTTACTCGAGATGGATTCCAACAAAGAAGCGAAAATTTCTACGTCCCAAAATGGTAAATTACGAACCAATTCAGGACTACATTCAAAAAACTTGCTAGCTAAATTCCCCGATTTCCATGTTCCTTTATATAGACCTCGTCCTAAACCTACCCATCTTGGTATATATTGCGGTCGCAAGTTAGTAACAATAGATGGGCTTACAGAAAAGAAAGAAGAAGCTAATGACGGGGCATCTTGAGAAAGGTGAGTCCCACACCTAGCCCATTGCATAAATGAAGGAAAAGCAAGTGATTTAACAACTTCCGAACTTACATTAAAATACTCGATCGCTGCTTCCCAAGATCTTACTGTTTGAGTTCCTATAGCCAGTCCTTCTTTGCCCCATAATAGCAATTCATCATCACTAAATATTTCGGTCATCAATGTTTTGGATTCTTCATAAGCATCACCTACAGAACCTGGTAATGTCTTTAATGACGACTCTAATTCTTTCCAATCCTCTGCGCTCAATTGACATGTGCCTCCATATTAAAATTATTCGAAACTACTTCTAAAAATTGAGACAATATAGTCGCCGTTGCGCCGTAGATTAAATATTTACCATAACCATACGAAGTAGCATCAACAGAAGAGACTCCATCCCAGCGAGTCTCTGTATATTGATTCTCAGGGGACAACAGTTCACCTATCGGGATCTCTACAACCTCAGCAATCTCAATGTCACTAGGATTAAAATCATATGGGTAATCAATAGTCCCAACAAAGACTTTAACCACAAAATTGCTCCTTGTGATTGTGTCGTCTAATTGTCCTAATACTGTAATGTCCTGCACTTTGATCCCCATTTCTTCTTCAGTTTCTCTCAGTGCGGTATTAATAAACACGCCATCATCAGGATCTTTCGCTCCTCCGGGAAACGACATTTCACCTTTGTGGTGCTCAACCAGTTGCGATCTTTGATTTAACAATACACAAAACTGGCTATCTTTTTCATACACCAACACCATCACAGCAGCAGGCATATATTCGCCATTATCTCTCTCTTCAACTACAGGCCTATTAGACAATACATCTTTTAAGCGAGTGACTGAAAATTCCATAATATTTACTCAAATATGGAAGAAACAACTTCTTCTATGCTTCGTTGCAGTTCGGGCTCATCAGTTAATGTCCACACTATAGCCACTTGACAGGCCCTTCTAGCAGATATCCCTTCTTTGATCAGACGACCTGCATATATAAGCAATCGCGTACTTGCTCCTTCTTGGAGTCCACTATCTCTCAAATGTCTGATTTTTTCACCCAACCTGGCTAGAGACATCGCTTCTTCTTCGGTACAACCGCTTTCTTGGAAGACAATTTCAGCCTCCACTTCCACTGGAGGGTAATCAAATTCAACAGAGATGAATCGTTGCCTAGTACTTTGCTTGATATCTTTCAAGGCACTCTGATAGTGAGGGTTATACGATATGCACAACAAAAATCTATCGTCGGCTTCAATGATAGTTCCAGTTTTTTCAACAGGCAATACTCTTCTGTGGTCGGTCAGGGGATGTATTAAAACCGTTGTATCTTTACGAGCTTCCACTACTTCATCTAAATACAATATGGCGCCATTTTTAACTGCTCGAGTCATTGGCCCATCGATCCATTTAGTCCCTTCAGCATCCAATAAATATCTACCTACAAGGTCACTAGCAGTAAGGTCTTCATGGCAAGCGATGGTTACTAAAGGTATTTGCTTCTCTGACTCACTAGATTTACCTTTAGCGCCATTTTTTTTAACAACAGTCATTGGTCTACCAAGTTTCCAGGCCATGTATTCAACGAACCTGGTTTTGCCACAACCTGTTGGTCCTTTTAGCAACAACGGTATATGCTGGTTGTACGCTGCATTAAACAAATCTTCTTCGTCACCTACCGGTTTATAGTAGGGTTTCTCTTTGACTAAGAACTCTTCAATAGCGTATTCTTTGGGCTCTGCGTTTGTTCCATCTACCATTTCTTATCATCCTTACCTTTTTAGTTTATTTCTGACCAAGCATCTAATATAACATTTTTGAACGCTTTTAGGTCACTTGTATTTGATAGCACCACATCTGATTTCGCCAACCTTTCATTCCTATTCATTTGGGAACCAATCCGTTTCTCTGCTTCAGTTCTCCCAAATCCGTTTCGCGACTCTAACCTTGATATTACTGTCTCCACGGGTGAGTCCGTTGCCCAAACAGTATCCACTAATTTATCCCAACCAGCTTCGAACATAAGTGCCGCTTCAACCACAATGACTTGTGTGCCACCCTCCTTGAGAGCGTTAATGTTTTCTTCAACCAATCGTTCCATAATCGGATGCATTATCTCGTTAAGGTGCTGCAATGCCGATTCATCCGAGAACACAATAGCTCCTAGTTTGGAACGGTCTATTTCATTGCTAGAGTCTAATATTCCTTTACCAAAGGCTTGAACAACACTTTCCCAGCCCACAGACCCTTGTCGATAAGCCTCATGGCCAATCAAATCTGCGTTGATGATTGCTGCTCCAAGTTCTTCAAGAATCTTTGAAGCTTCACTCTTGCCTGTCGCTATGCCCCCTGTGAGACCTATTACTACCATATGAACCCGTCCATATAAAATTCCACCATGGCTCCATCATATACTTAAATTCAATTCTTTGCCCGAATCTAAATACTGTCGCTGACGCTCAATAAACTTGTTTTGGTAATCCGGACTGTGAATCAAACCAGTCGTCATGATTACTGCATCTTCCCTATCGTTTGAATAGTACTCTTTCCGAATTCCACTCTCTTGAAAATAATATTTTTGGTATAACCGTTGAGCTTGTATATTGGATGCTCGTACTTCTAAACCCATAATCTGTAATCCTACACTAATAGATGTACGTATTGCCCCTATAAGAAGTAGTTCGCCTAATCCATTCCCCCTAAAGTTCTTCTTAACTGCTATCTCAGAGATGTGTCCTTCGGTTCCTTGGAACCATATACCTACGTAACCTACGATTTCTGTCCGTTTAACGCATCTCTCCCTAAATAAGTTCTTTATTATACCAAATAATACATTTTGTTTACTTAAATTATATCGCCCAAGGGATTCATCTGTTCTTTCAATTACCAGATATTTAGAATATTTGTTTCTTAATTGTATAGTGAATGACGTACCAATATTCAGAGGGTAGAATGCTTCAGTTTCAATAGCAACCACTTGATCTATATCAGTCGATTGCATTTCCCTAAGCAAAAATTTCATTTTATTCTTAACTCAGTTATTAATTACCAATCTGAGTGGTTAAACATTTAGCAACAATTCTGCTAACTCTGACGGATGCTGCAATGACACCTGATGACATGAATCCATGTCTATAATCTTAGACGCTCCTATTTCTTTGGCCATCTGATCTTGTGCAGAAGGGGGCAAAATCCGATCTTGATTTAGTTTAACGTAAACTACCGACACATTGTCAGGAGCAATGAAAGTCGCAGATTTTTGCTCTAGCATCTCATGCGGTAACGACTCGTAAAACCCTAAGTTCTGGATGATCTCCATGGGATCCATTCCATTACATACATAATTCCTAATGACTGAAGCGGACAATTTGGCGGGCTTTCTCGAGAACTTTGACTTAATTCTTGCTAATCTAAACAAACGGCGAGACCTAAATGGCAATTGAGAAATTAAACTCTTACCGGTTTGGTTTACTATTCCGCTGATTAGTACAATTTTATTTGGCATTTTGGTAACCGAACTAAGACTCTGCATTACCAGGCTAGCTGAAAATCCATGTGCCACTAGTACATAATCATTAAGCTTGTTATTTTCAATCGTTTTTTCAATTTCAAATACACATTCTTCACGGAGTACTTCTCCCGCATCTCCGTGATCATTTGATCCATGCCCAGGCAAGTCAACCAAATGCACGTTAACACTTCGGCGGAATAACGCAGGAGGATGAGTTTGAGGAGCTGTCATCAAAGCCCATACTTTGCTCCAATGCCACGAACTCTGCCCCGCCGTGTGGACAATCACATAATCTTTCACGAAACATCCTTAGAATTCATAATCTTTTATGGTTACCTTCAAATACTAGTTCAAAATTCCTTTTAACGCCATACATATATGTCCATCATCTTCAGGCAGTACTGTTCTGGGATCTATTAGCACATCTTCTTCCTCTATCCTTGCAATTATTGGAATCTGGCTATGCCGGAGCTTGCTTAAAATCTCTAGGGCGCTATATGCTGTTTGAGAGGTCTTAACTTTGAGTGCATAAGTTGGAATAGTCTCTCCAGGCAAACTACCTCCTCCAATAGCCGAATCAGTTGATATAGCTTCAAGAGATTCATTCGAAATCTCTTCCCACACTTTTATCCTGGCTCTTAGGGAATCTAAGCTTGCAGAAATCATTCTCCAGACAGGAATCTTTGACTCATGTTCATTTTTAATATAATGGGCCAATGTAGCTGAGAGAGCAGCTAGATTCATTTTATCCATTCTAATCGCCCTCATCATTGGGTGTTTTTCTAAAATCGATACATACTTCGATTTCCCTACAATAATTCCTGCCTGCGGCCCTCCCAACAATTTATCTCCGGAGAAAAACACTAAATCGGAGCCCTCTGATATACTGCTTTGAGGAGTAGGTTCATATGATAGTCCGTATAATCGGGTGTCTATCAGTGCACCACTCCCTACATCATGCATAACAGGAATATCAAGCTCGGACCCCAGTTCAGACAATTCCGACACTGTCACTTCATGAATAAACCCCTTGATGACAAAATTGCTCGAATGGGCTTTAAGAAATCCTCCTGTTTCCTCGGATACAGCTCTTCTGTAATCTTGTATGTATGTCCGATTGGTCGTCCCAACGTCTACAAGTTTAGCTCCACTTTGAGTTAGAACATCTGGTATCCGAAATCCGCCACCGATTTCGATGGCTTCACTCCGAGGCACTATTACTTCCTTACCTACACATAACGCAGATAACGCCAACAATAGCGCCGCAGCATTATTATTAACCACCACAGCATCTTCCGCCCCAGTGAGTTGGGTAAGCAATGCTTTTATAGTACCTAACCGCCCGCCTCTTTTACCTGTATGTAAATCTAATTCCAAGTCACTATAACCAGCTGCGCACTTAATGGCAGCTTGCATACTATCATCACTTAAAGGGGCTCGACCCAAATTCGTATGAATAATAACGCCAGTCCCATTTATTACATTTCGTGGCTTGGGTGCAAGCATACTATGGATATGTAATTCAACATCAATTGATATGGCTAACGCATCTTTTACATCTTCCCCAGAAAGAACATCTTGTCTGTTATTTGCTATCTTTTCGCGGATGACATCTACAATCCATTCCCTTGGGTACTTAGTAGCTAGATCATGCAATACCGCAGTATTCATCACTGATTCTACACTTGGTATTTTTCTTAATTGCATATTCATTACTTTGAATCCTACTAGTGAATTAAGCCACTACTTTAATCGTCTCGTCCCAGCTAGCTAAATATTTTACAACGTTATACAATTACAGCACAAATATAAGTCAATATAATAAGGATTGGAATTTAGAGCACAATGAAGATTCGATTGGTTGCAATCTGTACCGGTTTGATTCTGACCCTGTCCATGGGAGTATCAATCTTTGGCTCTATTACGGGCGCTTTGGATGAGTCAGCAGAAGCTTCTGCTAAATACACTCGTACTCTGTCCGATTCAGAAAACTCAAATTACGCCAAATCAGCTTTCTTATTTGTGTGTCCTTTTCACTAATTACCGACTAATTTAACCGAACATATCAATCCCACAATCAAATCTACTTTATCGGACAGGAGACGATTCATGCCTGACACCAAACTTCCCGAAGAACTAGAAGCTTTAAAACTAACAATTCGTGACATAGTTGAAAATGAATGTATCCCTCTAGAATCAGACTATCTAGCTAACCCTCCGCAAGAAAATGACGATAGTGGGCCTAAAGGCATAGCAGAAACGGTGCAAGGCATAGTAGGCACATTGCCTCAAGAAAAATGGGATCATCTAGAAAAAATTTCCAAAGAAACTGGGATTTACACACTCTTCGTACCTGAAAAATATGGAGGAGGAGGGATGGGTGCCCTGGGCCATGTGGTAATGGACGAAGAGATTCATCGCAGTATCGTCCAACTCCCAACTTCTCCTGTGCCTATGATGATGATAGATTCTTGTACTCCTGAGCAAGAGTCCGAATACCTGATCCCAGCCATAGACGGAAAATTAAATTACGCATTCTGCCAAACAGAACCACAAGCTGGCTCTGACCCGGGAGGGATGATGCAAACGCGAGCAATCAAGGATGGAGATGAATGGGTTCTTACAGGGACTAAAATGTACATCTCAGGAGCGGCTTCGGCCGACTTTTTGTTAGTACAAGCAGTAACTGACGACACTAAGAGGCAACGTGGAGGCATCACTATGTTCATAGTTGATAATCCATCTGAAGGACTTTCATTTGATCCAATCCGCATATGGATCACCCCAACCAAGTCACAACAGTTTTATGTAAACCTCGACGAAGTCAGAGTGCCTCAAACAAAAGTTCTTGGAGAAATTGGGCAAGGATTTAACTTAGGGCAAAAATGGCTAGTCCACCACGACAGGCTATTGCGAGGATCTATGGCAACCGGGATCTTAACCCGAGCTCTAGAAATGGCTATAACCTGGGCAAACGAGCGAGTCACCTATGGTAGCCCTATATCGGATAGACAGGCAATCCAGTGGATGCTTTCCGATGCGTATATCGACATAATGAGCCTTAGAGCCTTAGTAAGAGAAACGGCGATTCAGGCAGATGCAGGCAAAGACGTTAGAGTTGAAGCCTCAATGATAAAATATTGTGCAGGAGAGTGGGGATCTAGAAGTATAGACAAAATTATGCAAATATTTGGAGGCTTAGGAGAAACTCTAGATATGCCGATCTCCCATTGGTTTAGACTCCTACGGCATGCAAGAATAGGGGGAGGCACGTCAGAAATTCATAAATATGTCATGTCTCGTGCTCTAATAAACGGAAGAGTAGATTTCAGAGGATAATCATATATAGCAGAGGGAAGTAAATGAGTGTTTTAAGTGATAAAACAATACTAGAATGTATAAAATCTGGTGATATCGTGATATCACCGTTAAATGAGGATGATGTACAGCCAGCCAGTGTAGATTTACATTTTGACAATAAGGTCTTAGTATTCAGCAATTCTCTTAGGCCTTATATAGACGTTAGAGACAGTTTAGAAGATTTAACTGAGGTTGTAGAAATCGATGAATCCACCCCTTTCATTTTACATCCAGGAGAGTTTGTCCTAGGAAGTACGTCTGAGCATATAGAATTGCCCGCGCATTTAGTAGCCCGCCTTGAAGGAAAAAGTAGTTTAGGCAGGCTGGGCCTGGTAATACACTCAACCGCCGGATTCGTAGATCCTGGTTGGAAAGGACACCTAACATTGGAATTAAGTAACCTTTCCAACTTACCAATCACATTGTTTTACGGAATGAAAATTGGTCAAATTTCGTTTTTGGAATTAACAACTCCCGCTACGCGTCTTTATGGCTCCAAAGAACTCGGCAGTAAATATCAAGGGCAATCTGACCCTACCCCGAGCCGATATTACGAAAATTATTCGGATCCTCAAACTTAACCCAAAGGTGTTTCTATGAATCCATTAGCTCAGGAATTAGCATTGGCCCTAGCTATTGATAATCAAGGTAACACTAGTCCTAACCCTTCAGTTGGGGCAGTTATAGTAAAAGACGGAGAAATAATAGGGAAAGGTGCTACCCAACCAGCGGGAGGCAAACATGCAGAAGTTATAGCTCTTGAATCTTGTACACTAGATCCTTATGGCGCCGATCTATACGTAACTCTAGAGCCTTGTTGCCATTATGGTAAAACTGGGCCCTGTACCGATTTAATAATACAGGCTGGTATCAAAAAAGTATTTATAGGGTATACAGACCCGAACCCTGTGGTAAGCGGTAGAGGTAGAGAACAACTCCTAGAGCACGGTTTAGAAGTAATGATTTGGCCCGACCAACAAGCATGTTCAGAAATATACACGGGATTCACCAAATACATTACCGCCAAGCAGCCTTATGTTACTGCAAAATTTGCAATGAGCCTTGACGGGAAGATTTGCACTCGTACGGGAGATTCGAAATGGATAAGTAATCACCAATCTAGGCGTATCGTCCATAATATCAGAAGAAAATCAGATGCAATACTCACTGGGATAGGAACTGTACTAGCAGACAACCCATCATTGACGGCGAGAGGCCCAGATGACCTTCCATGGACAGATCGACAACCTACCCGCATCATAACCGATAGCCAACTAAGATCCGGACGTCAGCCAGACCTAAACATATTCAACCAACCAGGAAAGACCATGATAGCCTCAACCATCGTGACTCAGCACCACCTCCTGCCAGAATCCGTAGCTATTCATGTAGTGACACCTAATGAGTTTGGCAGAGTTGACCTAGAGGTACTAATGTCTGACTTAGCAAATTTAGGATTCATAAATATCATGGTAGAAGGTGGAAACAATTTGCTTGGAAACTTATTCGATTGCGGATTAGTAGACAAAGTGGTTGTTTTTGTAGCTCCGATAATAATTGGCGGAACAGAATCCAAAAGTCCTATAGGGGGACTAGGTCACGAACTTATTTCTCAAGCTCTAAATTTAAAGAATGTCCAAATGAATGACTTAGAAGGCGATATCTGCATAACCGGGTACGTCTAATGAATGGCCGGAGGGTAAATGTTTACAGGAATTATTGAAGAAGTAGGCACTGTGATTGCATTAGAAGACAATGAATTAGCAGTCGCGTGTGAAACAGTGTTAACAGATGCTAATATTGGTGATAGCATCTGCACTAATGGAATGTGCTTAACAATCACATCCATGGCCTCATCTCTATTCAAGGTGGATATATCACCAGAAACCTTCGATCGTACTAACGCTTCTCAATTAAGGATAGGTAGTCCAGTCAACCTAGAACGAGCGATGTCGGTAAATAGTAGATTTGGAGGCCATTACGTCCAAGGGCACGTTGACATGACAGGCGAACTCCTCCGAGTAAACCCAGATTCTGAATCCTACTATATGACTTTCTCTTTCCCTCCAGCTTATTCAAAGTACGTTGTAGAAAAAGGTTACATTGCAATTAACGGTATAAGCTTAACAGTAACAGACTGTGATGCCTCAACATTGACAATATGTGTGATACCATATACTTTTAGCCATACAAACTTACAAAATCTAAATACAAAAGATCAAGTAAATATAGAGGTTGATATCTTAGCAAAATACGTTCTCAACGCAACGTAAGAGGTGGGATCATATGACGTTATGTAGCATAGAGGAAGCGTTACAAGAGTTAAAATCGGGGAAAATGATCATCGTTGTTGACGATGAGCAAAGAGAGAACGAGGGTGATCTACTAATGGCTGCTGAGCATGTAACACCTGATGCTGTCAACTTCATGGTCACGCATGCCAGAGGGTTGCTGTGCATGCCTATGGAAGGTCAACGATTAGATGACCTCAAGATCCCATTGATGTCAGATCCCCTAGAATGGGATGGTCAACCCTCTACTGCATTCACAATATCCGTTGACTATAAAATAGGCACAGAAACTGGTATCTCTGCCCAGGATAGATCCGATACAGTAAAGGCTTTGCTTAATGAAGCCTCTGAACCTAACGACTTTGTTAAACCAGGGCACCTGTTCCCGCTCCGAGCAAATCCGGCTGGAGTGTTGGCCAGAGCTGGCCATACCGAAGCTACCGTTGATCTTTGCAAATTAGCAGACCTCTACCCAGCTGGGATTATATGCGAAATCATGAACGAAGACGGAACTATGTCCAGAATGCCTGACTTAGAAAAATTTTCTGGAAAGCACGATATCAAGATACTGAGTATTGCTCAGATAATTTCTCATAGACGCCAAACAGAAAATCTCGTGAAACGAGTAGCCGAAGCCAGAATGCCCACAAAATACGGTGAATTTACAATTCTGGGATATGAAAGTGACATTGAACCTGGAGAACATATCGCCTTAGTTATTGGAGATTGGAACGAAGGAGACGAGGTGTTAACTCGCGTGCATAGTGCATGTTTGACCGGGGAGTCGTTAGGAAGTCTTAGGTGTGACTGCGGGGATCAGATTGAAAAATCACTGGAAATTATAGCCAATAATGGTTCTGGAGTATTTCTGTATATGCGACAGGAAGGGCGTGGTATTGGGCTCCACAACAAAATCAAGGCTTATTCGCTGCAAGACGCAGGGTTAGACACAATTGAGGCCAATCGTAGATTGGGATTTGATAGTGATTTACGACAATACGGCATCGGTGCCCAAATCCTGGCAGACCTTAAAGTCACCAAACTCAGGCTATTGACCAACAACCCACAAAAAATTGCTGGATTATCTGGATTTAATTTGGAAGTGACAGAACGCATTCCCATGCAACCAGCAGTGAATACAGAGAACCACCCTTATTTGGACACCAAAAAATCACGAATGGGACACATGATTGATATGTGATTATGCCAAGGTTGAAACCATGTAAGCCTTGATAAAATCATCAATATCACCCTCTAGTACTGAACCCGGATCTGTGCTCACGAAATCGGTTCTATGGTCCTTGACTTGCTTATATGGATGCAATACATAACTTCTTATCTGGTTACCCCATTCAGGATTAACTCGATTTCCTCGTAATTCTGCAACTTCTTGATCTCTACGATCTTTTTCTGCTGCTAGTAATTTAGCATTGAGAATCCTCATCGCATATTCTCTATTCTGATGCTGGGAGCGCTCGGTCTGACAAGAAACGACAATCCCGGTCGGTATATGGGTCAGTCTCACGGCGGAGGCGACTTTTTGCACATTCTGACCACCTGGTCCACTAGACCTAAAGGCATCCATTTTAATATCTTCAGTTCTTATAACCGGATCTGAATGTTCTGACGCAACCGGTATAACTTCAACCACAGCAAATGAAGTGTGCCGAGCGTTATTTGGGTCAAATGGAGATTGACGAACTAATCTATGAACTCCAGTTTCTTTCCCTAAATAACCATAGGCATATTCCCCTTCGATCTGCACTGTCACGGTTCTATATCCTGCATCTTCTCCATGAGAAACATTTAAAACCTGGATAGATCTATTGTGTGATTGACTCCATTTTATATACATATTGAAAAGCATTTCAGTCCAATCTTGGGAATCAGTACCACCTGCTCCTGCTTGGATCGTTACTATAGCAGACCTGCTATCATATTCCCCGGATAAAAGCAGTTTAAATTCTTCTGTTTCTAGAGAAGAAGTAGCATTAGCAAGTTCTTCTTCAGCTGAATGACGAAAACTCGTATCATTGTCTGAAATAGAAAGCTCTATCAATTCCAAAAGGGTGTTCAATTCATCTTTTAGGGAAGTCCAGAATAACACCGTATCTTTAAGTGACGCCAATTGTTGCATTTTACTGGAAGCAATCTCGTGATTTGACCAAAAGTCATTACTTTCAGATTCCAATTCAATTGAGGTGATTAATTGCTGCTTAGAGGCTAAGTCAAAGACGCTCCATCAAGTCATTTATCCTAATAAGGAGTCCGTGCGTTTTTTCCTTCAAATCTTCCATGGATAAACCTCATCTAAAAACTAGGGTTTAAGCATATCATAGGATAGTTGTGTATAAAACAAATTAACTATCATATATTTGCCTCCTAAAGCCTGAATATCTAACTATAGTAAGGTATAATCTATGTGATATTAGCTATAGGTAGAATAATGTTAGACCATAGTTCACTTGAATTTGAACCTTTAGGGCAAGAAGCAGATCAGATTACCATTTTACGGCAGCGAATCCGGCACTCCGCAGCACATGTGATGGCAGATGCAGTCATGCAATTATTCCCAGACGCAAAAATTGGTATTGGCCCCCCTACAAAAGACGGATTCTATTACGACTTTGAATTAGAAACCCCTTTTACTCCAAGCGATCTTTTGAAAATTGAAAAACGCATGAAACAAATAATTTCACGAAATTATTCATTCAACAAAACAACTATTACTAGAGACTCAGCAGAAGTCAAGTTTGAGCAGCAACCATATAAAATAGAACTAATAGAAAATCTTCCAGATAACGAACCAATATCTACATACTCTCACGGCTCATTTGAAGATTTATGTCAGGGGCCTCACGTAGATTCAACAACTGACATAACCGCATTCAAATTACTAACTGTGGCCGGAGCATATTGGAGAGGGAATGAAAACAATACCATGCTGCAAAGGATATATGGAACTGCTTTTGAGAGCCAAGAAGCCCTAGACGAACATTTAACCAGGCTTGAAGAGGCAGAAAAACGAGATCACAGAACTCTTGGGCGAGCACTTGATCTATTTTCTACGCATGATGAGATCGGTCCAGGATTAACCATATGGAACCCTAAGGGTTCCATTCTCCGCTCCATCGTAGAACAATATTGGAGAGAACTACATATAAAACATGGTTACCAGCCTGTGTATTCACCACATATTGGTCGAGCGAATCTTTGGGAAACCAGTGGGCACCTAGGATTCTATAACGAGAACATGTATGCACCAATGGAAATCGATGAACAAGAATACTACTTAAAGCCAATGAATTGTCCTTTCCATATCATGGTGTATAAGTCTTCATTGCGTAGTTACCGAGAATTACCGTTAAAATTGTCAGAACTCGGCACTGTTTATAGGTACGAACGCAGCGGAGTCTTGCACGGGTTAATGCGAGTTCGAGGGTTTACTCAAGATGATGCTCATATATTTTGCATGCCCGACCAAATAGAGGAAGAAATCGGGAAAGTTTTGGATTTAACATTTGAACTCCTAGAAGCGTTTGGGTTCTCGCAGTACACCATAGCCTTATCAACCAGACCCGAAAAATACGTAGGTGACTCTAACATGTGGGAGCACGCGACGGATTCTTTGCGCAAAGCAATTGAATCACGTGGGTTGCAATACACCATTGATGACGGTGGTGGCGCTTTCTATGGACCTAAGATAGATCTAAACATACAAGACGCATTAGACAGAGATTGGCAATGTACGACCGTTCAGTTTGATTTCAACTTGCCAGAAAGATTTAGCCTTGTATTCCAGGATGACAATGGAGAGCGTACACAACCTTATATGATCCACCGTGCTATATTGGGGTCTATAGAACGTTTCATTGGCATACTTATTGAGCATTATTCAGGGGCATTCCCTGTTTGGCTAGCTCCTGTACAAACGGTTATCATTCCTATATCGGATCGGCACCTAGAATATGCATGGTCAGTCCAGAAAGCTCTTTGGGAAAATGGTATTAGAATCGAAGTGGATAGTCGCCGAGATAGAATGAATGCAAAAATTCGAGATGCGCAGATGCAAAAAATCCCCTACATGATAATTGTAGGAGACTCTGAACAAGAATCTCAATCAGTATCTGTGAGGCTTAGGGACGGTTCAAATCTAGGAGCAATTCCGTTATCCGAATTCCAAACACTCGTATTTGAAGCAGTCACAGAAAGAGCTATCTAAGACTCGCTTACCAATTCTTGAAATAATGAATCCCAGTCCCCAGGGGATCCTTTCCCCATAGATGCTCTGTATACTATGTCGCCTGATTCATCAAAAGCTATTTTGTTAGATCTGCTCAATATACCAAGACTCTTCAAAGAATCTCCTAATGGGCTCACAAAAGTTAAAGTCCGTCCTTTATCATTATTCTTTTTCTGGATTTCAGGTAGATCTGATCTCTTGTCCAAGGAAATTATGTAAATGTCAATTTGGGGATATTGTTTAGACAACGGGTCCAGAGCGCGTAACTCGCGCATGCAAGTTCCTCAATATTCAGAAACCGACAACATAAAAACTGGTCTCCCAGTAAGAACATCCTCATTATTAATCTGAAGCCCCGTTGATAATTCAAACTCAAATTGACCTTCAAATTTGGGGGTGTAGCCTTGGGTATTCGCAGAAGTTTGACCCACTGCAATCTGTGGCTGAACGAGACTTTGCGTTAAAGGAGAGGATTCTGTTATTTGTCCTGAGGATTCGAAAATGTTTGAGACGGGATCAAGTTGATCTGGCTTAGATTTCTGTTGTTCGACAAACTGGTTTTCAGGAATGATTATACTATTTTCTAGTGAATTATCTTGGCTGCTACAAGCCAAAGATAATACCAATATTATTACCATCGAACCTAATAGAATGCTACGCAATATCTAACCTTATCACTTCCTATATGTTTTAAACTTGAGTACTATAATTAATTATACAAAATCACAAAGGTTAAAACCACATGTCTAACAGATTAAAAAACGAAAGCAGCCCATACTTACTGCAGCATTCAGAAAATCCCGTAGAGTGGTACCCGTGGGGTGACGAAGCACTTGAACTTTCTAAATCTCTTAATAAACCAATATTATTAAGTATTGGTTATTCTGCGTGTCACTGGTGCCATGTGATGGAAAAGGAATCATTTGAAAATGAACAAATAGCTGACCTGATGAATAAATTATTTATAAATATTAAGGTCGATAGAGAAGAAAGGCCGGACTTGGACTCTATATATATGGAAGCTGTGCAAATGATGACAGGCAGCGGTGGATGGCCTATGACAATGTTTTTAACTCCCGAACTTAAGCCTTTTTTTTCAGGCACTTACTTTCCTCCTCAGGCCCGACATGGAATGCCTGGGTTCGATGTGGTACTAACCTCAGTAGCTGAAGCGTATTCATCTAAACCCGAAGAAATATCCAAAGTATCCGATCAAGTTACTTCGCAGTTGCGTCATAATATGTCGCTGGTAACACAAGAATCTTTATTGACTGAAGATATTTTAACGAGTGCTGTTTCCACCCTGAGTAAAAATTTCGACTATCAAAATGGAGGGTTTGGTACTTCTCCCAAGTTTCCCCAACCTATGACTCTTGATTTTCTGTTGCAATACCATAATCAATACCTCGACTCAAAATCATTAGACTTAGCAACAAAAACTCTAGACTGTATGATGTATGGCGGTATTTACGACCAAATCGGTGGAGGGTTTCATCGGTATTCAACGGATTCCTACTGGCTGGTCCCTCATTTTGAAAAAATGTTATATGACAACGCCCTATTAATATCTTCATACTTAAACGCCTATATAATCACTGGTAACTCCGAGTACAACATGGTTGTTCAACAAACAATCGAATATATAATCCGCGACATGACCCATCCTGATGGAGGATTTTTTTCGTCGCAAGATGCGGATAGTGAAGGTATAGAAGGAAAATATTTTGTATGGGGGCATGATGAGATACAGAACATCTTGCCCGCTGATTTATTTGAAATAGCTCTAACAAACTATTCAATCACAAAATCAGGAAACTTCGAAGGTCACAACATCCTGAGTAGGCCCGATAAAAAACTAAGCTCGCAGCCTAAATCAGCTCCCGACCCTGAACAAATCACTATCTTGAATGACATATTACTAGGAGAGAGATACAAAAGAGTACCCCCCTTCAAAGACGACAAAATCATATTGGCTTGGAATGCCATGATGTTGAAATCATTAGCCCAAGCAGCTGTAGTCCTAAACAATGACGAATACTTACAAACTGCAGTAAAAAATGCTGATTTTATTTTGTCCAATCTCTTATCTGCAGATGGGGTATTAACTCGAATATGGCGAAATGGAACCTCTAAGATTAATGGAAATCTAGAAGATTACTCTTTATTCTCTGACGCTTTGTTAACATTGTACGAATCTACTTTGGACCAGAAGTATCTAACAACGTCAATCGCTCTGTCCGATAAACTATGCACACTTTTCTGGGACGATCAAAACAGTTGTTTCTATGATACTTCCGATAATGAACCTATCATTATCACAAGACCTCGTACAGTCTTCGACAATGCACAACCCTGTGGAGCATCAGCAGCTACTAAATTATTACTCAAGCTATCTAAAATCACGGGAGATTCAAAATATTCTATGATAGCTGAGAAATCTTTAAGGAGTGTTGCTCCCATATTGATGCGTGCTCCTTCAGCAGCTGGTACATGGTTATCTGCCCTGGATATGTATCTGAATAGCGGACAAGAATTTGCAATTACAGGAGAGATTGGAGACAACTACGTAAAAGATTTTCTATCCATAATCCACAAGAGTTACATGCCAAACAAGGTTATAGTTGGAGAAACTTCTGACATGCCTGAATTGCCAATTATGGAAGGTAAGCAACGAATTGCGGGGAACGCAACCGCATATATGTGTGAAAACTATGCTTGTAACGAGCCTGCCAACGACTCGGATACTCTTGCGAAGCAAATCCGTCAGCGAACCTCAAAATAAGCAGTGGAGATTGTCGTCTGCCAGTTGTATAATGAGCAGACGCAAAAGAATGGTTCCTGTAAAGGTTCAAAATTATTCATTAACTTAGAGTTTTTAGGAGAATACCAATGGCAAATACATCCGCTATTATTTATACCCAAACAGACGAAGCTCCAGCTTTAGGGACATACTCTTTACTACCTATAGTACAAGCATTCACTAAACATGCAGGTATCGAACTACAAAACTGGGACATCTCTTTGACAGGAAGGATTCTTGCTAACTTTCCGGAGAAACTGACCGAGGAACAAAGAATTCCAGACTATTTAACCATGGCCGGAGAACTTTGTTTCGACCCCGTAGCTAACATCATCAAACTGCCTAACATTAGCGCATCGATTCCTCAATTGAAAGGTGCGATCCAAGAACTTCAAAATAAAGGGTACGATGTTCCCAATTATCCAGATGAACCTCAAAATGACGAGGAACGAGCTATTTTCAATGGGTATTCCAAAGTATTAGGCAGTGCCGTGAACCCTGTTTTACGAGAAGGAAACTCTGACCGGAGATCATCAACTGCAGTAAAACAACATGGGAAGCGTAACCCCCATCAAATGATGCAAGACTGGCCAGATGTCTCACATACTCGTGTCGGCCATATGACTGAAGGTGACTTTTTTGGTAGCGAGAAATCAATAACTATTTCACAGTCAGGCATAGGAACAATCGAATTCGAATCACTAGACGGAGAGAGAGTAACCCTTAAAAATGACGTTGCATTGGTAGCCAATGAAATCGTTGATTGTTCAACGATGAGCGTGTCTGCATTGAGGGACTTCTACGCAAATGAAATGGATAATGCTAAAGCTAACAATGTCCTACTTTCTCTGCACATAAAATCCACAATGATGAGAGTTTCCGATCCAATTATCTTCGGACATTGCGTATCTGTTTATTACAAAGATGTTTTAGAAAAACATGCCACAGTGTTCAATAAGCTTGGAGTAGACCCTGATAATGGGATCGCTGAATTGTACACCAAAATCCAAGAATTGCCTGATGAACAACGCAAAGAAATTGAGGCAGATATTGAGAATACCTATAAGGTCAGACCTGAACTAGGAATGGTGAACTCAAGTCGCGGAATAACAAACCTACACGTACCAAGCGATATGATTATAGACGCAACCATGCCAGTCATCGTTCGGGATGGAGGACGTATGTGGGGTCCTGACAATGAATTGCACGACACTATTGCTATGATACCTGACCGGTCTTACGCCCCAATTTATCAAGCAGTGATAGAAGACTGTCAGAAAAATGGAGCATTCGATCCAGCAACATTAGGAAGCGTTTCAAATGTTGGCTTGATGGCGGCTCAAGCAGAAGAGTACGGGTCTCACAACAAAACGTTCAAAGCCCCAGGCGATGGCATAATTCGGGTTAAAGATGACACAGGAACAGTCCTCATGGAGCAAAAAGTTGAACGAGAAGACATATTCAGAATGTGCCAAACTAAAGACGCACCAATCGAAGACTGGGTTAAGCTAGCAGTGAACCGTGCTAGGATTACTGGAGCGCCAGCTATTTTTTGGTTAGATGATGACCGACCTCATGACTCAGAAGTAATCAAGAAAGTTAATAAATATCTACCGAACCATGACACTAGCGGACTTGAAGTTCAAATCATGTCTCCTGTAGACGCTATGAATTATACTCTTGTCCGAAGTAGGAACGACCAAGATACAATTTCTGTAACAGGTAATGTTTTACGGGACTACTTAACAGACCTTTTCCCGATACTCGAATTAGGAACTAGCGCAAAGATGCTTTCAGTAGTACCTCTTCTAGCTGGAGGTGGTCTCTTTGAGACTGGTGCTGGAGGATCAGCTCCTAGGCATGTCCAACAATTTGTTGAAGAAGGTCACTTACGATGGGATTCTTTGGGAGAGTTTTGTGCATTGGTAGCATCGTTCGAACACTATGCTGCAGTTCACAAAAATAACCGAGCCCAAGTGTTAGCCGATACGCTAGACCAAGCTATTGGTGACCACATGGAGTACAGACGACAACCGTCTCGAAGAGTTAACGAACTCGATACCAGAGGAAGCCATTTTTATCTAGCATTATATTGGGCCCAAGCGTTATCCAATCAAACAGACGATCCTGAATTACAATCAATATTCAGTAAAGTCTCCAAAGAAATTACAGATAATGAAGATAAAATTGTCCAGGAATTAATAGAAGTCCAGGGAAATCCAGTAGACATAGGGGGCTATTATCTCCCCAATGATGAACTAACCTCCCAAGCCATGAGACCCAGTAACACTTTCAATACAATCATAGACCAAATATAAATAGTAGTAATACAATCAGGAGAACAACCAAATGAGACACAAAGTAACGGTAGTCGGAGCAGGGAACGTAGGAGCAACTG
Source organism: uncultured Dehalococcoidia bacterium (assembly GCA_964343075.1). GTDB lineage: Bacteria > Chloroflexota > Dehalococcoidia > Lucifugimonadales > UBA3495 > UBA2588. The sequence continues at coordinate 27,546 of CAYFGT010000007.1, read as the reverse complement.
CAGCTCAAAGATTGCATCAGTTGGGATATGCTGATGTTGTACTAGTAGATGTTGTAGAAGATTTGCCTCAGGGTAAGTCTCTAGACATGGCAGAATCAGGACCAGTCATTGGATCTGACGGAACAATTACAGGAGCGAATAGCTATGCAGAAACTGCTGATTCAGATGTGGTAGTAATCACAGCTGGCATAGCACGAAAACCAGGCATGAGTAGAGATGATCTCCTTTTGACAAACATGAAGATCACTGGGGCTGTGACAGAAGAAATAGTTAAATACTCTCCTAACTGCATATTAATGCCTGTAACAAACCCTTTAGATGCTATGGTTCATAATATACTCAAAGTCAGTGGCTTCCCTAGAAACCGAGTACTAGGTATGGCCGGAGTACTAGATACAGCACGATTTAGAACTTTCATTGCGCAAGAACTAGATGTATCAGTTGAAGATGTCCAAGCATACGTACTTGGCGGACATGGTGACGATATGGTCCCTCTAGTCAGATACACCACTATAGGAGGTATCCCAATTTCGGAATTACTCGATTCTAAAACAATAGAATCTCTAGTCCAAAGGACTCGTGACGGAGGCGCCGAGATTGTAGGTTTGCTGAAGACCGGTAGCGCATTTTACGCTCCTTCCGCATCAATAGTTCAAATGGTGGAGTCAATACTACTTGACAAAAAAAGAATATTACCCGCCTGCGTATCCCTCGAAGGAGAATATGGCGTTGATGGGCTGTGCGTGGGAGTCCCTGTTAAAATTGGATCAAATGGCGTTGAACAAGTAATGGAAATCGAACTTCTCCCAGAAGAGAAACAGGCGTTGGATAATTCTATAGCTAGTGTCAAAGAACTAGTAGAAGTAATGGAGAAAAATAGTTAGCTTATGACAAATTATTCTAAAATCACTACCCGCGTAGAATCTGAATTATTAGGCAAAGCCAACCAATTCCTACCTGACGGTACGAACGGTAATTTCAAGGTTGGTGACCACCAAACCTTTCTAGTTCAGAAAGGTCTCGGATCTAAAATATGGGATGTCAGCGGAAACGAATATATAGATTGGTTGATGGGTTCAGGTCCGATGGTCCTGGGGCACGCTTTCCCTAGTGTGATCGAAGCTGTAATCAAAGCAGTCGAAGACGGAAGCACTTTTTTCGCAACCCATGAAAAAGCAGTGGAACTAGCCGAATTACTTTGCAATGCAATACCTTGCGCGGAACAAGTCCGATTTACCGTGAGTGGTACCGATGCAACTTTCCAAGCTATGCGGGTATGCAGAGCATTCACGAGAAAAGAGAAAATCCTCAAATTTGAAGGTGGTTACCACGGCAGTAGCGATTACGCCATGATGAGCGTAACCCCTAATGCATCAATAGAGTATCCTCAGACACAAGCAAACAGCTCAGGAATACCTAAAGCCATCTCCGACCTAGTTCTTGCGGCACCATTTAATGATTTACAAACAACGACCCAGATCATAGAAGCTCACAAAGATGACATAGCAGCTGTCATAGTAGAGCCTTTACAGAGAGTTATTGCACCTCAACCTGGATTCTTACAAGGATTAAGAGACATCACCAAGAAACATGGAATCCCTCTAATATTTGATGAAGTAGTAACAGGATTCCGTTTATCTTATGGAGGAGCCCAGCAGTATTACGGGGTGACTCCAGACCTCGCCTGTGTTGGAAAAATCATGGGTGGAGGTTACCCTCTTGCAGCGGTAACAGGGACAGCTGATATCATGTCCTCCTATGAGTTGTCATCTGACAATGACGGCTTTGTTCCACAAACAGGAACACTGAATGGCAACCCTATTGCATGCGCGGCTGGAATAGCAACATTAACTGAACTACAAAATACAGAGAATTATACCCGTATTAACAATACAGGGAAAGAAATCCGTGATTTCATAAAAGAATCTTCTGAAAGATACGATATCCCTATCCAAGTTTGCGGAGAGAACCAAATCTTTGGCTTGTTTTTTACAGATAGAGAAGTAAACAATTACCGTGATGGCCTATCAACTAATTCTCAACTACACGCCCAATTCAATTCGGGGTTACTAGACAAAGGAATATTAAAAGCATGGCCTCAGAAATTTTATCCTTCTGCAGCTCATTCGCAAGAAGATATCGATGCTACCAAAGAAGCAATAGATGCCACACTTGCGCAAATAGCAAGATCTTTGTAATAAACTCCTACGCCTCTTGTAACTTCAGTTCTAGCTTCTGAGTACTAACAATATGCCGTTTCATACCCAAGTCTTTGGGAGCAATGCCCAAAGCCATACCTATCATTTGCGGAAGATGGATAATGGGCATGTCGATAGATCTCCCCGCTTGAGAGGCTGCCTTAGGTTGAAATCCATCTAGATTAAGATGGCACAAAGGGCATGGCGTTACCATCGCATCTGAGCCAAGATCTTTCACATCACTTGTGTGCTTAGCAACCATAGCCATAGAATTTTTAGCATTAATTGTCAGGATAGGGAACCCACAACATCTAGTTTTCCCTTCAAAATCCACTAGCGTAGCTCCCAAAGCTTCAATTAGTGTTTCCAAAGCGACTTTCCTAGCCGGGTTATCATCAGTTTGCAATGCTTCTGTTGGCCTTACTATATAGCACCCATAAAAAGGAGACAATCTAATACCTTTAAGAGGTTTAGTAATTAAAGGCAACAGTTTTTCCAGTCCATAGTCTTCAATCAATACCCATAATAAATGTTTAATCTCAATGTCACCAGAAAAATGCAAATCCTCATCGGCAAGATGACTATTAATTTCTTCAAGGTAAGCCGCATCTGTACTCATTCGATGCCGAGCTTGAGCCATCACTCCTTGGCATGTACTGCATATGGTCATGATAGGAGAACCTATTTTTTCAGCCATAGCGAACGTCCGAGCGTTCAATATATCACCGAGTAAACGGTTCTTCTCTTGCAAAACGCCAGCACCTGTACAGGATGCTCCTGGCATCTCTTCTAATTCGATTCCGAGTTTGTCACATACCAAATTGGCTGCTGTATATAGTTCTGGACATCCGCCTCTAGACACGCATCCAGGATAAAATGCAAATTTCACTTTAAACCTCTCTTCCTAAACTGGTTGTATATTTTTATTTTTCTAATTTCTTGACTAATCGGCGTACGTTTTCAACACCTTCTATTTTTTTGTGGAACAAACTAGGCAGTTTGCCTCGTCGTAAGCTCCGAATACCAACTGGGACATATGATAATAGGGCTGGAATGTTAAACATTCCAACGGTTTTTACTGGCAATTTGAGTTCATCTAAGTTACCACTATGGCCTACGAGTTCTACGAAAGCTTCTGCATGCCTAGCCCCGTTATTATTAGTTAGGCCTGCATCCATCGCTTGTTCTCGGAGCGCCATAATCCTGTCCATTGGATCTACTCCTTTAGGACAAGCTGTTACGCATGCCATGCAACGGGTGCAATCCCACATACCGGATTTTTGACCAAGTTCCTTTAAGCGATCTAACGATACACCATCTTCATCACCATCTCTTGGATCTGCAGTGAAACGGTATGCTTTTGCTAGAGCAGCAGGGCCTAAAAAGCTTGAATCCACCTCTAGTACGGTACAGTCTGAAACACAAGAACCGCACATAATACAAGCAGTGACGCCAGACAAATGGAGCATGGATTCATTAGAGGCAATATATTCTGCCTCTGGCTCAGGTCCTTGTGGTTGCAAATACGGAGTCACTTGATTGATTTTGTCCCAAAATCCATCAAAATTAGTTACCAAATCTTTAATAACCGGCATATTTCCTGCTGGTTCAACAGTAATTACGCCGTCAATCAATGCACTGGTCGCTGGGGTCTTGCAGGCAAGTCCTCCTTGACCATTGATCCTCATCGCACAGGAGCCACAAATAGCACTCCTGCATGAACATCGTAAACTTAATGTACCATCCTGATCTTCTCTAACCTGAATCAATGCATCTAAAACGGTTGCATTATCGGCTACTTCAGTAGTAAATTCTTCCCAATACTGTTCAGGATTATCCCCGTCTGCATTAAATCTCTTAATTCTTAAAGTTACATTCATAATTAATACGTCCTCTCCACTGGCTCCCATTGAGTTATTGACACTTCGGAAGTCGATAAAACTGGACCTTCCTCACTTTTAGTTACTAATATATGCTTGAGCCAATTTTCATCATCTCTTTCTGGGTAGTCGGTGCGGCTTTGAGCACCTCTACTTTCTTTTCGTTCGAGCGCTCCTGCTGCGATGGTTTCGGCCACATCTAGCATAAACCCTAATTCTAAGTGGAATATAAGGTCAGTGTTAAACACTTTGCCTTTACTATCCACTGGCACATCCTTATATCGCACCTTCATATCTTTGAGATCACTTAGAGTCTCTTGTATACCTTGTTCGTCTCTATATACTGCGATGTTATTGTTCATAGAAGTTCCCATATCCAAACGAAGTTTAGAAACTCTATCTCCATTTTGAGGCCGGTCTAATATACCTTGAATACGGTCTTTCTCTTCCTTAATTCTCGCTTGTTCATCAAAGTCAATAAAATCTATAGACTTGACAGCCTCTGCTGCGTGGTTTCCAGATCTTTCACCAAACACAATAGTGTCCAATAATGAATTGGCTCCCAATCGGTTGCCACCATGTACACTAACATTGGCACACTCTCCAGCTGCATAAACCCTAGGAATATTGGTCAAACCGTCGACGTCTGTTTTAATTCCACCCATTATGTAATGCATTCCAGGTCTTATTGGTATAGGTTCGCGGATCATGTCCACTCCCACCAAGTCCATTCCTAGTTCTCTAATCTGCCATAACTTTTCCATGATCAGGTTTTCGCCTAAATGCCTCAGATCTAACAAGACACATCCATTGATCCCACGACCTTCATTAATTTCTGTCTGTTCTGATCTTGAAACAACATCTCTTGATGCTAATTCGAGCATATTAGGTGCATATACTTTCATAAATCGATCGCCGTCTTTATTTAATAAATAAGCACCTTCGCCTCTGGCTGCTTCAGACAACAAAACACCGCTGCCTGCCAACGTTGTCGGATGATACTGAACCATCTCCATATCCATCAAGCTAGCCCCAGCATTATAAGTTAATGCTAAACCATCTCCGGTTACTATCAGCGCATTAGTACTTGGTTCAAACACTCTGCCACATCCTCCGGTAGCAAAGATAACGGTTTTGGCTCTTATGGCAAAAATTTCTCCGCTTCTAATTTCCAGTGCCATGACCCCTGCCACAACACCATCTTCAATGATCAAGGAGGTAACGAACCATTCTTCATAGCTCCTAACTCCGGATTTCAACAGCTGTTCAAACATCACATGTAATAAAGCCTGTCCAGTGAAGTCACCTACAAAAAATGTCCTTTGGCGTCTTTGCCCACCGAATGCCCTAGTTCCTAATCTTCCTTCTTCATCTCTAGAGAAAGTGACACCAAAGTGCTCCATATCAATCAAGGATTGGCCCGCAGCTTTACACATTACTTCTATAGCGTCTTGGTCTCCCAAAAAATCGCTACCTTTTATTGTGTCATATGCATGATCTTCCCATGCATCTCCTCTATCCGATAGAGCCGCATTAATGCCACCTTGGGCGGCGTTGGAGTGGCTCCTTACTGGATGAACTTTACTCAAGATTGCTGTATTGGCGCCTCTAGAACTAGCAGCAATGGCCGCTCTCATTCCAGCTAAGCCAGCACCTACAACTAACACATCATGTTCCAGCATTAATTCTTCCTCCGTATTTTCAAAGCATCAAAATAATAGTATCTCATATTCAGCATCTCAATCCAATATATTTATAGTCTGTTAAGGTAATTATTACCCAATAAAATCGTAGCTATAGTCTTCGCATCATTAATTAATCCAGAATTCACCTCTCTTACTATTTCGCTGAGAGGAATTTTAACCACTTCAATATTTTCATCATCATCAGCAGCAAGTTTTGAATCTTCTAAATCAAGCGCTAAATACGAATACATGTATTCGTTGCACCATCCAGGTGTAAGCCAGAATCCGCCAAGTTCAATTAACTGATTAGGTAATTTACCAATTTCTTCTTGAAGTTCTCTAATCGCAGCCTGCTCAGGGGTTTCTCCTTCTTCAATGCCTCCAGCAGGCACTTCCAATAAAGTCTGGCGTATAGCGTATCGATATTGTTTTACCATATGTACATATCCATTTTGGTCAAAGGGTATGACACAAACCACTGAGGTATGGTCTACCACTTCTCGAATTGACTCCCTATTATCCGGCAATAGCACAGTATCTTTAGAAAGCTTTATTAATTTCCCGTCATATATGAGTTCAGACTTGATTCTTTTCTCAGAATTGTCTGGTCGCATATTAATATCGTACCGCTCTGGACACATCTAAACCGAATCCTAGTCTCCGAGTTAAGGTTTCATAGAAATGTTCCGGTCCATTAGCACGGGCAAATCGTGCCTTCCTATCACTTTGCTTGATCACCACAGAATCTCCCGGCCGCAGAGGATAATCATATGCTCCATCTATACTCATGATAGAGTCTTGCAACCCTTCAACTACCATCTCCACTGTCGAGTAATCATTTACTACTATTCCAGTAGATAACCCTATATGGGCCGCAACCGGCTTCACTACTATGCTTGACGACAAAGGATCAAGAATTGGGCCTCCTACAGACAAGTTATAGCCCGTGCTCCCTGTAGCAGAACTTACGATAACAGCATCAGATCTAAACACAGTCAAAACTGCTCCATCGATAACAACTTTTATCGTTACTACACGTGATGACGTTCCCCGTGCTAAAACAATATCATTTAAAGCGTGATGAGGACCTAAACTATCTTCAAACGTTTGAGATTGTATAGTGCTTTGTAACATGTTTCTAGCTTCAAGCCTGAACGATCCATCTAGATAATCACCAATTCGATCCATTGCTTCTTCCGCTGTTAACTCAGTCATGAAACCCAGACGCCCCATATTAATTCCCAAAATAGGCGTTCCGAAATTAGCAGCAACACGATTCACTCGCAGAATAGTTCCGTCTCCTCCAACAGTGATAATCAAATCGCTAGTTTTTATATTTAAGTCCAGCTCATTTATATCGTCAGCAGGATTGATCCAGGTTTCCTGTATAGGAGCAATGCGTTCATTTATTCTTTGAGCCAAATCGACAGCCTTAGGGTTCATTGAGTTGTATATTATCCCGACAAAATTCATGATTAATTTAGTCCTGATATTAGCGCTACGCCTTGCTCAATCATTTTAATAAGAGACGAAGGAGATATTCCTAACCAAATTGTTCCCGCCGTGGTTAGGTAAAGAGCCAACAAAGTCAATGGAGGCGTCTCAATTTTATTTGATTCATCATCAGAGAGATCTGTCTGAAACATGATCTTGATAACCCTCACATAATAATATGCAGATATCACGCTATTAATCACACCAACAATAACCAGCCAGGTTAATCCATATTCCACAGCCGCACTAAACACGTAAAATTTAGATATGAAAATCCCTGTCGGAGGGATACCGATAAGGGCGATTAATGCCACGCTCATCATTATCGCAAGTTGAGGGGATTTTCGTATCATTGATTTATAGTGGCTTATATCATCACCTTGTAGATTATTTGCCCCTACGGTTATACCTGCAAAAATAGTCAGGTTCGCAAAAGCGTATGTGACCAGATAAAACAGAACCGCACTCCCACTATCAATGTTCAAAGTGAAATTAGTACCACTACTAACCGTAGCTATTGCTGCAACCCCAATTAGAAGATACCCTGCATGGGCAATAGTACTAAATCCTAACATTCGTTTTATGTTAGTTTGCACCATTGCCATTATATTTCCAATAATCATGGATCCAGTTGCAATGACAGCAATTATTAATGGCCAATTCACATATATATCACCGAACACTTGGTAAACAATACGCAAAAGCAACGCAAAGGCAGCGGCTTTACTAGCAACAGACAAAAAGCCTACTATAGGAGGAGGACCGGATTCGTAAACATCAGGTACCCACATATGAAACGGTACTACAGACAGTTTGAAACCTATTCCAACAATGATTAGTGAGACCGCAACTAACATTATGGTATTCGTTCCTAATGTCGCAATTGAGCCTTGAGTGACTATAGATCTCGACATTTCTGGAATAATTGTAGTACCAGTAAAACCAAACAAAAATGCCATTCCATACAGTGTTATTGCGGAACTCAAAGCACTAATCACTAAGAATTTCAATGCCCCACTCGCTGCAGATCTTGTAAGGGTTAGTGCTATAAGTAACGCGATGGGTAACCCAGTCAATTCTAGGCCGATATACAACAATATCAATTCAGATGCGCTAACCAGAGTCATCATTCCAGATGCTGAAAACAGCATTAAGGTATAGTATTCACCTTTCATACTAAACTCATTAGGCAAATAACTGCTCGAGATCATGACTGTAATCATAGCGGCGAACACTACAAGCATCTGAAGGACAATTGAAAACAGATCCACATTGTACACATCATCTAGCGTGCCTGACCCTAATGTCATATCTAAAGTTCCAGAGCCACCAATCATTTGTAATTGAACTACACAAATACTCAATGGAACTAGTAGAAGTGCTAATATAAACCAAACTAGAACTTTTTTGTTTTTGGTCAGTAAATCGACCACCAAGGCCACAAAGCCGATTAAGACTACAGATAATCCCGGACCTATGAGGAACAAATCATAGATATTCATAGGTTATGCTCCTCCAAAATTGGCTACAATTGGTAGAATCGCCTGATCCAAGACACCTATCAGTATCCCTGGGAATATCCCGATCCCTATGATCATAAGCACGAGCAACACTAGGGGGAAAGCCTCCAAAACTGTTGCATCTGAAACATTTTGGACACTCGGTTTCACTTCTCCAAATAACACGCGTTCGATCATCCACAATATATATCCTGCAGCCAAAATGATCCCTAATACCGCTAATATGGTCATTAAGGGAAATCCAGAAAAGGCTCCAGCGAACACTAGTATTTCAGAGACAAAACCGCTAAGTGCAGGTAATCCCAAAGAAGCTAATCCTGCGATCGTGAAAGTTATAGCTACTACGGGCATTCTTATAAACAATCCACCCAAATCAGGAATGCTTCTAGTATGCGCTTTCTCGTATATCAAACCTACGCACAGGAATAATAATCCAGTGATCGTTCCATGGGTAAACAATTGCATACCCGCCCCTGTTAACCCCGAAGCAGTGAATGATCCAATACCTACTAGCACTAGACCCATATGACTCACACTGGAGTATGCTATCAATCTTTTCAAATCCGTTTGCTTAAGCGTCATAAACGCACCATACAATACACTAATAACTCCCAAGGCAACTATGAGATATGAATATGCGACAGTTTGCAAAGGAAACATAGTGACATTAATTCTGATTAGTCCATATCCTCCCATTTTTAGCATTACTCCGGCTAGTATGACACTCGCTGCTGTGGGAGCGTCCGTATGGGCATCTGGCAACCATGTATGGATGGGCCACACAGGGAGCTTTATTGCAAATCCTATGAAGAAACAAAAATACACAAACGTAGCTCCATAGAAGCCCAATTGAACAAGATTTCCTCCGCTATTCAAAATCAGCATGGTCATATCCAGAGTATGAGGATCTGATGTTATAAATGTGGTCAAGATTCCAACAATAATAAAAGCACTACCTAATATTGTGAAGATCAAGAATTTCATAGATGAATACTCTTTCCTACCGCTCCCCCATCCTGAAATTAGCATATACATTGGAATCAATTCTAATTCCCAGAATAAAAAGAACAAAAGCAAGTCAAGCGATGTAAATACTCCCAGAATAGCGGTTTGAAGAATCAACAACCAAATGAAATATTCTTTCACCCGTATTTTGATATGCCAAGATGCGACAACCGCGCAAACTCCAAGCACCGCAGTAAGCATCACAAGAGGAGCACTAAGACCATCCACTCCAACCAAGTACTGGGATTTCAATAACGCGGTGTCTATCCATATAATTCGATCTACCCATTGAAATCCACCTAAAGGCATACTTTTATCGATATTAAAAAATAGTAGTGAAGCCAAAACGGCATCAATCAAAGTGATGGCCAAAGCGGCTTGTTTGACCAATGTATCTTTTAACGGAGTAACCAAGAATATTATGGCTAATAGAAATGGAAGCCAAATCACTATTGATAAAATTGCAGGGTAATCCATCACTTCACCCACCTATCCCTGGCGCATACATCAGCAAAAGAATCAAGCCTATAACGCCTCCTAAACTAATTATAAAAGTATAGAACTGCACATTCCCATTTTGGATGAGTCCCAATATATGCCCTACATTACGAACCATAAAACCTATGGTGATTCCCAATCCATCTACAATATATTTATCAAATAAAGCCGTTATATTAACGATACGTTTTTGTAGGAAATTTTTGACTATAATATCTTCATATAGGGTATCTAAGTAGTATTTGTTATACACCAATGTATGTACTGACTTCAGGGATTCTAGTGGCTCTTCAATACCTTGTTTGCTTTTCTTGAAATAGTATATTCCTGCTAATATGCCTAACAAACCCAACATAGTCGATATTGTAGCGATCATCACACTGAATTCCGCGACGTGGTGCCCATGATGAAATACTGTACTGGACGAAATAAAATCACCTAACCAGTGCTTGTGAAGGCTTCCTAAATTGATAGGGGGATTCGTCAGAACTCCCGCTATGACAGTCAATATACCTAATACAAACATAGGGGCAATCATTATCGTAGGCGATTCATGAATGGAATGGCTATCTCCCCTGTATGTTCCGTGGAATGTGAGACTAATCATTCTCCAAGTATAAAAAGCAGTCAATATCACACCAATTGCTAATAATCCAAATATAATCAGCTCAAATATTGCGCCATGCAACAATGAGTCCCAGGCGGATAACATGATTTCATCTTTGCTCCAGAAACCTGCCAATGGGGGCAGTCCAATTAGGCTTAGAGAGGATATCATCATTAACCCATACGTCCATGGCATGCTTTTTCGTAACCCGCCCATCTCTCGCATATCAAAGGTATGTGTTGCGTGATTAACGCTACCTGAGCACAGGAATAGTAGAGCCTTGAAAAATGCGTGTGTGATCAAGTGAAATATAGCGGGGCCATATGCTCCAAGACCAATCGCTGCGAACATGTAAGCTAGTTGGCTAATACTAGAATAGGCAAGGACTCTCTTGATATCATGAACGACCAGGCCCATGGTAGCGGCAAAAACAGCAGTAAAGGCGCCAACACCAGCAATCACTAGCATAGTAGTTCCAGAGTCGCTTATGAAAGGGAAAAGCCTGATAAGCAAAAATACACCCGCTGCCACCATAGTTGCTGAGTGTACCAACGCACTGACGGGGGTAGGACCTTCCATTGCATCTGGGAGCCACGTATGAAAGGGGAATTGCGCTGACTTACCCATCGCCCCCGATAATATTCCAAGTGTTATCACAGTCACGATAACACCTGACATAGTTCCCCCGATTGAGCAAATGTCTGGTATGTGCAACACATTAATTCCTGCAACGCTGTCCATTGAAAATGAATGATTAATCAAGAACAATATACCAATCAAGAAACCTACATCTCCAATACGGGTGATAATAAAAGCCTTTTTTGCTGCTGCTGCTGCGGACGGACGTTCCGTCCAAAATCCAATCAACAAATAGGAAGATAAACCAACTAATTCCCAAAAAGCATAAAGTTGCAGAATATTGGAAGAAATAACTAGGCCAATCATAGACGCAGTAAAAAGCGCCATTGTAGCAAAATACCGGCTGTATCCTGGATCACCATGCATGTATCCCATAGAGTATACTTGAACAAGTAAACTCACTAAAACAACCACTACCAAAGTAGATGCACTTACTGGATCGATGTAAGTACCTAGGTCAATAATTGCTGATTCATTAATCTTGATCCATTCATAAGCACTATTGTAGCCAGCTCCTCCCGTGGCCAAAGTATCAATAAATAGCATGACTGCTATTATTAGTGACACAAGCAACGCTGCTATTAATACGAACGGGCTTATCCATTGATGCTTGCCAAAGAACGGTCTAATTATCAATGAAATAACTAAAAAACCTGCTACTGGCGCAAGAAAGACAGTCCATATGGTTAACGCTGACATACTATAATTTCCTCAGGATTTCTTGCGCAACATGTTCTTTCCCTTTGGGAACATATACTGTAAACGGGTTATTATATGTCCATGCGGACAATCCCCCTTCAGGAAGTATTTTTACAGGAAGGCCTTCTGCTTCTATAGCCTCTTTCCATATTTCGGCCGTCATTAAATTAGGTACCTTCTTGAATTCCATCCACATAGGACTAAGACCTCCCCATATCAGAAGTTAATTCTATAGATCCACTACTTCTGTACAGAGCAAATACTATTCCTAAACCTACCGCTACTTCAGCGGCAGCCACAGCAATAACAAAGATGGCAAATATGTGGCCAGTCATTGCATTACTTAAGTCTGTTACTAGATTAACTGGCATCACATAGTAACTTAAACCTACAAACGTCAAATTAACTGAATTAAACATCAATTCAAGCGACATAAAGACAGCTATGATATTTTTCTTAGTAAGCACCCCGAACAGGCCTATAACAAACAGCATAGCCGCCAAGCCTAATATGGTTTCTAATGACATCATTTTTCACCGTTCCCGCGCATCAGAGACAATGCTCCAATTAAGGCCGCCAAAAGCAAAACGGACACTAATTCAAATGCCAATACGTGATCGGTCAATAACAAAGATGCAAGAGAAAAGTCGTCGTCTTGATTAGATATTTCAGGATTCACAGAATAGATCTGCACTGTATCGACTAGGCTTCTATTAACTTCAGAGATTACATTCCATTGAGTAGACACAACGGCTACTAATAACACTGCTAGTATCACCCCACACAGAAGTATCGCTGGGATTTGTAATCTGTTAGACAAATTAGCTCGCTTAACGTCATCAGACAGCATGACAGCAAATATCAACAATATGGAAATTGCTCCGACATATACAAGGACTTGTATCACTGCAAGGAACTCCGCATTCAGCATGACATAAATCCCGGCGATTGACACAAAAACAATTACCAGACACAGCGCGGCTCTAAATAGGTCTTTTAAAGCGATCATCCCAATAGCTGCTGCCAATGCAACAACTGCGAACATACTAAATATCAAATCTTCGATCATAAATATCAGTCTTCTTCGGATTCCGAAGAGATCCTCATTCCTGCCTTCTCATTTTTGTGCCAATTCCATGATTCTCGCCCTACTTCTTTCCAGCCCAATTGTTGACCGCTTCTCGGGTCATATTTCTTGGCTTCCAATTGCGGTCTATACCAAGTAGAAGGATTTTTCGGAGCATTCCTCAAATCATCAATCGTTATAACCATGTCACTACGGGTGTATTTCCCTTCTTCAAATCCACTTCCCATGAATAAGGCGTCATATGGACAGGCCTCTACGCACAAACCACAAAACATGCACCGAAATAATTGGATGTCAAATTTTTCTAACTTATATTTATCACCTTGTTTTACAGCGGTTTCACTAGGATCGGTAACAATTTCTATAATTCCGAGAGGACAATATTTTGCACAAGAAGCGCATCCAGTGCATCTTTCTTCGTACCACGTGAATTCTTCGCCTCTAAATCTGGGGTGCTGAGAAACTCGTTGCTCAGGATATTGAATCGTGACAGGTTTCTTAGAGAAATTTTTGAGAGTAACCAATAGTCCTTTGACCATTTCTATACCGTACATTAATCCCCCTGTCTGCCCGCGTACAATTCTTGAGCCGATAATATTTTCGATTCTGACCTCACAGGGTCAACTTTATCCGATATTAACTTATTTAATACGACTACAGTGCAAACGGTGATTATAGTGTTTATAACACACATAATCCATAAGTCGGATACACTAAGTTGCCCATCCGGTCCTTTCAGCACAAAGGTCTCTATTACAACAGCTAATAAATTAATGAGACTCATTGGGAGTAATCCTTTCCAACAAAATGCCATTATTTGGTCTATTCTTAATCTGGGCAACGTAGCCCTAACCCAAGTAAACACAAACACTACTATCAATATCTTGATAAATATCCACAACCAACCAAGATATTCGGGCAACGGTCCGGACCATCCCCCAAGAAAAACAATAGCTATGATGGCTGAGGCAACAATCATTGCTCCATATTCAGCAGCCTGAATCACCGCGAACTTTATCCCGCTAAATTCGGTGTGATATCCAGCGATAATTTCAGATTCAGCCTCTGCAATATCAAATGGCGTGCGGTTCATTTCAGCACTACTCCCAATGAAAAACACAAGTAATGCCATGGGTTGAACCATTAAGAATGGAATAGCTTGAGCCTCTACAATACTTAACAGTGACATAGAACCCGTAACTACTACTATTCCCAGTAATGAAATCACGACAGGGACTTCATAACTAATTAAAACAGCAACCCCGCGTACGGCACCAAATATCGCGAATCTGTTGTTAGAAGACCAGCCGGCAATAAAGATACCCAATGACGAGACTGAAGTTATAGCTAAAATATATAACACTCCTACATTCAAATCGGCGAGTGCTATCCCTGGTGATAATGGAATCACGCCTAACACCATGATTACCGGCATCATTATGAGAATCGGAACGACAATAAATAAAAGTTTGTCAGACCCACGCGGAATAAGATTCTCTTTGAATAGCAAAGAAATCAAGTCTGCTATTGGTTGCAATAACCCAAATGGGCCCCATCGATTTGGCCCTACTCTTGTTTGAAATCTTCCTAATAGTCTCCGTTCGCCCCATGTCATCAACGCCGTACTCACCAAAAATATATTGACCAGAAACAGAGAAAACATTATTCCGGTACCTATAGTTGCTAAAGAGCACGGAAGGAAACTTGCCAAGAACCCATGAATAGCTTGGTACAAAGCATTAGTTTGATAAAACCCTTGTAAGGAGCAGCTCATCGATCAACTTCTCCCATGTTTATATCAATACTTCCAAGCGAGACGATCATGTCCGCCAACTTCCAACCAACTAAAAGCTGATCAATAACGCTCAAATTAATTAAAGAAGGGGATCTAATCTTCATTCTGTATGGGGAAACACTTCCGTCGCTAAATAAA
Source organism: uncultured Dehalococcoidia bacterium (assembly GCA_964343075.1). Classification (GTDB taxonomy): domain Bacteria; phylum Chloroflexota; class Dehalococcoidia; order Lucifugimonadales; family UBA3495; genus UBA2588. Next base: position 12,301 of record CAYFGT010000007.1, on the reverse strand, counting down.
TAGAATCCTAATTCTCCTTTAGGAGCTTCAACTTTCCCATAACTCTCAGTCCCTTGTTCTGCTCTCAAGACTCTTGGAAGATCCAAACGATAATCCCCCGGTTCTATTTGTTCAACACATTGTTCAATGATCCGAAGGCTTTGCCTAACTTCTTGCATCCGTACCCAAAATCTGTCGTAATTATCTCCTTTAGAACCGACAGGAACATCAAAATCCACTTTGTCATAGGCATCGTATGGGTCCAATATTCTCAGATCCATCGGTACTCCACTCGCTCGTAAAACAGGGCCACTCACAGAATTATTTATGGCATCTTCAGCAGAAAGTGGACTTACGTCACGCGTCCGGACCATTAGAATTTCATTGCCTAACAACAAGTCTTCCATTTCGGACAATTCTCCAGGAAATTCTTTTAAAAACTCGTTAAGGGCAATCCAGAATTCTGCAGGAGGATCCCAGAATACTCCACCGGGGCGCATATAACTTAACGTGATGCGAGCGCCACATAACATTTCAAACATATCCAAAATACGTTCTCGCGCCCTAAAAGCATACATAAGGGGAGTACCACCGAAAGTTCCTAATTCTTGCAAGAAAAAACCAACAGCGATCAGATGCGAGGCAATTCGTTGCAATTCAGCTGTCATTGTTCTGAGATACTTAGCTCGTTCGGGAGCTTCAATCTCCAATAATTTTTCTACTGCCAAACAATAAGCTTGATTATTGGTCATAGACGCAGTGTAATCCAGTCTATCAGTCAAGGTAACGATCTGAACATAGTTTCGTTCTTCAGCTAATTTTTCAGTCCCTCTATGCAAATATCCCAATATGGGTTCCACTTCTACTATTTCTTCACCGTCAAATGTAACCCTTATTCTAAATACTCCGTGAGTACTCGGATGCTGAGGTCCTATATTTACTGTCATTGGTTCAGTTCTAATACTCATTTGCTACCTACAGAAAATCCTTTCGGAGAGGGTGTCCTTCAAATCCTTCCCATAACAATAAACGTTTCATATTGGGATGACCTTTAAAGTAAATTCCCATCAGATCCCAAATTTCTCTTTCTTGTAAATTTGCCCCTTTCCATAACCCCATAACTGAATCAAGCTCCAAGTGTTCTCGCCCGATGAGGCTTGTTCTGATGGCTATACGATTCTGAGTTACTGTGGATGTGAGTTGATATATAACATCAAAATGATCTATAAAATCCACAGCCGTGATAGCGTTCAGATAGTCCATCGTGAAGCCATTTTCGGATTTAAGAAATTCACCTATCTTCACCAAATTTTCAGGATGCACCCACACATTATCGTTGTCAGCTTTATCCACACAGCCAGGGAAAACTTCTAAAAGCTTATCAGCTACTATTTTCCCATTTAAATCTCTTAATACCATCTTAACGCATCATTTCTTGAGATTGCCGAATTTCTTTATCTTTTCATGGAGTTCCATAATCCCATACAGCAGGGCGTCTGGTCTTGGAGGGCATCCAGGCACATACACATCCACCGGAATTATATGATCTACTCCTGGGACAACACTATAAGAGCCATAATATGGACCTCCGCTAGTGGCACAAACCCCCATCGATATAACCCACTTAGGATCCGGCATTTGGTCATATATTCTCTTAATAGCTGGAGCCATTTTCCATGTGACAGTACCCGCTATTATCAACAAGTCCGCCTGTCGCGGCGATGCTCTGAATACTTCCATTCCAAATCTAGAAAGGTCGAATCTGCTCATTGCTGAAGCCATCATTTCAAACGCGCAGCAGGCAAGGCCAAATGAGACAGGCCACAAGGAAGACTTCCTTCCCCAATTTACCAATGCATCCACTGAGGTTACTACGACATTATTCTGCAAGTCATCAGGAATTTCGAGTACATCTCCTGGAATTGGTTCGGCAGAGTTACTGATCATTTCTTGAATTTCAGATCCCTCTTTTCTATCTGTGGGAAGGGTTCTTTCGGGAAGTGACAACCCTTCATTAAGCCAATCGTTATTGATCATATCATCTCCATTCCAGGTCACGCTTTCTCCAAGCATACAACCAGCCCAGTAGCAAAATACCGACGAAAATAAACATTTCAATAAGGGCAAAAAGAGACAGATCTAAAAATTTCACTGCCCAAGGATACAGAAATATAACTTCTACATCAAAAATCACAAACAATATAGCGTACATGTAGTATTTGAAATTGAATTTATGCCACGGACCACCTATAGCTTCCATCCCGCATTCATAGGGGTCCAATTTAACCTCAGTTGGATTCTTTGGGCGCAACCCTATTTTCTCTAACAACCACGAAACGAGAATCAAACTTGTGGGGATTGCAGTAGCCACCACCGCCAAAATTCCAATCATTCCATATTGAACAGAGTATTCAACAGGCATTTTTAAAAAAACCTCTCCTCAATGCTAAGCCATCACGGATTATACCATATGAGAGACGCCTGCAATAGTAACTTCTATCCTTAAGTTTTAGGATTTGATATCAAAACATTTGAAGAAATTTGTTAATATACAATCAAAATCTGTAAACTTAATGAGGACACCTTGACACCTACTGACAAATACATCCAAGCAAACGGAATCACTCAACACTATCTAGACTGGGGAAACCCAGGAGCACCTCCTTTATTAATGATCCACGCTACTGGGCTATGTGCACATGTATGGAATCCTTACGCACAGAAATTATCAGCAAGTTTCCATGTCATCTGCCTTAACCAACGTGGGCATGGATATACAGACCAACCTACCGGAGAATATGACTTTGAATTAGTAGGTCAAGATGTGGCAGCATTCATCGAAGAACTTAATTTGACCAACCTTCACGGTATAGGTCACTCTTCCGGAGGATTAGTAACTCTTATGGCATCACACATGCTTCCGGGGAGATATTCGAAAATAGCACTAACTGAAACCACTCTTCGTAACAGATCTTCTATGATCACTCCCGAGCAGTTGGAATCGCGACTAAATCGCACGCGTAGCAAACGACTGGTATGGGAATCTCGGGACGCTATATATGAAGCTTATAGACATCGTAATGCATTCAAAAACTGGTGTGAAGAATCATTTGAAGGGTATCTTGATGGAGGAACAAAAACCCTAGAGGGCGGTCAAGTACAACTTCTGTGTCCTCCAGCGGTAGAAGCTCACTATTACCAGACCCGCTACGGAATGGAAGTAGACAAATATTTTACTGGACTTAAAGGAAAGTATTTATTGCTCCTAGGTAACTATGACGGAGGACAGATCGCTGATGACCCCGCTATATTAAGATGGATCGATACTGCAGAAGATGCAAGAGTTAAAGCTATGGGTATTGGCAGCCACTTCTTACCACTTGAATTCCCTGAAGAGACTTTGGCCGTCGTTTCAGAATTCTTATTAGAAAATTAGGAAGAGCAAACTTATGAAAGGACCTATATCAGGAATAAAAGTACTAGATATTTCTATGATCGTTGCAGGTGGCACTGCGAGCAGTTTGATGGCAGACTTTGGGGCCGAGGTTATCAAAATAGAAAATCCTGGCAGAGGAGATCCTTTAAGAAATTGGGGACCATTCATACAGGCAACCTCTGTTTGGTGGACTGTGCATTCGAGAAACAAGAAATCGGTCACTTTGTCTTTGAATAACCCGAAAGGACAACAAATATTCAAAGAATTAATTCAGCAAGTAGATGTTTTAATAGAAGGTTTCAGGCCGGGAACCCTAGAAAAATGGGGGTTAGCCCCGGAGGAACTACACAGGATCAATCCAAATCTAGTGATCCTTCGCTACTCGGGCTTTGGTCAAACTGGTCCCTATAAAGACCGACCAGGATTTGGGACAGTCGCAGAATGTATGAGTGGTTACGTTAATATGGCAGGCTTCGAAGACTCCCCTCCAAACCTACCCCCACTACCACTGGCCGATGAAGTATCAGGTGTATTTGGCGCGATGTCAGCTATGATGGCGCTCTATAAGCGAGATACTTCTCCGATATCTACAGGCGAAGTTATAGACCTAAGCCTTTACGAACCATTAATGAGGCTCATGATTCCTTTCGTTACAATGTTCGACAAATTAAATATAAATCGTGGACGGTCCGGAAATAACTTCCCTGATGCAGCTCCACGGAACCTGTATCATACAGCAGATGATAAATGGGTTGGATTATCAGCAACTTCCCAAAACACTTGGGAAACACTGGCTAAAGCAATGGGAGTTGAATCATTACTCAGTTCTGAGAAATTTGCTACTAATGAAGCACGTATAAATCATCGAGACGAATTGAATGAAGAAATACAATCTTGGTTTGATAATAAAACAGCGGCAGAAGTATTAGAAGACCTGATACCTACTGGAGGCATAGTAGGACAGGTATATGACTCCGAAGACATAGCAACTGATCCCCACATAGCAGATCGGAATAATATTGTAGAAGTTGATGATCCTATTATCGGGCCTACTAAAATGGTAGGAGTCATACCTAAGTTTGATCAAAACCCTGGTGAGATCCGTCATGCAGGTCCTCAGTTAGGCCAGAATAATACAGAAATTTATAAAGAATGGCTAGGTTATACAACAGCAGAGATAGAAACATTGTCACAAGACCAGGTCATATAATGCATTCATAATTGCAACAGCGGTCAATGAAAAAACTACTCATAGCAACACAGAATTTGGGCAAATTAGAAGAATATCGTACCCTGCTCTCTCCACTGGGATACAATTTATTATCCCTAACAGACCTCGGGATACAGGACCAAGCAGAAGAATCCGGGGCCACATTTGCAGAAAACTCACTGATTAAAAGCACCCACGGTTACAAACTAACTGGAGTACCTTGTTTAGCTGATGATTCTGGGCTTGAAATCGATTCTCTAGGCGGTGACCCTGGAATCTACTCAGCCCGATATGGAGGCGATAAGTTAACCGACCAAGAACGATGCCAACTCATATTAACGAAACTCGCAAAAATTCCCAGCCACGAGAGGCAGGCAAGATTTGTTTGCTGCATCTCAATAATTGGATTAGCTTCAGCCCCAATTATAGGAATTGGAGGGATAAGTGGAATAATAACCAATATTTCCCAGGGAGACTACGGATTTGGCTATGATCCTATATTCATGTTACCAAGCTTAAACAAAACGATGGCAGAGCTTCCTTCCAATGTTAAGAACCTGATTAGCCACCGAGCTGACGCCTTAAGAAAAATAAAACTACTCATCGAGAGACTAGAAATACTTTAATCCTGTATAATTAAGAGGTGTTACTGCATTCTCAGAGCACTAATCAACTCAATCTGAATAGTATGTATATAACCGATACATTTAAACGACCATTAAAAGACCTAAGAATATCGATCACTGATAAGTGTAATTTCAGGTGTCCTTACTGCATGCCTAAAGAAACATTCGGAGTTGCTTATAAATTCCTACCTAAACACGACATCCTAACGTTCGAAGAAATAACAAGGCTTGCCCGGATTTTTACGGAACTAGGGGTCAGCAAATTGAGGATAACTGGCGGCGAACCGTTACTTCGAACAAACGTCAACCAACTAATCGAAATGCTTACTTCCTTAGATGGCATGAATGACTTAGCCCTAACGACTAACGCCTATTTACTCCCCAAACAAGCGCATGCGCTTAAAGAAGCAGGACTTAAACGAATCACAATTAGCCTGGATTCCTTGGATAATGATGTATTCAAACATATGAATGGAGTCGGATTCTCGGTCGATAAAGTATTGGCAGGGATTTCCTCTGCAAAAAATGCTGGCTTTAATCCCATAAAAATAAACTGCGTAGTTCAAAAAGGGGTCAATGAACACACTATTATAGATCTCGCCAGGTACTGTAAAGATAATAATTTAATCCTGCGTTTCATTGAATATATGGATGTAGGCAACCAAAACCAGTGGGATTACAAGCAAGTAGTACCTTCACGAGAAGTAGTAGATATTATCAAGCAAGAGTTGGATATTGAACCCATGAACAAGAACTACCCCGAAGAAGTAGCAGACAGGTATAGGTATTCAGACGGAACAGGGGAAATAGGTTTTATCTCTTCTGTTACCCAGCCCTTCTGTGGTCAGTGTTCAAGAGCTCGGCTTAGCACCGACGGGAAATTAGTAACCTGTTTGTTTGCTGAGGGGGGCGTCGATCTCAAAACTCCAATGAGATCTGGAGCAACAGACTCCGAACTCATAGAATTGATAAATAAAACTTGGAGCCTTAGAACCGACCAGTACTCTGTTGAAAGAACTTCTGGCCGCAAGGCTACTAACACTAATAACAAAATCGAAATGTTCCACATTGGAGGTTAATATGCAGCCTTCATCAAACCTACAAATCTACACTGACGGCTCATGCAAAGGGAATCCAGGCCCTGGAGGCTGGGGAGTAGTAATTTATTCTGACAACATCATCATCAAGCAATTATCTGGTGGCTCTAGAAATACCACCAATAACCAAATGGAAATAACAGCTGTTATCGAAGGGCTCAAAGCTATAGAAACAAGCACGAGCATAGATATATTCTCTGACAGCAGTTATGTAATCAATTCAATGACAAAAAACTGGAAACGAAATGTCAATAAAGATTTATGGGATATGCTCGATGCTGAAGCCAAAAGACACCACTTGATATGGCACTGGGTCAAAGGCCATTCAGGAAACGAAGGTAATGAATTAGCAGACAAGCTTGCATACTCAGCTGCTGAGGCTGCAAGTAAAGGAGAGGTGGAAGTGACCGAAGAACAAAACAACCAATTAACCCATATTGATGAAGCAGGTAATGCAAGTATGGTAGATGTTGCAGACAAAGATGTCACCACACGTGAGGCCAAGGCAACAGGAACCATAACAATGTCTTCCCACACCCTAAACTTGATCAAAGAAGGATTGTTAAAAAAAGGAGATGTATTCACTATAGCGCAGCTAGCAGGAATCATGGGCGCGAAAAAGACATCAGACTTGATACCATTATGCCATCCTCTTCCTTTAGAAAAAATTGAAGTCGACCTGAAAATTGATGAACCAACAAGTTCCATAATCATAGAAGGGTTCGCTAAAACCTCTGCCAAAACAGGAGTTGAAATGGAAGCCCTGACAGCAGTAAGTGTTGCTGCACTTACAATATACGATATGGCTAAAGCATCAGACAGACAAATGATAATATCCAACATAAAGGTAGTTCAGAAATCCGGTGGGCGCAGCGGCACCTTTGACTTGTCATAAATAATTATGTAGCTATTATATGTTTAGAAGTTTTGATTCAGATAATTGTTTTACCAACGAGGCAAAAAGAATAACCATATAGTCTAGCCCTACGTCCAAATCCTCCATATTCAAAGAGTTATTAACACCAATTTCAGGCGACACCATACGCAACATGTTGATATTAACTAATTTTAGTTGGCCAACATGATCAACCATTACACAACCCAAATCTACTACATTATGCAGTATCTCCAGTCCGTAAATCCCTGAACCTGATACAAACTCCGGAATGTCTACATGATTGCAGATTATCTTTCTTATGATTGCATGAATATCTTGAACAATATCTGATTGATTAAACATGATAAACCCAAGGGGAAAATCTATATATTTCATTGACAGTTACAAATAGCAAGGGTAACATCAATTGTTGGATCGGGTGTATTAACATCTATCTTGGCGCGGTAGCTCAGCTGGTTAGAGCGGTGGAATCATAATCCATAGGTCGGGGGTTCGAGTCCCTCCCGCGCTACCAAGCCTAACTAGACTATTACTTATCATCTTCCAGCTGTTGCCCAATCTCGTCCAAGAAGCTTTCTATCTCTGGGGATAGGCTTGCAGAGTCCTCGATTTTCGCATCATCTTGTTCTGATTGCCTGTCTGCATCATACATTGATTCCATTTGTTCAATCAAACCTTTCAATTCTGAATTATTCTCTACGGCCTTAGTGAGTTCCCTATATTGGCGCTGTCCTCTTCTTATAGGGGATAGATCTTTTGGGATGTCGGCGTACACAGAAGACAATACCTCTATCATCCTGGATACACCACTATAGTCTTCTTCTAATTGAGCATATTGGGGAAGATGAGCCATGAAATTTAATGTTTCTATTTCCAAATCATCTATGCCTACAGCTAACAAGTTCATAATGGTGGTCGGTCCTTGATAACTGCTCTGTCTCAATCTCAGATTTTCTACTTCTCTGAGTTGATTAACCTCGCCAATCGAGCCCGTAATCAATATCGGACGTGTATGCGGAACTGCATCATACATAGCTCCAACTCTACAATATCTCTTTACCTCAAAATGTTTGACAATATCTAATATGGATTCCACGTATTCTTCTCCGTTGGAGTGAGGTTCAAACAGATGCAGGAATATATAATCTTGACCAGATTCTGATTTGCCATGCTTTACGAAACTATTCGGTATACGCATAGTGCGCTTGCCTTGGACAAATCGCATATTCGGTCTATATCGAGTAAAGTCAAAAAACTTTCCCGGTCTTGCGAGCTCTCCTATTTCTGTAGCTCCAAAGAACCGTTCTATACGATTCAACGTCAACGTTCCAACCTTGCCCACATCTACCCACGGCTTAATCATTGCTACCATATAAGGGTTCTTAATATCGGCAATATCTTCTTGAATTTTAAAAGCGCCTATATCCATTCACACATGTTGCCAGAAATGTTTCACCATTTCAAGTTGGAATCTTCAATATGTCAAGAACTCACCAAGCATATGTTACACTTCGATACCAATCGGTATGAGAATAAAAATTTGAACATTTATCATCAAAGTATCCAGACCTTTAGGTCTCATAATTTTAGAATGTTATGGACTTCTTCTGTCGCTGCTCACATGTCTGTAGGGATACAACAAGTGCTCTTGGGATGGATCTCTTATGATATAAGTGAATCCATTGTATTTGTAGGCTTAATTTTTGCTTTAAGGCAAGTACCTTTCGTCGTTGGAGGTATGATCGCAGGTATTTTGTCTGACATAATTGACCGCAAGTTTCTAATAATATTCACTTCGACGCTCTTAGCTATTATTTCCTTAGCTGTAGCTACGATCAATCAATCTGTTCCTTTCAGTATGGTAGGACTTAGTGCATTGGCATTGGCATTGGGCTCAATAGATTCTGTGCAACTAACCACAAGGAGTGCTTACGCGTATCAAATAAATGAACACCAATCAGCGCTAAATGGTATAGCATTAATAAATCTCGCGTCCAAAATAGGAGCAATTGCTGGCGCTCTAGCAGGAGGATTTTTAATAGCTCAATTCAACGCAAGTGCCGGATTCTATATCATGGGGGGAGCTTATGTTATTAGTGCTGTGGTTGCTTCTCAAATGCACCGAACCCCACGATCCTCAGCACCTCACCAATCACAAGCACCTATAACGAATTTAATCAGCTATTTCCTACTTTTAAAAAATAACAAACAGTTACAAGTTCTATTCATATCATGCACACTAACAGAATTATTTGGGTTCTCATACCAGGTTCTTTTACCAGTACTTGTGGCTGAAACTCTTGAAGCAGGAGGCTTCACTCTAGGTGTTTTGAATGCAACAAAACACCTAGGAGGAATTTTCAGTATTTTTATGATCGTGTCTACTCAGACAAAAACAGGAAGTATGAAAATGATTTCCTTGCTTATTATAGGGTTTGGTGTTGGAGAACTCATGTTAGCGCATAGCTCTACCCTAATATTCATGGTACTCGCTGTATTTACCATCAATCTTATTTCTGGAGCAACAGATATTGTGCACCAGACCCTGATGCAATCTATAACAGAAACAGATGAACGTGGGAAGGCAATGGGGACTTGGGTCGTGGGAGTTGGGATAGGCCCGGCAGGGCATCTAGAAGTTGCTTATCTTGGGAACCTCTTAAGTAGTCGGGTAGCTTTAATCATAAATGGGGGTATATTAATTGGATTAGGGATAGCATTATCATTATTCAATCGCAAAACAAAAGATTTTGATTAATCTTTTAATTCTCTATATCCGCCAATAGCGGCCATAAATACCACCGGAATTAATATCGCTATCCTATGAGTTTTAAAGTCAATTGTATAACGCATTGATAACCATTCGACAGCAGAATTCAACCCGTACAAATATCCTAAGTATGCCCCTAATATGCCTAAGGCACTAGCAATCCCCAAAATAAAAAACCGCTTGGTTGTTTTTGATTCAACATCAAGCCAAGGCAAGTATGCCCCCAATCCAGATCCAAATCCTATAAACGCAAAGTATATAAACAAATGAATCTCTGGAGACCATATATACCCAAGTGATCTGTTAGTAAAAATCCCCAGCCAGCCAATCAGGGCTCCTAAAATCCCAGAAATACAAATACTGGAAATCAGTTTGACACCAGGCATTATAAAAGAGTAAACGTTAAGACCAATCATAGCGTCTCCTAAACAGATTATAATCGATTGTTCGCACAATAACACCTTAGCCACGGATTGACAGTAAGTGTGTTATTTATACAATGAGACCAATCTGGATTTCATGGAGGTACATCATGGCTATAACCAAATTCGATAGTTTATATGCAGGACATATAGATATGGATAACATTGGCTACACAGGCACCCCTGTTAATGACCGGAGATTTTCTAATGACGAGTTGTGCACTGCATTTGACAAGATGACAGCTCTTGCTAAATATATGGACAGATCAGGCTATGACACATTATGGATGGCCGAACACCATTTCCAGCCCGAAGGTTACGAATGCTTACCCAACATTATCTTACTCGGCGTGCACCTCTCACATCTTACCCAAAACATTCATATTGGGTGCGGATTCAATATTGCCCCCATGTGGCATCCACTCAGATTAGCCGAAGATTGGGCCACTGCGGACGTCCTCACAAATGGAAGAATTACTTTTGGGGTCGGCCGTGGCTACCATACGAGAGAAATTGAGACTTTTGGCGCACCTTTGCTTGATCAAGATTCCAACAGGGAATTGTTTGAAGAACAAGTTGAGATAATATTTAAAGCCTTCAATAACGAATCTTTTTCCCATCATGGTAAGAATTACACCATTCCACCCAAAGTACCTTACAGAGGATACGATCTTAAGGAAATAACTTTAGTCCCAAGACCCAAATCGACCCCTGTCGAATGTTGGCAACCCATTCAAAGTGCATCTGATAGGGCGTTCGATTTTATGGCAAAACATGGCATGAAAGGCATCATAGGAGGAGGCTCATCAGAAGGCGGCGCTATGGATGAAATAATCACTAAATTCCAAACAGCGTATCAGAAATCAGGTTATAACGTTTCTCTCGGAGAAAATCTAAGTATCGGATACCATTTTTATATCGCTGATTCTAAGGAGAAAGCGTTGACTGAAGCTGCTGGTTACTACGAAGAGAATCTCAAAATGTTTGGACCTTTGCGGTTAGTAAGAGCCCTATCAGATCAACAGATTGAAGATATGGGTGATCCCAGCAAGGCACCTCATGCAGGTTTACCAACTATCCAAGATGCTGAAAAAAGTGGTGGTTTTTTGGCTGGCCCAGCAGATCTGATAGTTGAAAAACTCAAAGCTCTAGAAGAAAAGTACCCAGGGTTAGATAGAGTCAACGTAAGCTTACCGATGGGTACTCCCCAGAAAGTACTACTTGAACAGATGCAGAAGTTTTCTGAACAAGTAATGCCGCAATTTAAAAACCTAACCGTATCTGCTGATTAATTATGTGGTTAAAGACTCTTCTATGCATTCCTTAAGTAACGATAAGGCTTTTTGAGAGAATATCCACATGTTACCTTCTCGATCGGGGTCACCTGTTTCTATGGTAATTGATTTAGAAACTGGCCCAGACACAGCGATACATGCATGGCCGTAAGCATCTCCATACCTGTTACCAGTCGGGCCACTAGCTCCTGTTTCGCTTAATGCCCAGTCCGTGTTTAATGTATTCCTAATGGTACTTGCGTTCAACTCAGCGTATTCTTCTGTACTAGCTCTCTTGCCTTCCATAGATTCATCCGGAACTAACAACAATCCTTTTTGAGCGACTCTTGTATAAACAACAACTCCACCAACATAATAATCTGAAGCACCAGGTATAGACACCAAACAGGCTGAGATTAATCCACCTGCGGAAGATTCTGAAACTGACAAAGTCTGCTGAGTACTTTTTAACAAATCCGCTACTTCCTGAGCTACCGGTTGCAATATATTCATAAAACACCCCTCTTAAACTTATGGTCGGGGTGATAGGATTTGAACCTACGACCTCATCGTCCCGAACGATGCGCGC
>CAYFGT010000006.1:69058-82038 GCA_964343075.1 uncultured Dehalococcoidia bacterium | reverse complement strand
CGACAAGGTTTCAGCAGGTTAAGCGTATGGGCCTAGGTCTCTACCTCCTATAACATGTAGGTGACCATGTCTCTGGCTTTGAAGACCATGATGGCCAAAGTTTGATAATATTCTAAAGCCATCAGGACAATACATACAACCGAAGTCTGCTGCAATCGCGCTCATTTTCTTCATAATAGGGCTACTCCACAACTCTAGTTGGCTATGATGCTTGCGCGGAATAACCAATAACATTATAGGGACCCAAGTGAGCTTGTTTACTATTACCATGACGTCTTCGTCTAGATATCTGAATTTTGCTGGCTCATTTCCTGCACTTATTTCACAAAAAATACAATCTGTCATTTTATAACTCTCCAGTGAATGGGACGATGCACATTCGATCTCTGTCATCTCTTGTTATGAAGCCTAAACTAGTATTTTCTGAATGTCCGAAACTGACTAACCATTGTTCTGATTCTGCGATGGGTATCCAGTGGCTTTTTGCAGATATGCTATCCAAAGGGTTGATATCAAATGAAGTGAGATAGTTTGTTGGTAAATGATGTTCAGTGGGAAGAATATCCCCCAAAGTTGCGAAGGTACGCCCTTCAGAAGCTAAAGTAATAATTTGATGACCAGCGGTATGTCCCCCAGTGAGATATATATTTAATCCCGGTATAAGTTCAAAGTCACCATCGATCAATTCAAGCTGGTTGTTGTCGTATAAAGGGATAAAATCATCTTCATTATATGCACCTTTGGTACGATCGTTTAATATGGTCGCTTCATCCCAGTCCCGCTTCTGTATGAAATGGGTAGCATTAGGAAAAACATTGTACAGATTCCCGGAATTATCATGTGCAGTGCAACCACCTACATGATCGAAATGTAAATGAGTGATAATTACATAATCGATGTCTGAAGGTGCAACATTCAACTCTTTTAAATTGCTCAATAGTTTGCCGGACTGGCTACTGAAACGTTTTTGCAATGAAGGGCTTAATTTGTTACCTATGCCAGTATCGATTAGCACAGATTTGCCTGCATGTTTGATTAATATACAATTGAGGGCGACGTTGATACAGTTGTCATCGTCTGGGCTTATTTTATTGGCCCATATAGTTTTGGGTACGATCCCGAAGATAGAACCGCCATCCATTTTGAAGTTACCATCACTGACCACATAGATATCAGAATTTCCAAATTTCATACTAGGAATATATCATTTCGAGATTTGATGTCAAATTTACCTTTCCTAAGAAATGCTATAATTACATATCCCTTAGTTCGAGAGTTTTGAAGATGATTAGAGTAGGTGTTTTGACAGTTAGCACATCAGGTACAAAAGGCCAACGAGAAGATACCTCGGGTCCCCAAATAATTAATGTGTTAGGGCACGATGAGTATGAACAGACAATCTATCGAATAGTAGAAGATAACGAGAAAGCTATTCGAGACATACTTCAAGAATGGAGCGATGCTGGCGCGACGGATATTATAATCACAACTGGGGGAACTGGGGTAGCTAAGTCAGATGTTACTCCTGATGCGTGTCTTAAGATCATAGATCGTGAAATCCCTGGAATGAGTGAAGCTATACGTGCTCATTCATTATCTTTTACTCCTATGGCTATGTTGAGTAGATCCATTGTGGGTATTAGGAAGAATACAGTAATTATCACATTGCCAGGTAGTCCGAAAGCTATTGCCCAGTGTCTGGATGTGGTCAAACCGGTATTGCCGCATCTGGTGGAATTATTGAACACAGATCAACTGTATAATCATCCAAATTAAGTATTAAGTAAGGAGGTTACAAATGTCTACAGACCAGCATGAAGAGCCCGTTTATTGGCCTAGAGTGAAGCAGATATTAGAAGATATCATGGAACGCTGGACTACCAAGTGGGGTAGAGATGCTTATCCAGGTATTCATGAATATTATTGGGAAACTGCTAAAGATTTGCAAGACTCTGTTTTGAGTGGATTTAGATCTATTGAGCCAGGAGTGCCTGGAAGAGAAACTCACTTGGTCAAATCTCTTGCCAGAGGTTGCGGAACATTTGGGAGAATGCCTCTTAGAGGTCCATTTGTGAAAAAAGATCAGATAGAAGAAATTATCAGATGGATTGATTCAGGGATGCCTGAAGGTCCAGAATAGAAAAAGGGCCCATATCAGGGCCCTTTTTCTAACCTCAGATTATAGTTTGGTTACTATATTTCAGCTGCGAAAGCTGCTATAGGATCTGAGTGTTTTTGATACACTTGAATTCGTCCTCTGGTCGAGTCAGAAATCATGATTTTGCCATCACCGTTCACTTTCACTGCGTCTGGATGAGCGAGCTTAGTTTCGTAGTCAGGATCAATTGAGTATGCTAGCGCTCGTTGACGTATCATGTCTTGGTTAGACATTAATTTGTCTTTACCCCAGCCGGACAGTTTATGGTCACCTAGGAACTGAGCGATGTATCTACCATCTGGTGCAAATGATTGAACTCGATTATTCATCCAGTCACAGACATATATGTCACCTTCAGCGTCTACGCCAATTCCTGTTGGTCGGTTAAATTCACCGTAACTTTCGCCACTGGTACCAAACGTGAGTTGCCAATTTCCATCTGTATCGAATCCTTGGACTCTGTCATTTCTCCAGTCCGTTACGTATATGATCCCATCATGGGATAGTGCGATTCCCCAAGGCATGTTGAATTGTCCATTATCTGTACCGTACTCTCCAAATTTGCCTTTGTAGGTGCCATCTAGTCCAAAAATTTGAACTCGGTGGTTTTTGCTATCAACTACATATACTGAATCTCCAGATATAGTTATACCTGTTGGGCCTGAAAGTTCACCGTCGCCGCTGCCACTAGTGCCCCAGACTCCAATGTAGTCTCCATCTGTGTCATAAATAGTAATTCTGTTTAAGTATTCGTCAGTGATGTAGAGTTGATCATCAGAATCGATTGCTATTCCTGCAGGCCAGACCCATTGACCTTCTCCTTCACCGTATGTTCCGAATTCAGTGATGTATTGTTCGTCTAATGTTGCCACTGTAATATGGATCCCGTCGTTCCTGCTCTCGTATGAACGATTTAGAACATACAATGTGTCATCGGAACTACACACAAAATCGACAGGATTCCGAAATCCTGTGCCAGCGAATTCGTTTCGTCCTACTGAATGAGAGTAGGAATATGTGCGGTCGCTTATTCCAAAAAGATGTACACTCATTTCTCTTACCTTTCTCTTTTATATTATTTTTAGCCTAGAGGTCTTATATAGACCTCTAGGCTAAAATTCTATTATTATTCGAAGAAACTTACTTTCTCCATTTCATAGCCAACGAGTGGTTTGGCGTCTAATCCAAACCAATCTTCCAGTATACCTGTGTATAGACTTCGGAAGTCAGTGCTATGGTTCAGGTTGCCGCCTTCTAGCAAGTCTCCTTGCTCGAGAGATGGGTATTCACCATAAATCCCACCTTTAACATGGTCTCCAATGGCGAAGGCAACGCTTCCAGCCCCATGGTCAGTCCCTGATCCATTGTCTGTAACTCTCCGGCCAAACTCTGAAAACATAAATAGTGTTACATTGTCACTCTTATTGGCTTGTCTGATGTCTGCGATGAAGGTGTCTACGTTAGCAGATACATCTGTCCAAAGAGCAGAGTGTGCTTGTGCCTGATTGGCATGAGTATCAAAACCGTTGTATGGTGATGTTGTGTAGAGTACACGGGTACCAAACTCTGCTAAATGTGTCTGAGCAATATTTTTCATGTATTGCCCCACGGCAGAAGCTGAGTATTCGAGGTCGGAGGAGTACATTTCAGGCGCTTTTGCCAGTATGTCTGCTCCTTTGAGTGCGTCGGTTCCTGTTCGTCGTATATAGTCTAATGCATAACTAGATCCGATTGTTGGTCCGTACATCCTACCGAACACATCTAAGGCATCGTTTCTTTGAGCATCTCCGTCAATTCCGGTTAACAATCCGTAGGTTTCTAAATCTCCGACTGATGCTACAGGAACACCTTCCATAGCGAGTGCCCTAGGCAATCCTCGGCCGAAGTTAACGCCTGTTAGAACGTTTTCTCCTGTGGGATCGAGCTCTTTAATTGCACGGCCTAGCCATCCTTCAGTTCCAATCTTGTCGGGCTCACATGTGTGCCAAATATCCATCGACCTGAAGTGAGAATAGCTTGGGTTAGGGTATCCAACGCCTAGGAAAATAGCCATTTTCCCTTCATCCCAATATTTTTTTAGGGGAGCCATGGTTGGATGTAGTCCTATGTCGTCAGTAAGTTTTATGACTTGTTCATCAGGAACTGCCAATGTTGGTCGGTAATCCTTATATAGTCCGTTGGAATATGGGATCACGGTGCTTAGCCCGTCGTTACCACCCGAAAGTGACAATACAGCTAATACAGGATCTTTTGTTGTAGAAGTCATGTTATTTCTCCTTAGTGATTAATTTGATTAACCGAACTGATATTCGGAAGTTGCAGCAATCATCTGAAACATCTCGCCAGTTCTTGTTTCGAATTCATTAGCTGACGTATCGACCTCGCCAGATTTTTCTACGTGAGCTACCAGTTGAGCTCTTGTTTCTTCAGTGATGTTAAGTGCACCAACCAAAGTTATACATTCGTCCACGAATTCATTTGGACCGTAGTTGCCGTCAAGTTTCCCGATTAAGTCTTGGACTCCTGGAAGGTCTGTTTGGCCTAAGTAGTCCGCTGCGAAATTGATTCTTTCAACCAATGTGCCGCTATCAATCCATTCGTGACCGGTATGCCAGCCTTCTACAGTAGGAGGATTCATAAGATCCATACCCATGTATTTTGGAACAGATGATACTTCGAAAAGACCTGGTTTTACTTCAGAATGATCTTTAGTAAGCCTCAAAACACTAACCACCATTTCTGCCGGGTTTTTTACCTTTGCGTATCTTACGTCTTCGGCTTTGAACCAATCGGAATTGAAAAGTACTTCCAACATTGCCTTGATTTCATAGCCTGAATCAAAATAAGCTTTTTCCATTTGTTCTATTGCTTGAATATCCCGAGGAGGGGTAAGTCGCCAAGCCGGCACTTGCACATCATCGGCAACGAAGAAGTTATATAGATGCCTTGCTAAGAAGCGAGCGGTTGCCGGTTCTTTACAAATTATATCTATTATATCTTCGCCTCCAAAGTTTCCTGTTTGCCCCAAGAAGGTTTTTTCACTTTCGTCATGATCTCCTGGGTCATACATGAATGTCCAAGGGCTTCTACCATAAGGGAATGGCGGGTAAGCAGGAGCGATATTCCACCCGGTGAACGCTCTTGCACAAGCTTTTACATCATCTTCAGAGTAGTTCATTTGTTCGTCTTTTCCTACTCCTAATGAGAAGAGCTCTAAGAGTTCCCTTCCATAGTTTTCGTTAATGTTAGTTTTGTGGCTTTCGCTGTTGTCCAGGTAGTAGACCATTCCAGGGTTACTCGACAAATCCATTAGAATTTGTTTGAAATTACCCATTCCATTTCTACGGAACATATCTATCATGTACCACATTTCGGCGCCACTATCTATTTTACTGTGCCCTGCACAGAAGATCATGTGCCACATCAGAACCATTTTTTCCTGAAGTTGCCTTGGGCTGTTGATCATGTAATACATCCATTTTTGGACGTTGGTTTCTATAGCTGCTGACTGGTAATAGGATGGTTGATATCTCATCAACAAATCCTCTTCTATTCCTGGTACAGTATCAGGATTCAGCAGTTCGTGCACGGTTTGGTCATATCCTTTTTCCATTGCAGCATCCAGTGTCTCTCGGCTTGCGCCGAATCCTGCACGGCGGAATAAGTGAGACATTAGTGCTAATTCTTGGTTGTCTGCCATTTGTTCCTCCTTTTGCATCTTTAACAGAGTAATTTGAGGTTTTCCGGGGATCTTTTGTAAGTGCGCGTGGCACACTAAACGAAGGTATCCCAAATTAAGACTAATTTAATATGATTTGGATATGAATGTCAATATAGAATCAAGAGAATTTTAAATTAATGATAACTTTGCTTGTTAAGGAGTCTATAATGGCTATAGACTACCCAAACTCGTGACCTTTGGAGGTGTGCACATGAAATGGATTTCCACCATATCTCAGGCTAATATTTGGGAAACTGCTATTAATGAATGTGTCGAACAAATATTGCCTGGTATCTCAAATGATAATGTTGATGCTTTATTCGTTTTTTGCTCCCCAGATTTGCAAAATGATTATGATCATTTATTGAGTAGACTTACATCCCAATTTCATAATGCTCAGATTTTAGGGTGCTCTGCCGGAGGAGTGATAGGGGGTGGGTTGGAAATAGAGCAATCTTCAGCACTTGGCATAACCGCAGCGCACTTACCGGGTGTCGATATCAAGACATTCGCGTTGTCCGCCTCGGATGTTCCAGACTTGGATAGTGGGCCGAATTCTTGGCGTGAAACCATTAATGTCGACCTGGACCCATTATCGCATTTTGTGCTTCTGGCAGATCCATTTTCATTTCCGGCTGATAATTTCATACAAGGGATGGATTTTGCTTATCCTAATTCAGTCAAAATTGGAGGCTTAGCTAGTGGTGCCACTCGATCCGGTGAGAATAGTTTGTTTTTGGGATCTAGCGTGTTTCATTCAGGAGCTGTAGGTATTGCCCTGTCTGGAAATGTATCCATCGATACGATCGTGGCTCAAGGATGTAAGCCTATAGGCGACGTGATGCGGATAACGGAGAGTGAGCATAACATTTTAAAGTCACTTGATAATGAAAACCCAATCAATGTTCTTAAGAGTTTATATGATAGCTTAGATTCAGATAATCAGAAATTAATGCAACACTCATTATTCGTAGGAGTAGTGATGGACGGGTTTATAGACACTCCTAAGCATGGAGATTTTCTGATAAGAAACATTATGGGATTAGATAATCGGACTGGATTTATGACGATTGGTGAATTACTTAAAGAAGGACAGCTCATTCAGTTTCATTTAAGAGACTCACAAACTTCTTCTGAAGATTTGGATGGATTGTTAAAGACGTATTCTTCTAGTAATACCCCCAAAGATTCAGGAGCTTTGTTATTTTCTTGCTTAGGTAGAGGTAAATATCTGTACGGTGTAGAGAATTATGATTCGAATTTGGTTGAGAATCACTTACCAGGATTACCTTTAACAGGATTTTTCTGTAACGGAGAAATAGGACAAGTGTCAGGCACTACATACCTCCATGGATATACCAGCTCGTTTGGAATTTTTAAACCTTTGAACACATGAAAGATGACTTGAAAGGTGTTTTGTGATTAGAAGGAATGTTATTAAAATTGGTATAAGTCTATCCTTGACAGGGGCATATTCTATGCAAGGCAAGAGCGCTTATGAAGGGATACGCACCTGGGTTGACCGAATGAATCAATCAAAGGAAGTGTGGCCCAATAATGACATTCGATTTCAGCTCCTTGCATATAATGATCAAAGCAATTCAAAAGGTGTAAGGCGCAATCTGGCTAAATTAATTGAGGAAGATAATGCTGATATCATCATCGGGCCATATTCAACTAATTTAATAAAAACTGCCGCATTTATTTGTAATGAGAAGAAGAAGTTATTGTGGAATCATGGTGGCGCATCTGCAGAATTGCATAACCAAGGATACCAATTATTAGTAAGTAGTAACGTTTCCTGCGACAAATACTTGGCAGGCCTAGGGAAGGTTTTGCCGATGTTGGAATACCCGAAGGTCAAAATATGTAGGATTTTTGATCCTGCAGGAGAATTTTCGTGTTCAGTTACTAACAGTGCACTGATTGGTTTGGAAGAAAGGTATGGCGCAGAAAGATTGTCTGTTCGAGATATTTTTAATAGGCCTGATCACATGGATGAAGTGTTTTTTGAGATCAATGCATTTGATCCAGACATAATCGTTTACGTCGGGTCATATTTACAAGATATTGAATTTGTAGGTAGTTTGTCACGATTGCAGATTCATTGCGATGCAATATGTGTTGGAGCTGCTGGATTAGATCAATTTTGGAGCAGTGTTGGCGAATCAGGAAACATGGTAATAGGTCCTTCGCAATGGGAGTCTGGAATCCAAAAGAATATAAATTATGGTCCGGATTTAAGTGGCGTTGGCGTACAAATGGATGCTGTAGATTATGTGTTTATGCAAGCATATGGAATAGGCTTGATTATTGAATATTGCTTAAGTAAATGCCATTCTACAGACGATAGAGTGCTGAGAGAATTTCTTAATAGTGTAGAAATAGAAACAATCTTTGGGAAATTTAGAATCGATCCTTTGAATGGTCGTCAAATCGGTCACCAGGTAAGTTTGGTACAGTGGGATTCTGGTGAGAAAATTTTGCTCACAAGTCCCAACAGTGCTAAGCGTTTATTATGAGTTTATGCCTGACTTCACCAGAGAAGCCAGGCATAAATATCAGTTATGAGGCTAGTTTGATAGGGTTAGATAGGATCCCAATTCCTTCAATTTCGATCTCGCATGTATCTCCATCAAACATTTGCTGAGGTTCTCCAGGTGTTCCTGTGTAAATAAGGTCCCCAGGCTCCAGGGTCATAAATTTAGTGATGTATGAAATTATTGTCGGCACGTCAAATATCAAATACGAGGTGCTTTCACTTTGTACTTCTTTGCCACTAATTCTTCCAGTAACTCGCACGTTTCCTGGATCTAAGTCTGTTTCGATCCAAGGGCCACAAGGAGAGAATGTGTCAGATGATTTGGCTCTCCACCAGTTTCTATCATTACGTTGCCAATCTCTAGCACTGACATCGTTGCCACATGTATATCCTAAGACATGATTTAAGGCGTCATCTTTGGAGACATCTTTACAAGTATCCTTGATCACTACAACTAGTTCGGCTTCCGCATCGAATTTTCCTGAGTTTTCAGATCCTGCTAATAGGTCTTCCTGTTTGGGACGAACGATGGTGTCCCCAGGTCCGATCAAAGAAGTTAGTGTTTTAATGAACACCATTGGTTCTTCAGGCGCTGGTCTGTCGTGAAGATGGCTAGAATAGTTAAGTCCGATTGCCAAAATCTTTCCTGGCTGACATGGTGCTAGTAACTTAACGTCGGATAATTTGTGACTTGTATCACTAACCGAGAAGTTTTCGAATGGACTAGATGTTAATTGTTTTACATCTTCGCCTTCGATGGCTCCGTAGTGTATTTGTCCGTTTGCTTCATATCTTGCGATTTTCAAAATAAACCTCCCAGTTATTTTAATTCTCTTTGCAAACACAAATTCTACTCATTAATATGTGTTTTGCCAATATGAAAGAATTTATCATGGTGTATTTTGGGGAATTATTAATTGGTGGGGTATAGTAGCAACAGGTTAGTTATATTTGACTTGGTTATTTTGGACT
Organism: uncultured Dehalococcoidia bacterium; assembly: GCA_964343075.1. Lineage (GTDB taxonomy): Bacteria > Chloroflexota > Dehalococcoidia > Lucifugimonadales > UBA3495 > UBA2588. The sequence goes on along the minus strand of CAYFGT010000006.1, from coordinate 72,645 downwards.
TATACACTCGTTGGAAGAGTTCTTTAGGAGGAATATATGGGTGCTTTAAATGAATTTGATATCACCGGACACAAGACATTGATTATTGGAGGCTCCAGAGGTATCGGTAGAGGGATTGCTAGAGCTTTTGCCGATGCAGGTTCTGACGTGGCTATCACAGGCCTAACAGATTCAAATGCCAAAATACTTGCGGATGAACTGTCGGTAACTGGAGTAAAAACGTTAGCTCTAGGAGGTGATGCCACTAAAGCTAAAGACACTGATGAAATAGTAGATACGGTACTTTCTGAATGGGGTGGAGTGGATACACTAATAAATTGTGTTGGGGATGCGATAAGAAAACCAGTCGCTAAATTGCCCGGTACAAATTTAGAAGGTATGTCTGAAGAAGAATGGCATTTTATTGTAGACATTAATCTCACGGAAGCTTTTCAAGGTTGTCGGGCTTTAGGACCTCATTTTTTGGAAAAACAAAACGGAAATGTTATCAATATTTCAGGATGGGCGTCTTTCAGAGGTAGAGCTCAGTCAGCCGCATATGACGCTGCAAAGGCTGGAGTTATGAGATTTACTGAATGCTTAGCTCAAGAATGGGCTCCATATAATATAAGAGTAAATGCGGTAGCACCTGGCAGATTTCCTGATCCGGAACAGATGACAAAAGAAGTTTACGCTGGTCGGGAAAAAGAAGCTGCTGAGGAAATACCTCTTGGCAGACTAGGTAGATTGAAAGAACCAGGTTATTTGTGTGTGTTTCTGGCTTCTGGCGCTGCGTCTTATATTACTGGTCAAACCTGGGCTATTGATGGAGGGATAAGTATCAAACACCCATAGTCTGCAATACTACAATGTTCGATATTTTAAAATAGATGTTTCTTATAGATCACGTGAGCAAGGCTTATGGCTCCAATCCTGTTTTGATTAATGCAACCCTAGAGGTTGTTGAAGGTCAACTGTCAGTCATTTCCGGGAGGAATGGTACTGGTAAAACTACACTGTTAAAAATCGCAGCTACTTTGTTATCTCCAGATAGCGGTTCTGTAATTATGCTTGACCAGAATGGAGTACAATTTTCTGATCAAAAACGTTTAAGGCAAAGGTTAAGTTATCTCTCTCATAGTACCTTTTTGTATGATGACTTGACGGTTTGTGAAAACCTCAGGTTGTTTTCTAACCTTATGCAGATTGAATCGGAGCAACCAATTTGGATTAACTTACTCGAACGATTTGGAATCACTAATTATTTGGACACTAAAGTTAAAGAATTATCACACGGCACCAAAAAGAAAGTGTCCTTATGCAGAAATTTGATGAAACCATGCACAATCATGTTATGGGATGAGCCTGATTCAGGATTAGATGATTTATCCATTGGTACATTGGGTGAGCTGGCTATGGAACAAACGCAACAAGGTAAATCAATTCTTTTAACTTCCCATAATAGAAGCTTTATTGAATCAATACCTTGTATTGAATATGAATTGCTGGATGGATCATTGATACAAAAAGTATGAAGATAGACAAAATGAAAGATTTGGCTAATCAATTAATTTTACTGGTGAAAAAAGATTTAATTCTTGAATGGAGAACGAAAGAATTCACCACTGCATCATTAGTATTAGGCATGCTAATTGTGGTGGTGTTGAATTTTGGGATTCGTCTTACAAGTGAACAGTGGGAGATGGCAGGACCAGGTGTCTTGTGGATTTGTTTTGTATTGTCAGGAATAGTTGGAGTTGGTCGTGCTTTCCAAAGCGATTTTGATAATGAAGCTTTAACCGGAATAGATTTATTGGGTATCAGTAGGGACATTTTATTTTTCAGTAAAATGACGACCTGTATGATCTTTATCATGATGATGCTACTAGTTTTGATTGTTCCATTTATTGCATTGCTTGGATTCAATCCGTTTTCTTGGGAATTATTGGTTGTATTAATCCTGTTTTCTCTAGGGTTTTCTTTGGTTAGCACCCTCTTCGTTTTTGTTTCCAATCAAACAAAGTCTAAAGATGTAATCATGTATGTGTTGATCTTACCGGTTGTATTGCCCATATTAATTGCTTCTATAGAAGTGACTAGGGAGCTAGTTGCTGGATACCCATTAAATGTTACCAATCATTGGTTGGGAATTTTGGTGGGATTTGATTTGGTATATCTAGTGATTTGTCCGTGGTTATTTGGCATAATATTAGATGACTAATTTTTGTAAAGGCTAAATAATTGATAATCATTCGAAATATTTTACTAATCATTCCTATCATTCTAATGTTGATCAATATATATTTGATATTCATGGTAGCTCCTACTGACGCAAATCTAGGTCATGTACAGAGAATATTTTACTTGCATGTACCTACTGCGTTATTGTCTTTTGTTGCTTTTTTCACAGTTGCAGGATTGAGTGTTTCTTATTTGATTACCAAAAGCCAACGAGTTGATCGATTAAGCCAAGCCTTAGCTGAAGTAGGATTGATATTCGTGACGTTAGCATTGGTCACAGGCTCTATATGGGCAAAACCAGTTTGGGGAGTCTGGTGGACATGGGAACCCAGACTTACAACTACATTGATATTGTGGTTTATATATGTTGCTTATGTGATGGTCAGATCTTACACTTCCGATACAGGGAAGGCCGCCAAATTTGCGGCGGTGCTAGGAATAGTTGGAGGAATCAATGTGCCAATAGTTTATTACTCAGTTATGTTGAGATCTATTCATCCTGGACCTGTGATTGGAGATGAGACGAAATTACCTAATTCTATGCTTTTCGTTTTGATAGTATCTTTAATGGCGTTTGGGTCTGTTTTGATTGCTCTTGTTAAAGAAAGACATTTTACATTGCACGCTGAACAATCGATACTTGAGTATAAACTGAAAAGTCAATGGAAATCGATCTAGAATATAATATTTAGGGAAACGTTATGTTTATAGTTTTATTACAATCTGAAATTCCAATGAATTTGGGTTATTTAGCAGCTGCATATTTTGTTGCTTGGGGGTCTCTATTGGGATACTTGGTATTTATATCTAAAAAAAGAAGATCAATGGAAATCGAATTAAAACAAATCACCAATAAAGATTAAATACTAATAGGTGAGAAGCATGCCTGAGGAAAAAAAACAGAATTCATATCTGAGATGGATTGTATTGATATTTGTAACAGGAACAGTGATTTCCTATATGGCACTACAAGCGTTTCCAGGCAGTACTCGGTATTTCTTGACAGTGGAAGAGTTCAGTAATCGTTCTGAATTACATGGAGGAGAAATAGTTAGGGTTTCTGGGGCATTGGTTGCAGACTCATTTACTAGGACATCTGGGAGTATCACATCTAAATTCCAACTAACAGATAAAGATGTAGACACAGGAGTTTATTTAGAAGCTTCGTACGTAGGGGTACTACCTGATTTGTTTTTCAACCCACATTCGGAAATCATTCTGGAAGGCTCCTATAATGGGTCAGGAGATTTTATAGCTGACAGTATTTTAGTTAAATGCCCTTCGAAGTACCAAGAGCTTGAAGAGCAAGGTGAAAAAGGACCGTATCAAGACCCTGTGTAGATCTAAAAGGAAGTTTAGAACTCAAA
>CAYFGT010000006.1:0-68958 GCA_964343075.1 uncultured Dehalococcoidia bacterium | reverse complement strand
GTTTAGAACTCAAAATCTCCAAGTAAGGCTTCAACGTCTCGTATTCTTGCTTTACTTCTCATGTCAACGACTTTTTGATCTAGAGTAGCCACATTTGAATCTTCATATATGACCCCAATCGGCACACCAGGTTTCTGTATAAGATCAAATGCTGCATCGATGTTTGAAGCATCGTGGTCTTCTGGGATAGGTTGAATTAAAGGAGCAATACCATTTTTAGGGTCTCCTTTCATTTCGGTGAAGAAGTCGTTGTAAGTGGTGCATGGAGATTGGACATGTACCATCGCAAACCCAGGATGGTTCATTCCTCGTGTAATTAGTTGTGCTAATTCTCTTGGTTGACCAGAAAATCCAGAAGCTACGAAAGTGGCTCCATGGGTTAAGTACAGTTGGAGTGGGTCTGCTTGCGCCTCAATTTTTCCAAAAGGTGTCGAACTCGTTATAGCACCTGCTTTAGATGTTGGAGAGCTTTGGCCTTTGGTCAGTCCGTATACACCGTTGTCCATAACGACAGCGCAGATATTTAGGTTTCTGGCGGCTTGAGGTCCAATATGTTCTCCGCCAATACTCAGGAAATCTCCGTCCCCCGCTACGACTACCACATTAAGGTCTGGGTTGGCCATTTTGACACCAAAAGCTATTGGTAAACTTCTTCCGTGAATACCATGTATCCCGTATGGTTGTTGCCCTTCCAATAAATGGACTAAATTGCCAGAACATCCGATCCCTGCTACGACTACATTGTTTTCGATTGGTAGATCTGTGTTTTCTAATCGGTCAATAAAGGCGAACTCAATTGCTCTGCGGACGCCAAAATCTCCACATCCAGGGCACCATTTAAAATCGTATTCGGGGTTTCGTTTGCTCATCTGTCGTGCACTCCACTTATTTGATTTTTGTTTCGGCTAACTTTTTGATTTCTGTTACCAGATCTCTCACTCTGAATGGTAAGCCCGTGTATTGAGTGACAGATACGGCGTTTACATTTAGGGATCGCAATATCGAAGAAAACTGACCTTGATAATTTAGTTCTGGTACGATTACCAGCTTTTTGGTTTGTAGTTTCTCCAGCATTTCTGGGGGTAAAGGATTTAGTAGCATTGTGTAGAAGAAGCCAACATCCATACCTGAGTCTCGTAATTCATTGAATGCCTCTAAAGCTGGTCCTTTCGAACCGCCCCATGGCACGATGCAAATTTCTGCATCTGGGTTCTCTGTTTCGTATTCATTTTCTTTGAGAAGTTCTATCTTGTTGAATCTACGCTCGGTATTACTTATGTGGTGAGTGGGTAGATGAGTTGTATCTCCGACATCGTCATGTTCACTACCGTTGGCTACGTATGCTCCTGGTTGACCAGGTATCGGCATTGGTGATAATTGATCGCCTTCATAACGTTTGTAACCGTTATCTCCTCCGTAAGTAAGGCGATTTTCCACTTTAATTTTTGATAAGTCAGGTCGAGGAATGTTTTGCACTCGTTCTGCCAATGCCATTTCTGTCATTAGTACTACGGGCCCTTGATATCTTTCTGCCCAGTTTAAAGCTTTGACTGCACCATAGAAACATTCTTCTACTGTACCTACCGCTATAACAGGCATTTTGACATCACCATGAGCAGGGTACATGCAGGACATTAAATCAGACTGTTCTGTTTTGGTTGGGAGGCCTGTGGCAGGTCCTCCTCTTTGTACATCAACTACGACTAACGGTACTTCAGACATCCATGCGAGTCCTATGCCTTCACTCATAAGAGAGAACCCTGGGCCGGCTGTTGCAGTCATTGCCTTTTTACCAGCGTAGCCCCCGCCGACTAAAGCTGTTATTGCCTCAATCTCTGATCCTACTTGATAGACGAATTTACCTTCTCCAATCAAGTTTCGTTCCATGTAAAGTAGTATGGTAGTTGCTGGAGAAATTGGGTATCCTGCGTAGAAATTAAGGCCTGCTGCTATTGCGCCCACAGAGATTGCTTCATTACCTTTCATCATTACTTGCTGATAATCTGGTTTAACAGGGTCTGCTAGTTCGCCAAGGCTGAAACCACTTTCAGCGGCATGCGATCGGCCTAAATCTAAGGCTTGGTGATTGGCCTCAATAATTTCTTGGTCGTTATCTCGTCCACGAGTAAATCTATCGGTTACGAAATCTTTTAGGTATTGTTGTGGCATGTTAACTAGATGCGCTAAGGCTCCAATTACAACCATATTAGCGGCCCGATTATTCCCTGTGGTACGGGCAAGCTCGTCTATAGGTAGCCCAAAACTTTGAGGGTTGTTTTCTATTTCAAAGTCATTTGAATTGAAAACAATAACTCCTCCTTCGCGAACATCGTCTTTATGGGTTTGGTATGCTTCTTCGTTAAATGCAACTAAGACATCTATGTTGTCGCCAGCACTTAGCACCGTTTCGGTTGATATGCGAGCTTGTGTCCAGGTTGGTCCTCCTAAGATTTGGGATGGGAACGTAGCATAAGTTAGAGCGTGATATCCGACCTGGGTAGAAGCTTGTGCTAAACCTTCAGCAGAGGTTACAACGCCTTGCCCGCCTTCTCCAGCAAATCGAACGACGAAATCTCGCATCTGCATTTTATCAAAGTCCTTTTATACAGTTTCTTATTGTCAGCGATTTTTGTTGGTACAGTAAGGCCAACACGCCGTGATTTGGAATTATCTCACAAAACGACCCGGATAGGAATACCAAACTGCCAAAACAAATCAATCGAAATAAGAAGTTGTCGCCTACGAGGATTGTCCGTTTGGATTGAATGTTGTGATCGATAAGGGGATTAATATTATTTATCATAGGTTTTTGGGTTGACACTAACAAAATAAATCAGATATTTTGAAAAAGGCATTTCTCAACAATACGATCTGAGTAAATAGGGGTGTATATGGCAGCGAAGCCAAAAACAAAAACTACTAAAAGCAAGAGTTTGATCCCAGCAGCTAATGGAAAGAAACTAGTGATAGTGGAGTCTCCAGCTAAGGCTAGAACTGTGGGGCAGATTCTCGGCAAAAAGTATGTTGTAGTTGCATCACAAGGGCATGTGCGAGATTTACCTAAAGGCAAATTGGGGGTCGATATCGATAATGATTTTGAGCCGTCGTATGTTGTCACAAGAGATAAAACTAAATTAATGAACGCTTTGAAGAAAGCATGTGGCCAGGCCTCTGAAATTTATTTAGCAACTGATCCTGATAGGGAAGGGGAGGCCATTTCTTGGCATCTTCAGCAAGCATCAGGGATACCTGATACTGATATTAAATTTAAACGCGTTGTTTTTCATGAGATTACCAAGCAAGCTGTAGAAGAAGCGTTCGAACATCCTAGAACTATAGACATGGGATTAGTGGACGCTCAGCAAACCAGAAGAATTTTGGATAGATTAGTCGGATTTCAGTTGAGTCCTCTATTGTGGCGGAAAGTGCAACGAGGATTATCTGCAGGGAGGGTACAGTCTGTGTGTTTACGGATGGTAACAGACCGCCAAAAAGAGATTGATTGTTTTATTCCTGTAGAGTATTGGTCCATAGAACTTGAAATGTTGGATGCTATTAATAATAACGACCGGACCACCATGAAAGCTATTTTGCAAAATGAAAAAGGTAAAAAAGGTAGAATTAACATATCTACTGAAGAAACTGCTACGGGTATCAAGAACTCTCTAAGTAATGCACAATTTAATGTGACCGCTATAAAGTCTAGGCAAGTGAAGAATCGACCTTCGGCTCCTTTTACTACAAGCACTTTGCAGCAGGAATCGGGTCGGAAATTGCGGTTCAGTACCCAGAGGACGATGAGTATAGCGCAACAACTCTATGAAGGAATCAACGTCGGTGGAGAATCTGTCGGACTTATTACATACATGAGAACCGACTCAGTTCAAGTGAGTTCGATTGCTATTAATGAAGCAAGGGATTACGTTAAAACTATGTATGGTGAAAATTATGTACCTGCGACTCCTCGTTTGTACAAATCTCGGAGTAAAAATGCCCAAGAAGCTCATGAAGCTATAAGGCCAACTTCTATTAAAAGAGATCCTCAGGCATTGAGTGGTTATTTAAATGACGATCAAATGAAGTTGTACCGGTTAATTTGGTCAAGAATGGTATCGAGTCAAATGGCTGATAGTGTCACAGAGTCGACTCGTGTAGATATTGACGCACTAAGTGATACAGATTATGAATTAAGATCGAACGGCTCGATACAAATATTTGATGGATTTAAGAAGCTTTATGAAGAATCGACTGACAAAGACGATGAAGATAAAGAGTCGAAATTATTACCTGAATTAAAAGAAGGGATGTCATTAATATCTGATAGCATTACTCCGATTCAACACTTCACACAGGCACCTCCTATGTACACTGAAGCTTCTTTGGTAAAAGCGATGGAAGAAAATGGGATTGGTAGACCAAGCACTTATGCGCCAACAATAAAAACCATATTGGATCGCAATTATATTGAACGAGATCAATCCAGACTTAAACCTACAGTGTTAGGAATTACTGTGTCCGATGAATTGATTGATTACTTTGGTTCGACAAAAATTGAACAGAAAGGTGAATCTGTAGGATATGTTGGCACTCATAATGTAGATGATGGCACAAAAATACTGGACTTAGATTTCACGGCAGAGATGGAAAACTATCTGGATGATATAGCTAGTAACGAGAAGGAATGGATTGAAGTACTTGAACAATTTTATCAACCTTTCATGAAGTCCTTAGATAATGCTACAGAAAACATGCCATATCGGAAAATCGAAGAACCTACAGATGAAATATGTGAAAAATGTGAAAGTCCGATGGTGATCAAAACCGGACGATACGGTAAATTTATTGCTTGTACAGGATTTCCTGACTGCAGGAATACCAAACGAATTGTTGAGACTACTGGGGTGGCCTGTCCGAGATGCGGACAAGATCTTATACAAAGGAAATCTAGGAGCCGTGGAAGGCCATTCTATGGTTGTTCGGCATATCCTGAATGCGATTTCTTGACTAACAAAAAACCGGTTTCAGAAAAGTGTAGAGAATGCGGAGGACTTATGGTGGTAGATAAACCGGGAGTTTGGTCATGCATATCCTGCCCTTCTACTATCGAGAGCGAAGTCCCTGTAGCAGATTGAGTGGATTTGTGAATAAAGATAGCTATCTTGACAAATATGCCAGGTATTTGAAGTCACAGAAAATGGTATCTGAAAACACTAGTAGAGTGTATCGCGAAGATGTACAGACTTTTTCCCAATTCTTGCATGAATATGGCTATTCAGAGAAGGATATGAATCTTCGTACTACAAGAGAGTATTTGGTCTGGTTGGCTTCATATACCAGAAACTCTACAAATAATTCTGATTCATCTAATACTAAAGGGTACAAAAGAACCAGTATCGTTAGGAAATTGAGTGCCCTGCGGTCGTATTTTGATTATCTAGTCTATTTGGGCGATTTTGATTCTAATCCTATACCTCAAGCTAAGACTCTAAGTATGAAAATTGGAAAATCAATTCCTATATTCATGTCTAAGAGTGAGATTTTTCGATTATTGAATGCTCCGAATTCTATGACTTTACAAGGCAAGAGAGATAAGGCAATTTTAGAACTATTGTATGGATGTGGGGTGCGACTGAGTGAATTACATGGACTGAATATTAATGATGTTAATTTAAAGCGGCAAGAAATAAAAGTTAATGGTAAGGGCAATAAGGAACGGATAGTATTATTTGGAGATGGGAGTCAAGTAGCAATCGAAGATTATTTGTATAATGTACGAAACGGTACGATGTCCAAAGCTCTATTGATCAATCGGTTTGGGGAAAGATTGTCTAAAAGAAGTATACAATTAGTTGTTAAGAAGTACGCAAAAATAGCGGGACTGCGGGAAGGAATTCATACACACACCTTACGCCACAGTTTTGCAACTCATATGCTTGAAGGTGAGGCAGATCTTAGAGTGATTCAAGAATTACTTGGGCACGCAAGTCCTACTACTACGGAAATATACGCCCATGTTACGAAGAATGAGGCTCGTAAATCATATATGAGCTTTCATCCAAGATCTATAAAGGAACATGATGAGTAAAATATTGGTGATTAATGGCCCGAATTTAAATTTTTTGGGGAAACGTAACCCCGATATATATGGGGCAGATACTTTAACTGAAGTCGAAGATAAAATTAAAACCTCTGTGAAGGAGAAAGACATAGAATTAGTGTTTTTCCAGTCTAATCATGAAGGAGAACTGGTTGATATAATTCAACAACATCACGGTGCAGTGGATGGGATAGCCATAAACGCAGGAGCCTTAACTCATTACGGCTATTCTCTAAAAGATGCATTAATTGATGCTGCTGTTCCCGTTGTAGAAGTTCATGTTGGTAATCCTTATGGAAGAGAAGAATGGAGACGTCATTCAGTAATAGCGGATATAGCGATTGGAATTGTCTCCGGATTTGGATGGAGAAGTTATAAGTTGGCGATTGATGCTCTGATAGAGCATCAATAAGCTTTATTGAAGGAGTGTAGATTATGGCGATTAATTTCAGTGATTTGAGCAGAGGTCTAGTAGTGGAACTGGAATCCCAACCATGGGAGGTCTTGGATTACGAGAGACACAAAATGCAAAAGCGTGCGCCGGTTACCAAGATTAAGATGAAGAATATGATTACAGGATCTGTTGTAGAGAAATCATTCCAAAGAGATGACACAGGAATGGAGCTAGCAGAGGTAGAAAATAAAGAAGCTCAATATTTATATACTGATGGGGAATATTATTACTTTTTGGATCAAGATTCTTTCGAACAATACGAATTAGTGGAATCCCAATTATCGAATGCTGTTGATTATGTGACCGAAGGGATGATACTTGAAGTGATATTCTACAAAGGGTCAGCGATCAATGTGATCCTTCCAACTCATGTCGAATTAACTGTGTCGGAAACTCCTCCCGCATTTAAAGGAGATACTGCCCAAGGAGGCAACAAACCTGCAACTCTTGAAACTGGCTTAAAAATAACAGTCCCTATGTTCATCACCCCTGGTACCGTAATTAAAGTAGATACTCGTACAGGCGAATATTCAGAAAGGGTAAGTTAATGAACCACTCTTGGAGTGTTACTGAACTCACAGGGTACTTGAAACAGGCGTTGGAAAATGATCTGAACTTAACCAATTTGTCGGTTGTTGGAGAAGTATCTAATTTAAGCTCACCTCCATCTGGGCACAGATATTTTAGATTAAAAGATGCGCAAAATGTTGTTCAGGCAGTCATGTGGGCTAATAGACCTGGGATTGAATACCTGAGAGAAGGAGAACAAGTACTCGCTACAGGTAAAATGACGTTTTATGGGAGAGGAGGGAATTGCAATTTCCAGAGTGATTCTGTTGTTCCTTTAGGTGAAGGCTCATTGTCTGTGGAATTTGAACGTCTTAAAGCTAAATTGGAACTTGAAGGCTTGTTCGACCTAAACAGAAAACGGGATCTACCAATGTTTCCAAAAGTTGTTGGAGTAGTGACGTCTGCGTCCGGATCGGTATGGCAAGATATACAAAATGTTCTCAGGAGAAGATATCCATTATGTGAATTATTGTTGTCCCATTCGTCTGTGCAAGGAGTGGATGCGGCAGAAGAGCTTCGTGAAGCTATAGAAATTCTAAACCTAGAAGGTAGGTCCGATGTCATAATATTAGCTCGCGGAGGTGGATCACTGGAGGATTTGTGGCCATTTAATGAAGAGCAATTGGCAAGAGCAATTTTTGCCAGTAAAATTCCAATCGTATCTGGGGTGGGGCACGAAACGGATATCACGATAGCTGATTTGGTGGCTGATATGCGAGCACCCACACCTTCAGCGGCGGCAGAATTGATAGCCCCCGATGTCGATAATTTACGGCTGGATCTGAATACCTACACTAATAGGGCTATCCAGAATTTAAACAATTCGCTTAGCATGAACAAGTATAAATTAATGACTCTGACAGATAATGTAAATAGAGCGGCTCCTAATTTGGACGAACATAGGAGATCTATTGACGAATATTTTCAAAGATTTTGTGATGTGTATGAATCAGCTATACGAGAAAGACGAAATGTAATTGGTGCTGCTGAGAGTCAGCTTAGGATACTAGATTTTAGTAGCGTATTGGCTCGAGGGTTTGCGTATGTTCAGAACGCTTCTGATGGATTGCCAATCAGGTCTAGTAGAGAACTTGCTCCGCGAGATATGATTAGATTAACGTTCGATGATGGACAAAAATCGGCTGAAGTTATAGATTGAGGTGACATGTCTGATTCAGAAAACTCAAATGAAGAAATATCCTATGAAGACCTGGTTACTAAACTGAACGACGGTATTAAGTCGTTGGAGTCAGGAAATCTGAGCCTAGATCAATCTATCGAATTGTATAAGCAATGTATGCAGATGATTGCAAAATGTAACGATTATTTGGACAAGGCCGAAATAGTTATTAAAGATATAAGCAACCCCTCCTGACAGATGATGAAATTAGGATGGTTCTCCACAGGTACAGGCCAAGGCTCAAGAGATTTATTAACCCATTTTTATTCAAAGATTAAGGATGGATTGCTGGATGCTGATATATCAGTAGTGTTTTCAAACAGAGACCCTGGCGATGCTCGAGAAAGCGATAAAATGTTCGACCTGGTTAGATCATATGATTTGGTGCTGGAAACTTTATCAAACAAGAATTTTATAGATAGCTTAAACCGTTTTGACAGAGAAAAATATGATCGTGCAGTAAAGAATATCATATCTAAATATGATATCGATTTGATTGTGTTAGCAGGCTACATGCTTATTGTTTCGAAAGAATTATTCGATGATTATAAGATGATTAATTTGCATCCCGCGTTACCAGACGGTCCTAAAGGTTCTTGGAGGCAAGTAATTGAAGCATTAATCCGTGAAAAAAGTCTTGTTACAGGTACCATGGTCCATGTGATCAGCGATGATGTGGATAGAGGTCCTTGTATAAGTTTTAGTGAATGTTATCTGGAAGATTTGTGGGATCGTCATGTGGAATTACAAACAGGAGAAAATTGGCTGTTTGAGGAAATTAGGCAAAGACAATTTGCCCACGAACCGATCCTATTATCAGATACCATAGCTAAGATAGCTAGCGGTGAAGTGGATTTGTCTAGTTGTACGTATGAAAGTGGCGGTAATATTTATACTTTGCCGATTAGTATGACTCTTTCAGTATCCAGGCAATTATTAGGCTGATTTTTTGATTTCGTCGTCTTCTAGATTGATTGAGTTTCCGGAGGAGTCAGTGAGAAGTGGGCCTCGATTCATTAAAGCGGCTTGTTCATCTACTGTGCAGTTTGTTACGTCTGATATAGACGGCAATTCGTACATTACATCCAATAGGATCTCTTCAACATATTGCCTTAAGGATCTCGCGCCTGTTTGACTTTCGATGCATTTTTGAGCAATTATAGATAGGGATTCTGCAGTAAATTCTAGTTCTACACCATCGAGTTCAAATAGATGTTGATATTGCTTTGTTAGGGAATTCTTAGGCTCGGTTAATATTCTGATGAGGCTGTCGATGTCTAACGCTTCTAAAGTGGCCAATATGGGTAGCCTTCCTACAAGTTCTGGTATAAAACCATAATTAAGAATATCTTCGGTACCGACTTCTGTAGATAGTTCGGCTTCTGATGATTTAGTAGCTAAGAAACCCAGATTCGCCCCTTTTGTCATTCTATTCTCTACGATTTCTTTAAGACCATCAAAAGCCCCTCCACATATAAATAGAATGTCTTTTGTGTTCAATTGAATGAATTCTTGTTGAGGATGTTTACGTCCCCCTTGGGCTGGAACGTTGGCTACAGTCCCTTCAATAATCTTTAAAAGTTCTTGTTGCACTCCTTCGCCTGAAACATCTCTCGTGATGGATCTGTTAATTCCTTCTTTTCTGGCTATTTTGTCAAGTTCATCAATGTAAATTATTCCCTTTTCTGCACGCTCAACGTCCCAATTGGCCGATTTTATAAGTCTCAAAAGTATGTTTTCTACATCTTCTCCTACGTAACCGGATTCCGTCAAAGATGTTGCATCACATATCGCAAACGGCACGTTTAGTAGAGTGGCTAGGGTTTCAGCTATTAAGGTCTTACCTGATCCTGTTGGACCTATTAGTAGCATATTGGATTTTTGTAATTTTACGTCGTTATCTGTTTCCGTTCCCCATAACCTCTTGTAGTGATTGTAAACTGCTACGCTGATCGTTTTCTTAGCTGTCTGTTGCCCTATCACATATTGGTCTAATAAGGTGGATATTTCGCGAGGTATTAACGGTATGTCCGGTCTTATGTCGTCATCTTGAAAGGCTTTATCGGTGTCAATCAGTTGATTAAGCACTCGAATGCATTCGTAACAGACGGACGCCCTGCCTTGCCCTGCGACAATCAGATTGGACCTCTGCTGGGTTTTCTCACAGAATGAACAGCGTTGATTTCTGTTAGTAGTCATGTGTTTTGATGGTTACTTCAGGAGTCGTTTGAGCTGGATCCTAAAATTTCGTCAATCAATCCATACTCTACTGCTTGGTCCGATGTAAGGTAGTAGTCGCGATCACTATCTTGCGCTATCTTTTCATATGTTTGACCAGTTTGAGTAGACAATATCGTTCTGAGTTTGTCTTGTAATCTGAGTATCTCTTTAGCTGCTATTTCTATATCGGTGGCCTGTCCTTGTGCTCCGCCTAATGCTTGATGCATATGGATTGTAGAACTAGGCAGTGCGTATCGTTTACCTTTGGCACCGCCACATAGTAGGACTGTTGCCATACTAGCGGCCATACCTAGGCATACCGTAGAGACTTCTGGTTTGATCATTTGCATAGTGTCATAGATAGCTAAACCGGCACTAATTACTCCCCCTGGGCTATTAATGTACATACTAATCGGACGATCAGGATCTTCTCTCTCTAGATACAGGAGCTGAGCTACAATCAGATTGGCTACTGGATCTGCTATGGGAGTCCCTAAGAAGACGATTCTTTCTTTTAGCAGTAGGGAATAAATGTCAAAAGCGCGTTCACCTCGATTACTTGTTTCAATTACCATTGGAACAATGTTTTGTTCTGGTTCTTGATCTCTGATACTTCTTTCATAGGATTCGAAGGGATTAATTAACATCGTGCGGCTCCTGTTCTCGATTTGTTGTTTGGTACTTACTCAGATCCGTTATCAGTGTTGTCAGGTGCATCATCTGAGGTTACCTCAGTTAACTGTACTAGCCTTTCCAAAACCTTGCGGTTAAACATGGAAGACCGTATGGAATCTTTTGTACTCTCGGTATTAAAGAATGATTCCATCCTCTCCCGAGTTTCGTCTGATTCCTCATAAGATTTTAACATATTATCTATTTCTGTTTGTACATCATCTTCAGTGACTTCAATCTCTTCGTCCTGAGAGAACTGCTTTAGTACTAAGAATCTATTCAGCCGTTCGCTTGCGGATTGCTCAAGTTCTTTTGTAAATTCTTCGGGTGATTTGCCGATGTATGTTAGATATGTGTCCAGGTCCACTTGTTGATTTGATAAGGCTTGTTCCCGCTCGCGCCTCAAAGAATCGACTTCCCTTTCATATAATAAGGCAGACGCTTGTATATCTGATATTTCTACTAGTTGATTCAGACTGTCTTCTTGCAATTTTAATGCTGCCTGAGAATCTGCTTCTGTAGTGAGTTGATCCATTAAATTTGTTTTGAAATCGTCTAAGGTTTCGAAACCTTCTCCAATTCCTTTTGCAAATTCGTCGTCAATGTCTGGCAGATTTTTTTCTTTCACAGACAGGATGGTTACGTCAAAATCACACTTTTTGCCAGCATATTCTTTCCTAGCGTAATCTTCAGGAATTGTGATCTCAAAACTCAGGGATTCAGATTCTTTATGCCCTAGTAAGTTGGGAGCAAAACCAGGGAACGGTAATACTGAATCTTCAATAGGAATGAAGTCTATTTCCGAATCGTCTATTACTAATTCGCCTTCAATAGTTCCTTGTACATTGATATTTAACAAATCTGAATACTGCACATCTCGTTCTACAGGTTCCCAACTTGCTTGTTCATTCCTCACTCTTTCGATCACGTCTGTTACTTGTTGATCTGTGATTTCTACAGGGTCGCGTTGTATTTGTATTTCTTTAGCGTCACCTAAGACTACAACAGGTTCTAATGGTACAGTGGCTTTAAACTGGGTGGGTTCCATGGCAAGTAGTTCAATATGCGGTTCAGCGAACGCAGCGATATCATTTTCCTTTAGGGCCTGATCCAAGGATTCGGGAATCATGAATTCGATGGCTTCATTTACTAACCCCACTCGGCCTACCATTGACTCTACGATACTTTTAGGTGCCTTTCCAGGTCTGAATCCCGGAACCTTAAGTCGGCTCACAAGACGTTTGTAGGATCGATCCAAGTAGGGATCTTCATCTTGTTCTGTTAAAGTCACAGTGACAATGATTTCTCCAATTTGCTCGCTTTCAGTTTGTATTTCCACAAAAAACTCCGTATATAGGGTGTATGGTGGTCTCCCGTATAGAATATCGGTTAGCGAGTATAGCATATTTAATATTTATGGGGAAGTTAGAATGTGTTAAAAACACTCATCTGAAGTTCTGGAAAAATCCTAGAATCGAAGTTTTGGTTCTTTTTTTATAAAAATCATAAAAAATGACCAATTTTGGTTACTTTTTAAATTGACTGGAACGTTGTTGGATGTTTATTCTATCCTTTGTAGGGTGTTGTGCGGGGTGGTGTAATTATATTCTCATCATAATTGAATGGCCGGTCTGTAGATTGCCTGCAGGCCGGTTTTTCTTATTCTGCACACTCATACTTCTGAGGAAAAGTGTTGATATAGATTTGAATTCCATACATATTCCCGTGATGGTCAATGAAATTGTTGACGGCTTGCAGTTGAGGTCTGGCGGAAATTGGTTAGACGGTACGGTTGGGGATGGAGGTCATTCAAGGATCATTTTGGAACATACCGGTCCTGGAGGATACTTGGTGGGATTCGATAAAGACCTGCAAGGATTGAAAACTGCAGAACAAGTATTGGATTCGTATAGGGGAAGATTCAAATTGATTCAAGGTTCATACGCAAATATGATGGAAAAGCTGGCGGACGAAAATGTTGGTTCAGTAAGTGGGGTCTTACTGGATCTTGGAATTTCATCTAGGCAAGTCGAACTACCAGGCTATGGGTTTAGTTTCAATAAATCAGAAGATTTGGATATGCGTTTTGATAAATCAGAAACCTTAACAGCAATGCATGTAGTAAATGAGTATCCTTACGAGATTTTGTGTCAGATCTTCCGAGAATATGGAGAAGAAAGATACTCTAAACGCATAGCAAGACGGATAGTGTCTGATAGACCTTTACGTACCACTAGTGACTTGGCAGATTTAGTCAAGCAATGCATCCCAGGCTCCGTGAACAGAAATCCTGCAACTCGAGTTTTTCAAGCGCTACGAATCGAGGTTAATGGTGAACTGGACGACTTGAAGGTAGGACTTGTCGGCGCATTGAGTTTGTTAGAGAAAAACGGTCGTATGGCGGTTATAAGCTATCACAGCCTAGAAGATCGCATAGTTAAAAACTTCATGAGGGATAATTCGCAATTCTGTGAATGTTCCAAGAACATTCCTGTTTGTGTTTGTGATCTAGAACCTGAATTACGCTTGATTAATCGAAAAGTCATCACGCCAAGTAAAGAGGAAATTGATGGAAATAGGCGGAGCCGGAGTGCCCGCCTGCGCATAGCTGAGAAAATAGTTTAAATCTAGTTGGAGGGAATGGAGATGAAAGATAAGTTTCATATCGGTATAGACATAGGATCCGGTTACACTACTGTAATTATTGGCAGGGTTGGCTCAGAAGGAGAGCTTAAAGTAGTTGGCATGGGGCGTACGGTTACAAAAGGTTTGAACAAAGGTTTGGTTGACGATGTAGCCGAGCTAAAGGAAACCGTTAGGTTAGCATTAGAAAATGCTGAAGAGTATACCGGTAGGAGTAATTTGTCAGGTGCTTATGTAGGTGTTACAGGTCAAGGGATCTCATCCAAGAATGTTATGAATCTTGCTCTGAACAAAAGCGAAAAAGAAATTATCAGTGCCTCTAAAATCAGGCAATTAATAGAGTCTTGTTATCCCGAAAGCGATCCTGTTAACGATGTTCTTCATGTTATACCCGTCGGATTTAATATCGACGGGTATAACAAAACGAGAAATCCCTTAGGATTGCATGCTCGAACTGTGGAAGTGGAATCTCATGTTGTAAGCATGAATTCAATCGATCTTAGGAACACTCTTAAATCAGTTACATCGAATAAAATGCCTGTGAATGGTGCTGTATTTCAAGGCTTGGCAGCGGCTGAATCTGTAATAACAGGCGATGAAAGAGAAATAGGGTCGGTTCTGATTGATATAGGAGAATCTACAACTGATATTGTTGTTTTTAAGGAAGGGAGTCCCTGGTATTCAACAGTGGTGCCGATAGGAGGTAATATGGTCACTCGGGATATTTCGGCTGCACTAGGAGTACCGTTCCGGGCTGGAGAAGAAATAAAAATCAAGTATGGGAATTGTATGCCGTCTATGATTAATTCCAATGAAGAAATCGTCGTTCCTGGATTTCAAGGAGATGATCGGAAAACAGTTTTAAAGCGAGATGTTTCAGTGCCTATACAGTCTCGAATGCTTGAATGGCTTCGATTGATTACCCAATCAATTTCAGCGTCTGGATTGAGAGCTATACCTAATGGAGGTTTGGTAATTACTGGTGGAGGATCAAAATTAAATGGTCTTGCAGAATTAATCAATGATAATTTAGATATACCAATAAGGATGGCTTATCCTGCAGGTATAAAAGGTTTGCCCACTCAACTGCAGAAGCCTGAATATTCATCTGCAGTAGGATTGTTACTGTGGGCGGTTAAGCATCAAGGAGAGAGGCAGAGTTTTCCTCAAGAAAATATGTGGTCTCAGATTAAGAAAATCCTTGGAAAAAAAGAGCGAGCTCTTGCGTGAGTGGTTAAGCATGACAGAACCCAGTTTAAAAATTTGCGGATAAATAGATAATATAAATTAATTGTTGTGATTATGGGAGGTAAAATGGCAGAAAATAGCGGGGCGTGGGAGATTGACAATTCAGAAGCTCAGCCACAAATATCAAGGGAAACTGCAAGAATAAAGGTAATTGGTATCGGTGGTGGAGGAAGTAATGCGGTAAGTCGCATGTTCAAAGATAAACTGGACGGAGTGGAGTATTACGCATTAAACACAGATGCTCAACATCTGTTTAGATGTGATGTGGCGCATCGCATAGCATTAGGATCTAATGCTACACGAGGATTAGGAGCCGGTGCTCAGCCAGAAATTGGACGGCAGGCTGCAGATGAAAGCAGGAAAGAAATCGAAGCTGTGGTGAGTGATGCCGATCTAGTGTTTATTGCGGTCGGAATGGGTGGCGGAACTGGTACAGGAGCGGCGCCTGTTGTAGCCGAAATAGCAAAAGAAGCAGGTGCGTTGACAGTTGCTGTGGTTAGTAAACCTTTCACCTTTGAGTCGCAAGCTCGGAAAAAGAATGCAGAGGAAGGGATTGAGAGACTAAAAGAACAGGTAGATACATTAATTACTATACCTAATGATCGACTCTTGGAACTAAATGAATTGAAAGATGAAGATTTTACTTGGGAAGAAGCGTTGAAGACAGCTGATTCTGTGCTTCATCAAGGAATCCAAGCAATATCTGAAGTTGTTACGATACCAGGGGAAATTAATGTGGACTTTGCTGATGTGAAGACCATTCTGGCTAACGCTGGGCAGGCATGGCTTGCGATTGGTAAAGGTAAAGGTGAGAATCGTGCAGCAGATGCAGCGCGTCAGGCTACAGAGAGCCCTCTGTTAGACATCGAAATGAGTGGTGCCAGAAAAATACTGTTTGTTATCACTGGCGGAGCAACGTTAACGTTGAGAGAAGTGCAAGATGCAGCTAATGTGATACAAAGTATGGCTGATCCCGAGGCTAATATTATTTTTGGAACTAGTAGAGATTCAAAATTAGATGATGAAGTCAAAATCACTATGGTGGCTGCATCATTCCCTGTATACAACGATAATTACAAGCAGCGAGAAGAAGAATTTCAAAAGCTGTTAGAAGAGAGTGTGACTCCCGTGGAAGATGAGTTGGATGTTCCAAGTTTCTTACGAAAGCAGAATACGAGCAGCCGCTGGAGTCTTTTTAAATAAAGGTTCATAGGTACCTGGTACTTTAAGTATAGAAGCAAGCAGGGAAATGAAATTCGAAGCCTTCCCTGCTTAGGTGATACGGTGAGCCTAAATACTTCTGACAGGTTGTTGGTGATTCAGGTGATTTTTAGTCAAGTATTAAAAAGGTGAGTCATGGAATGTCCATTCTGTCAGAATAATGATTTGAGAGTTACTGATTCCAGATCTGTTAACAATGCTATACGGCGCAGGCGAGAATGCAGCCAATGCGCAAAACGTTTTACAACATATGAACGGATCCAAACAACCAACATAATGGTTACCAAACAGAACGGTCGACAAGAAGACTTCAATCGAAGCAAATTGATAACCGGATTGAGCAAGGCCTGCGCTAAAAGACCAATAACAATGTTTGAAATTGAAGAAGTTGTCGATCAGATTGAGAATGAATTAGTTAAGTCAGCGACTTCCGAGATAACATCGACCGCTTTGGGTGAACTGGTAATGGTTAAGTTGAAAGGATTAGACCGTGTAGCGTATATCAGATGGGCTAGTGTATATAAAGACTTTCAGGATGTTGAAAGCTTCCAACAAGTCGTCTCAGACCTGTTGGATTCGTAGGAAAAACGGAAAGCTAGTAGGTATCGGTAAAAAAAGATCTCGATTATTACGCATTAAAGTGCTTGACTTTTGAATAACCACCTCCATAAAATTACAACCACTATTTGTGGTATGTGATAGGTATCAGCATACATTATGTAGTAGTCACAAAGAAATTATTATCAATAAAATAAGTAAAAGGTAGAAGATGACAATTATAAGAAAAGACACTGATGAGGCCCAGCAGGAAATAAAAAGGATTATTAAGTCTGCATTAGTAGGCACTGTCCTTGAACAAAGGATTAATAGTGACGCTCCGGAACTATATGATAATTCTAAGGTTGTGTTGGAGAGGCGGTACCTTGGTAAAGATCGAAATGGGAATGTTTTAGAAAACTTTGAGGACATGTTTACCAGAGTTGCTGAAAATCTTGCTGAAGCAGAGTCAAACTATAGCAATACGAAAAAAAGCAAAGAAGAGGCGATAGAAAAATTTCGCAGTGTGATGAGGAGATTAGACTTTTTGCCGAATTCTCCGACTCTAATGAATGCCGGCCGCGATCTGCAACAATTATCTGCTTGTTTTGTTCTTCCAGTAGAAGACTCATTGGATGCTATATTCGAAAGGGTGCGCCACACTGCAATCATTCACAAAAGTGGAGGAGGAACAGGATTCTCTTTCAGTAGGCTCAGGCCAGAAGGGGATACTGTGGGCTCAACCGGAGGTATAGCATCTGGTCCAGTGAGCTTCATAAATGCATTTGATGCTGCTACTGATGTAGTAAAACAAGGAGGAACTCGAAGGGGCGCCAATATGGGTATATTGGAAGTCACTCATCCGGATGTAATGAAATTTATAACTTCGAAAGAAGATGGGATGCATTTGAATAACTTCAATATATCTGTTGCGATTACAGAAGAATTCATGGAGAAAGTTGCTGCGAATGAAGATTATGATTTGATTAATCCCCACGATGGGTCTATCGCCGGGACATTAAATGCGAAACAGGTCTTTGACTCGATGACAGAATTGGCCTGGAAGACAGGGGACCCAGGTATCGTGTTTTTGGATCGTATCAATAGAGATAATCCAAATCCGCAACTTGGTAGAATCGAAAGTACCAACCCATGTGGAGAACAACCATTGTTACCTTATGAGTCTTGTAATCTAGGCTCCATTAATCTTGCTCATATGGTTCACTTCAAAGGTGATGTAGTAGAGATAGATTGGGATAGATTGAATACAACTGTCAAATCGTCAGTTCATTTACTTGATAATGTGATTGACATGAACAACTATCCTATCGAAGAGATTGCTGAAATGAGTAGAACAACCAGGCGAATAGGCGTTGGTATCATGGGATTTGCTGATCTGCTGGTCCAATTGGGAATCAAGTATGATTCTTATGAAGCTGTAGGTTTGGCAGAAGCTATCATGGAGCGGATACAAGAAGAGACGTACAAGGCATCCGGTGAGTTATCTGAAATCAGAGGAACATTCCCTGCTTGGGAAGAAAGTGTATACAACCAAGGCGTTAACAAACGCAAGATGAGAAATTCAGCTCCTGTAACTATAGCGCCGACAGGAACTATCAGTATCATCGCAGGTACATCGAGTGGCATTGAACCCCTGTTTGCCTTGTCTTATGTTAGAAACATTATGGATAATACTAAACTAGTTGAAGCGAATCCATATTTTGAAGCGGTAGCGAGAAGTGAAGGATTTTACTCTCAAGAACTGATGGAAGAACTTGCAGAAAAAGGAACATTGCATGATATGGACGTTCCCGAATGGGTGAAAGAAGTCTTTAGAACGGCTCACGATATTAGCCCAGAATGGCATGTCAGAATGCAAGCCGCATTCCAGAAATTCACAGATAATTCCGTATCTAAGACTATCAATTTCCCTTCTGACGCTACAGTATCTGACGTGAAGGAAGCGTATACGCTAGCTTATGAAACTGGATGCAAAGGAATCACAGTTTATAGAGACGGAAGTAAATCAGGACAGACATTGAACACTGGGGGTAGTCTAACAAAATCTGATGACGCCAGCACCGAAAGGACTGCAGCAGAGAGACCAAGGGTTTTGAATGGAACAACTCATTTAGTGAGAACCGGTCACGGAAATATGTATATCACAATCAACTGTGACGAAGAAGGCAATCCATTTGAGGTATTTGGTGCACTCGGTAAAGCCGGAGGGAGTGACTCTGCTCAACTTGAGGCTATATCAAGATTGATATCGCTAGCGTTGAGATCAGGTATAAGAGCTGATGAAATTGTCGAGCAATTGAAAGGAATTTCAGATGACAGTCCTGCGTGGGATGAAGGTGAATTAGTAAAATCGACGCCGGACGCTGTTGCGATAGCGCTAAGAAACTATGTGGATGGAGCCAAAGAAATTGAAGATCGGAGCTGGTCACTAGAGAGTATCATTGGGTTAGGAGGTAAACCTTGCCCGGAATGCGATGGTACATTAATAATGGAAGAAGGGTGTGACAAATGTATGTCTTGTGGCTACAGCAAATGTGATTAAAGGCAACGTGATACCCCACTTTAATGCTAATTAGGGTGGGGTATTTTTTTGCAAAAAGATATATTATCTATCTTAAGCAAGTAACTCTGAAGAGGTGCATATGAATGATAAGCCACACTTAGGACTGACAATGGGAGATCCTTGTGGGATTGGCCCTGAGGTTGTTATTAAAGCATTACAAGATCCACGCGTTTATGACTGGTGTGTGCCTGTCGTTATCGGGAATAAGCAGTCTCTTAAACATACTGCGCGTATGTTGGAGTGTGATGTAACAATAACTGAAATCTCTGAAACTGATATCGGTCGGAATCAAGGGAAAGACAGAAAAGCGATTAATGTTATAGATATAGGGAACCTTAATTATGAAGACGTTACGATAGGAGAAATTAATCCTATTTGCGGGAAGGCTGCAATGGAATGGGTGACTCATGCGGGTGAATTAGCAATCCGAGGATTGATAGGTGGCATCGCAACCGCCCCATTAAATAAAGAAGCAGCTAGTTTAGCAGGTTATGAAGCAATCGGACATATGGAATTGCTTCAAGAATTAACTGGTTCGAAGACAGTTGCTACCATGTTGATTGCAAAGAATTTACGAGTGGTTCATTTAACAACGCACAGGTCATTGAGGATAGCTTGTGATTATGTGACCCAAGATCGGATCTTGGATTATTTACAAATTACGGATGAAAATTTTAAAAAATGGGGATTTGAGAATCCCAGGATTGGTGTGGCTGCGTTAAATCCTCACGGAAGTGATGGAGGTCTTTTAGGGACTGAAGAGAATGAAGAGATTCTTCCTGCGGTGTTGGAGGCAAAGAAGAATGGGTTAAATGTGGAAGGTCCGATTCCTGCAGATATAATATTCCATCAGGCAATAAATGATCAATATGATGTAGTGTTGTGTATGTATCATGATCAAGGTCATATTCCTGTAAAAGTGTATGGATTCGAAGAAAGTATAACTGCCAATTTAGGATTACCTTTTGTTAGGACTTCTGTGGACCACGGAACAGCATTTGACATAGCAGAAAAAGGGATAGCAGATCCATTGAGTATGATAGAGGCTATCAAGTTAGCATCTAGATTGATATCAGGTTCGAGGTTATCGAGTTAGCACAATTGTTAAATGATATAATCTGACTGATTTACAGATTCAAAGGTTAGGAAAATATGCGCATAGGTTTCATTGGAGGAGGAGTTATGGCTGAGGCCATAATCTCCGGGATAATTAAATCTGAAGTACTCCCTTCAGCTGACATCATGGTTTCCGATATTTCGGAAGGTCGATTAGAACAGCTACAGAAGTCATATGACGTGAACGTAGTTGCCGATAATAAGTCGGTAGTTGAATTTGGGTCAGTAATTTTTGTTGCAGTAAAACCACAAGATATAAATTCTGTAGGGCAAGGAATATCAAATCAATTAACGGCGAAGCACACAATAGTATCTATCGCTGCAGGAGTGGCAGTTGCACAATTGCAGACGGGATTCAATACAAATTCAGTGATCCGAGTGATGCCTAATACTCCTGCTCAGGTTCAATGTGGTATGAGTGTATGGATGTGTGCTACTGGAGTGCCCGAAGACCATAAAGACATAGTCACTAGGGTACTTGAAGGAATCGGGAAGCAATATTTAGTTCAAGAAGAAAAATATATTGATATGGCAACCGGACTAAGTGCGAGTGGTCCGGCATATATACTGATGGTCATTGACGCATTGGCAGATGCGGGTGTGTTATTAGGTATGTCTAGAGAAATGTCAAAAATGTTAGCGGTCCAGATGGTTAAAGGAACAGCGGAATTAATTGATTCCAGTGATGTTCATATAAAAGAATTGTCTGATCGAGTGGTTTCACCAGGTGGAACTACAGCTGCAGGCTTACTGGTTTTAGAGAGTGCGGGAGTACCTCATGCGATTATGAAAGCTGTAGAAGCGGCATATAATAAATCTTTGGAATTGGGCAAATAATTTTAAATTTTTGAATAAGAGGTCAGTATATTGTTATTTATATTTGCATTACTTTATGGTTTAGTCAATTTTCTAATCTATGCGATTTTAGCTAATGTGATTTTGTCGCTAATAGTTCAATTCATGATGCAGAGAGGCGGTTCAGTACATCCTATAATAATGTTGTTAAATACTGTGGTGGCACAAATCACAGAGCCTGTTTTGAGGCCGATTCGAAGATTGTTGCCTAGTACAGGAATGTTGGATTTTAGCCCATTAATAGCGATTATCGTTTTAACAATAATCGAAACTGCCTTGAAAAGCGTTGTGTAGAGGTAATACTGGTAGAATCTGGTTTAAGCCAATATCTAGATAAGCTAGTGGAGGTATACAGTGGCCTCTGACTTACAGTTGTTGCGATGTAAATATAAGGATATCAAGCTGAAACCTATGGATAAAGGAACGTTGCCTCTGATTGTAATGTCGGGGCTTCCAGGGACTGGTAAATCGTATTTATCTCATAGGATCGCTACAGAAATAGGTTATATTGTGATTTCAAGTGATGCTGTGCGAAAGGCGTTGGTTCGTCGGCCTAAATATACGTCAAATGAACACTACCGAGTGTTTAGAGCATGTCATTCGTATATTAAAGAAGTTATTGATAACAAATTTGGAGTAATATTTGATGCTACAAATTTGAATACACACGCCATAAACCCTTTGAGAAAGATAGCCGAAGCTAATAACATCGAATGTATAATCATTCGATGTGAAGCTGATGAATCGGTGATAAAAACCAGGCTATCTTTGCGAAGTCATGGACAGAATGATTATGAATCTGATGCTGATTGGAGTGTGTATATGATGCTTAAACCTAATCAGAAACATATACCTAATTGTGATTATATAGTGGATTCGTCCGCAGAGATTGAGTGGATCATTAACGAACTTAGCGAACGTATTGGAGATTAAGAATTAACGATGAAATGTGATTTTAATATTGACTCTGAGATAAATATAGAAAGGCCGTTGATATGCTTAGCTGTCGAAGGTGAAGAAATAAAATTAGAAAATTCACAGTTGAGCGGCCTACTAAAAAAATTAGCAACAGAAAATCAATTTTCTGGTAAAAAAGGTCAATCATTAGTGCTGAATGTTGTTGAAGGAGACGGTTACCGGAGAGTTGTACTAATAGGACTGGGTCCGGTAGAAAAAATCAGCAGTTCCATGTTGAGAAATGTTGCTGGTGATCTAGGAAGGTTATTGACTAGACATAATATAAATGACTCTCAAATTCTAATGGTCGATAGGCCTAACATAGACAAAGAACCAGACAGTGTCATTGAGAGCATTGTTGTTGGAGTCATATTGGGCCTTTATAAGTTTACAGAATGGAAATCCCCTAAGAAAGATAGTACTGAAGATAGTCTAAGTTTCACTTTTATATCAGATGGCACGGATAAAAACCTTGACGCAATTAGTAATGGGTTGAATATTGCAAAAGGAATTGAACTTGCTCGTGACTTAGCCAATGCACCTGCTAACCGGATGACGCCGAGTGACATGG
Organism: uncultured Dehalococcoidia bacterium; assembly: GCA_964343075.1. Classification (GTDB taxonomy): domain Bacteria; phylum Chloroflexota; class Dehalococcoidia; order Lucifugimonadales; family UBA3495; genus UBA2588. The sequence goes on along the minus strand of CAYFGT010000006.1, from coordinate 46,033 downwards.
CAGATGTCGCTACAAGGATAGGTTCTGACACAGATTTGAAGGTTAGCATATTAGAAGAATCTGACATGGAACAACTAGGAATGGAATCGTTGTTGGGAGTAGCAAAAGGTAGCGTACAACCGGCAAAATTGATAGTTATGGAGTATTCGGGGGATTCGGAAAACCCTGGCAATAATATTGGTTTGATAGGTAAAGGTATTACATTTGATACTGGAGGAATATCTCTTAAACCGCCGGGAGGAATGGAAAGTATGAAAGGAGATATGGCAGGTGGAGCGTCAGTGATAGGCGCTATGCAAATAATATCCCACTTGCAACCCAAGATTAATGTGACCGGAATTGTTGCAGCTACAGAAAATATGCCTGGCGGTAATGCACAGAAGCCTGGAGATGTGGTCCGAGCAATGAACGGAAAAACAATTGAAGTTATTAATACCGACGCCGAAGGCAGATTAGTATTGGCAGACGCCCTATCTTATGCTGAGTCTAAAGGAATAAAGAATGTTGTAGATATTGCTACTCTTACTGGTGCAATGGTGGTTACTCTTGGGAAGGTGTGTACTGGATATATGACTAACAGTTCTATATTTGGTGAAGCATTGCGTAAGGCTGCTCAATCTACGGGTGAAAAATTTTGGGAACTTCCATTGTTTGAAGAGTACGATGAATTAATAAAAAGTGACGTCGCAGACATGAAAAATACTGGAGGTAGGCAAGCCGGTTCTATCACAGCTGCTAAATTGCTTGAGAAGTTTGCTGGTGAGATGAATTGGATTCATATGGACATTGCTGGAACATCTACTACGACTCAAGATAGGGGTAGTGATACCAAAGGGGCGACAGGGCATCCTGTGTTGACGTTGGTTCAATTAGTTCAAGATATGTGTACCAGATGAGTGGCTGTTGATGCCGCATTATCTGAATTCGTATAGTTTTTGGAAATGGAAAGTCCTTATAATATTTTCCGTTTTTTACACTACCAACTATTTGGGTCGATTTAATTTTTGGCCGATGGCTCCATTGATTAGAGATGATTTAGTTCTGTCACATATACAAATTGGGCTTCTTAATGCATCGGTATTATGGGGTTTTTGCCTAGGAGATGTGATACATGGGTCACTATCAGAGAAGTATGGTTTCAGACGATGGATAGTGCTCGGAGCAATGTTCACTGTTATTTGTAATATTGTAGTTAGTTTTAGCGGAGGTTTTATTTACTTTCTGCTGCCTTGGTTTTTATGTGGATTTTTCAATGCTGCGTGTTGGGCACCCGGGATAGGGATGGTCAGTCACTGGTGGGATCGTCAAGAACGAGGCTTCGCATTAGGCGTAGTTTCAGGTGCATCTGGTACCGCTATGTTATTGATGTGGGTTGCAACAGGTTTGATTGGAGCGACATGGGGATGGCGTGCATCTTTTAGATATCCTCCTATAGTGATTGGGTTATTTGCTTTGTTAGTATTGTTTTTCACTAAGGATTATCCTAAAGCTGCGGGATTTTACGATTCAAATGATGTTCAGGTTAAAAAACAAAAGAGCTTTAAAAAAAAATATTGGTTATTATTTAAAAGTAAGGATTTCCATTTGGTGAGCCATATCAAAGGGCTAGAAAATGTGGTGAGATATGGTCTGATGACATGGATACCTTTGTACTATTACGACAAGGGCGGATTTGATATTTCTTCAACCATTGTTGTAACGATAATGATGCCAATTGGTTATGCAGTGGCTCCTCCTATAGCGGGATTGATTTCAGATAAGTTTCTTTCGAGCAATCGAAAGCCTTTGACATTGGTGTCTTGTATAGGTAGTGCTCTAGTGTTGTTCTGTATTTGTATGGTTGATCCTAGTTATACAAAATTAGGAGCCATTTTGATGCTCGTAGGTGGCGTTAGTTTGGGTATGTCGCAACTGCCGGTAATGGCGGTAGACTTTTTTGGCAAAGACATGTCTGCTACAACGTCCTCACTTGTGGATGCCCATGGTTACTTTTATGCTGGCGTTCAAGCCGTGATTGTTAGCTTGATTGTAGGAATGTTAGGGAATTGGATATTAGTCTTTATATTAATGGGTTTGGTCAGGATATTGTCTGCTATCGTACTTTTGTTCGTGAGATCAGGAATTCGAAGATGAGTCAGCTTGGATGACTGCCTGTACTGCTGAAATAGCTACTTCGATCTGAGAGTCATCTGGAGATTTGGTAGTGATCTTTTGAAGTAATAATCCGGGACTAGACACTATTGAACTTACAATTGAATTAGGGTGGGTACCAGCAAATCTGATAATTTCATAACTGATCGCAGCTATAACCGGGATAAGGAGTATTCTAGAGATTATTCTACTGATGAATCCAGAGTCTCCAATTGCCGCAAAGACTAAAATTGATACGACCATTACAGTAAGCAAAAATGCTGTACCGCACCGAGGGTGAGGAGTAGGGAAAGCTCGTACGGCATCAACAGTCAAAGGTTTTCCATGTTCTAGAGCATGAATCGACATGTGTTCAGCTCCATGGTATTGATAAACTCGTTGGATATCTGGAAATATTCCAATGATCGACACATATGCTACTAATACTGCTAGTCTTAATATCCCTTCAAGGATGTTACTAATAAGTTCTGAATTAATGAATGAATCCACACTTTCTAACGCAACTGCTGGGAATATGAAAAATATACCTATGCCGATCATCAAAGATATTGCAATTGTACCTATCAATGCAATGTTAGAGATTGTACTTTCTGATAATTCATCTGTTTCAGTGGCTAGTAATGATGATTTATGGAGAGCTTTTACTCCAATGGTTAATGTTTCAGCCAGAACTAATATACCTCGTAAAAAAGGGACTTTTCGTAATGTTCCAATGAAATGTGAACTTATGGGTTCAACATCTGTGGTGATTGATCCGTCGGGCCGCCGTACTGATAAAGAGTAAAATTTTTGTCCCCTAATCATCACACCTTCTATAACGGCTTGGCCACCATATGTGGTTATAGGAGAGTTAGGCATCGTTAACTCAGAGGTGTGATGGAAGAATGTAGCCCGAATGGATAAGTTGTGAATACCATAGGGAAGGTTATTATTCGTCCATCCTGTATCTACGTCGTAGACGTTCTATTCGCCCTTGAGTATCTACTATACGTTGCTCGCCTGTGTAGAAAGGGTGGCATGTGCCACATATCTCAATTCGTAGAGCAGGTTTCGTAGAAGCTGTTTCTATAGTTGCACCGCATGAGCAGGTAACAGTGGAGTTTACAAATTCTGGGTGGATATCTTGTTTCATTTTAGTTGAACCTGCTATTAATCAGGGTACACGCTTACACGTTTCCGTTTGCGAGTATCCCATTCAAAATTTACTTTTCCGGATATCAGCGAATATATGGTGTGATCTTTACCGATACCTACGTTAGTACCTGGTCTGATTTTGGTACCTCTTTGTCGGATTATTATGTTTCCAGGGATTACTATTTCTCCTCCGAATTTTTTCACACCTAGTCTTTTTGCGTTACTATCTCTGCCGTTATTAGTGCTTCCACCCGCTTTCTTATGTGCCATAATTATTTCCTAATTTGCGCTCTTTACGCAGATATTTCTTTTATGGAGATCCGTGTGTAGTTTTGCCTGTGCCCTTTTTTAAGTCTGTATCTATTCTTTGCTTTGTACTTAAACACGATTAATTTCTTATCTTTGTAGTGTTTTTGGATTTCAGCAGTCACTTTGGCGTTAGGGATCGTGGGGCTTCCGAAGTTTATGGTCTCCCCATCCGATATAGCAAGAACTTGGTCAAATTCTGTAGTTGACCCTTCTTGTTCAGACAACAGCTCTACATCCAAGACGTCGCCTGGTTGAACTTTATATTGCTTGCCACCTGTTTTAATAATTGCGTAATTCATAAATACCCGAACGAAAATTTTAAGTTAGTCGTTGCTATGTGTCAACCCGCCGATTTTCAAAATTACTTAGTTTAGAGTATATTCTTAGTTGATATCGAACAATTGTAATGCTGGTCGTTTGTGTTCGGTGAATATATGAGGGGGTATATTATGGATTGTAAAGGAGTGTCTCATATAGCATTTTGTGTTAGAGACATAGATGAGTCATTAAAGTTTTATCGAGATATTGTGGGCATGATAGTGGATTTTGACAGGATTCAAGACACGACTGGTGGAGGTTTACCAGCAATTTATGCGCATAGTAGAAACAATCGTCGTCAAGTCAGGTTACGGTTTGCTGAAAATGCAGACCCTCATTTTATCATGACCACACACCCTGACGACGTGGTAGATGGAAAACCTATCAAGTTGGATCAAGTGGGAATTAGTCATTTCTCTTTTTCAATGACCGATTTATCCGCTACTAGGAAGCATTTGATGGACAATGGTGTTAAGTTTGCTAGTGAAATGAACGCTGCAGGAACGGATTCGAGTTTTTTTGTTTATGATCCAGATGGAATGATAGTGCAATTCGATCAAGCTGATTAATTTAGGAGTACGGTTGCGTTGGTAGGTCAATTTGACTGAATCAAAACCCAAAGGTGAACAAAAAATATTTTATGGATGGTGGGTAGTATTATTCGCAGCTATCCAAGGTATGTTTGGAAATGGGGTAATATCTAACGGATTCTCACGTTTTTTTGAACCTATCCGGAATGACCTGTCCATAAGTTATGCACAAATGTCATTAGTATTCAGTTTGCAAAGAGCTGAAGGCAGCGTAGTTGGCCCGTTAGTAGGATGGCTAGTCGATAATTATGGAGCTAGGCCAATGATATTTTTCGGTGGATTGTGTGCTGGTTTGGGGCTGATTTTGGTTTCTTTTGTTCAAAGTTATTGGCAGTTGATATTCTTGTTTGTTGGACTAGTATCCTTGGGCAAGAGTGCAGGGTTAGGGCAAACTCTTATGGGTTTGGTTAACAGATGGTTTGTACGAAAGAAAGCGATAGCGATGTCGACGCTTATGACATCATTCGCTGCTGGTGGGGCAATCGTGGTTCCTGTACTCAATTTTGGAATTAATGCGTACGGATGGAGAGCCACGGTGTTGGTTATGGGAATATTTATTATGCTTCTTACCATACCAGTATCCTTAGTGGTTAGAAGTAAGCCGGAAGATATGGGACTTCTACCTGATGGAGATCTGCCCGAAATTGATATTTCTGAAGAGGGTGAAGTATTAAAGAGTCAGAAAAGATTTGAAGGGTTCAATGTGAAAGAAGCCTTAAGCACTGTCCCTTTCTGGTTGATATTAATTGGATTGGTATGTAGGACGGGTGCTACAAATGCGATGCTAATTCACTGGTTTCCTATAATGAATTTATATGGAATAGGGTCCTCGATGGCCACAATGTTATGGAGCCTAACGATGGGAATAGGTGTGCCATTGAGATTTTTTATGGGATATGCTACAGATTTTTTTTCTCCTAGAATAATTTTATGCGCTGGAATGCTCGCTGGTTCAGCAGGTGTTTTTATTTTGTGGTCTAGTGGTAATATTGCTGGTGCTATCGTTTTTTCGTTGTGTATAGCTCTAATCGAAGGTATCACTTCAACTAATTGGCTCATGTTGGCTAATTATTATGGACAAGCTCGTTTTGCTACGTTGATGGGAATCATGAGTGTGTTTCATAATTTATTCATGTTCGTTACACCTCTTTATGCAGGTTGGCTCCGAGATGAAACAGGCAGTTATTCGATCTCTTTGGTAACTTTTGGAATGATATTTGCATTAGGGGCTATTAGTTTTGCGCTTGCAAGAAAACCAGTGCACCCACTGGAAGCTAATTAGATATATTTTAGTGTGACAGTTAGAATAGCATATGGTATGATTTCGTTAGATAGGAGGTGACCAATTGGAAGCTATTGATTACGCAGTACCTAATACTGTTGAAGAAGCTATTGAAATCTTGTCATCCAAAGGCGATAAAGCTAGAGTTTTAGCTGGTGGAACTGATCTTTTGGTCCAGTTAAGGGGTGGCAGATATAGTTTAGATACAGTTGTTGATGTCAAAAATATTGATGCGATGAATACTTATACTTTTGATTCGTCAAAAGGTTTAGAAATTGGAGCGGCGGTAGAATTGTACCGGATTTATCAGGATCCTGAACTGGTTGGAATCTTCCCAGGATTAATGGATTCAGCAACTTTAATTGGTGGAATTCAAATACAAGGCAGGGCTACCTTTGGCGGGAACTTATGTAATTCAGCACCAAGTGGTGACGGAATTCCTGCATTGATAGCCCATAATGCAGTTTGTAACATCACTGGTAAAAATGGTAGCAGACAACTGTCTGTTGAAGAATTTTGCATTGGTCCTGGAAGAAACGCTATGGACAACGGAGAGATTCTAGTATCGATTTCTGTGCCAATCCCGCCGAAAGGATTTGGAGCTAACTACCAGCGTTTTATCCCAAGAAATGAAATGGATATAGCTGTAGTTGGTGTAGGTACATCTGTGGTGCTTGACGACAATGGGACCAAATTTGAGTCAGCTAGGATTGCTCTCGCATCTGTTGGGCCTACGCCAATCTTCGTATCAGACGCAGGCGAATTTCTGACTGGTAAAGAAATTAATGATGACAATATAGCCCAAGCAGCACAAATGGCTAAAAATGCTGCTACCCCAATAACAGATATGAGGGGAACGGTGGATCAGCGAAAGCACTTGGTGGAAGTGTTTACAAGACGAACCTTAGAAGAGTCTATTGCGAGGGCGAAAGGTCTCGAAATGAACACTTTATGGCATTTTGAGTCTAAGGCATAAGGAGAGAAATAATCATGGCCAATGTACATGTGAAAACAACTATAAATGGGAACCCTGTTGAGTATCTCTGTGAACCAAGACAGAGTCTTTTAGAAGTATTAAGAGACGTTCTTAATATGACTGGGTCAAAAGAAGGCTGTAATGACGGGAACTGTGGAGCATGCACAGTGTCAGTAGATGGCCGAATTGTAAATTCATGTTTGGTTTTAGGAGTAGAGGCAGAAGGGAAAGAGATAACTACCATTGAAGGGGTTGCTGACGCCGAAGGTCTGCATCCTATTCAACAGGCTTTCTTGGAGAACGCTGCTTTGCAGTGTGGTATCTGTACCCCAGGATTTATAATGGCTGCAAAAGGGCTTTTAGAAAGGGAACCAGACGCAGATGAAGCGAGAATTCGCCATTGGTTGGCAGGCAATTTATGTAGATGTACTGGATATGACAAAATTGTTAGAGCAGTTCTTGATGCTGGCGAAAGGATGAGGTCTAAATAGTAGACCTCCAATAGGTATAAAATTTAGTAAAAGCGGATAATAATGCAGTTCTAACAATGGCGATAGTTTATATCCCAACAATGTTTTTGGACTTAACAGATGGTGAACAGCAAATAGAAGCTGTTGGTAACTATGTTAGAGATGTTGTTGATAATCTAGAAATGTCGTTCCCAGGGATCAAATCTAGGCTTGTCCACAACCGCAAGCTTAAGGAAGACTTGGCTGTCGCTATTGATGGAGAGACTTGCAGGTTAGGATTAATGGAACCCATCCCGAGTACAGCCAAAGAGATACATTTCATCGCTGCTATAGCCGGTGGGATAGAATAGATTGACACAATATATCTACAAAATATGTTCGAGTGAAGAATGGGAAACTTCCCAAAAACTTGGGGTATTTCAAGGTTCCGAAATAGATTTGCTGGATGGATTCATACATTTTTCACCGCTGAATTTACTAGAGTCCACTGTTGAGAAACATTTTCCGAAAAGAATGGGAGTTATTTTGGAAATTGACGCATCTGATATGGAAGATATAGTTTGGGAAGAAGCTCGAGGGGGACAACTCTTTCCTCATTTATACCGACCTTTTGACACACGGGTAGTGTCAAAAGTGTACGATTTGAGGGCTGATTTACAATCGCTGGTGCGATCGCGGAATGGCAATAATGTAGAATAATATTGACATTTAGGTGTAATGATGTAGAATATATACATATAAATTACTAACTAAATGGAGTTACCGTGAAGACTGTAGAACATAATCAACTTGAACCCGCGAATAAAAATTTAGAAGATTTACTTCCTTGGACTCAGTTATTTGAATCATTGTATGATTTCTTAAATCGCAGAAAAACCACTATTGAGTATGGGTTTGATGAGCTGGAAATAGCAATTCCTAAGAACACAGGAGACAATCCTGATAGGGCGTTGTGGAAACTTAATGGAAGTGTGAAACTCCGTACTTGGGAATCGTGATACTTCATGATTCCTGACGTAACTTCATTATTGGTTAATGGGCATCTACAAATTCAGATTGATAATGCTCAAATCTCAATTGATATTGAAGGTAAGCGGATTGATATGAGATGTTACAATCTACAAGATTTGGCTCATTTATTAAATTTGTCTTCGTCTATGTATTGGGTGAAAACATTTGCCCAGAGTCTCTACGATTCTCAATTTCGACTCACTTTGTTTGAAGGATCATCTGCTGTTGTTAGGCTCGGTAAAGATGCCACACCCAACAAGGTACTAAATATTCTTGGATTCAAACATGTTGAAATTATTAATATCAGGAGATTAGTGTCGATCGTTGGGTCTAAAATCTTGTCTTGAATTTTCTGTGCCTCAAGTCTATTAACACAATGCTGGATTCATGTGATAATTGGGTATTGGGTCTGAACGAGGGACATCGGTGAATCAATCAAATACAATTGAATATCCAGTATCTGCAGGAGGAGTGGTTTATAGAATATCTCCCAGACTAGAAATAGTGTTATGTGGAAGAAAAACAGACACAAGAAAGAGCCTAAGTGGTTCCAATATGCAGTGGCATTTGCCTAAGGGGACTCCTGAAACAGGTGAAACCTTGGAAGAAACAGCTTTGAGAGAAGTCAAAGAGGAAACAGGATACGAGGTTATTACAAAACAATACCTCCAAGAGATACAGTATACTTTTCAAAACCCCCAAAAAAATACTTTATACAAAAAAACTGTACATTTTTATTTGATGATTGCCCTTTCTGGAGACTCTACTTTTCATGATAGCGAGTTTGATGAAGTCAAATGGATGTCACCGGAAGATGCCTTAATGCTGATTGGATACGATAACGAAAAAGATGTAATTGCTCATGCGATGACCCAATTGGCAGAGAAAGACACACAAAAGGACCGTACTGATGGTTAGTTACATGAATACGCTTCAAGGAGGTAAAGTTGTACTCCGAAGAAAGAAGCTTAGTGATTCAGAGAAAGATTACTCATGGCGTTCAGATCCTGAATTAGCAAGACTGGATGCAACATACCCATTGACTATGAATTATGATCGTTTTGTGAAAATGTACCAGGATCAACTTAAATACCCTACTCCTGGATCTCTTCAGCTAGCGATAGAAGATTTAGATGGAACATTTATAGGTAATTGTATGTATTATGACTTAGACAGTATCCATAAGCAGGCTGAATTAGGCATAGTAATTGGGGATAAGAATTATTGGGGAAATTCTTACGGTTATGATTCAGTGTCAGCTATGCTTTGTTTTATGTTTAGAGAAAGAAACTTAAATAAAGTTTATTTGCATACTCTTGACTGGAATAAACGAGCTCAAAAAAGTTTTGCAAGGAGCGGGTTTAAACCAGTTAAAATTGTAAGAAAATTATCGATGGATTTTTTACTGATGGAAGTTTTAAAAGAAGATTGGCCTGAAAAGGAAATGGAATGGATGGAATTCAGGTCTGATAACGGATTTTCATCTGAAGTAATCCTTAAGATAGATGATGAGTCTTAATTCGCAGCGTCTATAGCTTCTTTCAATGTAAATATCCGTTCATAAAGAGATTTTCCTAATATCGCTCCTTCGCATCCTATGTTTTTTACCCTTTGTATGTCTTGCAGGGATGAAATTCCTCCTGAAGCTATAACATTCAAGTTAGGTATTCGAGTTAGGTCTTGTGTAGTGTTTAAATTTGGACCATTTAGTACTCCATCTTTACTTATGTCGGTGTACATTATTCGTTGGATTCCATATTCTTTCATATCACAAGCTACGTCCGTTACCTGCTGATTTGTTTGATCTTGCCATCCGTTGATAGCAATGTTTCCATCTTTTCCGTCCAGCGCTATTATTATTTTGTCGGATCCGAGTTCAGAAATTAGGGTTTGTAATAACTCACGGTTATTGATTGCTATAGTGCCCAGTACTATTCGACTAACACCGCAGTCTATCAAGGTCTTAGCGATTTCAAGACTACGAATTCCTCCTCCTACTTGTATGGGGATTTTAATGTGTTTGACGATGTCCTCGATTATTGATTTATTGTCCAACATTCCGGTTTTAGCTCCGTTCAAATCAACTATGTGGATAACTTCAGCACCTTCAGATTCCCAAGTTTTAGCCATTTCAGGAGGATTTGTACTAAATACAGTTTCTTGATTAAAGTCTCCTTGAATCAGGCGAACACAATTTCCATTTAATATATCTATTGCTGGTAAGATCTGCATTTAGGTTATTTGACTCCAGCCCCACCAATTACGTATTGCTTGCCCCATAATTAACGTTTTATCAGATCTATCCAACCAGGGAAGTTCTTCTGTGAACATAGTGATACATTCTCTCCAGGAACATTTCATTTTTGTTATATCTGTTCCCCAAAACATTCGTTCCGGTCCAAAAACATCATAAATTTGTTTTAGATATTTATGCATGCTGACGAAAGGGTACGGACCACTAGAATATCCTGGAGCACCGGTGGCCTTTACCGCAATATTAGGATATTTACCGATGGTTAAAAGATTTTCAATGTGGGTCATGGACGCATCGTCTTTCAGATGAGTATTACCTCCTCGCCCTCCAAGGTGATCAATGGTCAGTTTAAGATCTGGGTATTTTTGGCTAACTTTGCCTAGTTCTAAAAGAGAGTCTGTTGCTAGTGCAGATATGGGAATTTGGTGTTCTGATGCTGCGGCCCAAAACCAATCCAAGTCTTTGTTGTGTAATAGCTTTTGATTTTCCCCGCCTAGAAAACCAAATCGCATTCCGAGCATGCCGTTTTGTTGACGCCAAGAGGGGATTAATGATACGGACTTGGGGTTGCTAAGGTCTATAGAACCCATAATTGCGAATCTTTCTGGGTAATCGGTTGTAGCTTCTAATGCCATATTTACGGAATTAGGATCCCAACTTGGGGGATGAATAATAGAGGCATCGACCCCGGCTTCATCCATCAAGGTTATGGCTTGAGCAGGTGTAAATGAGGTGACTTGAATATGTGCATCGTTGCTTGGTAGGCCAGAACCCCATACATGAATCTGCGCGTCAATAATTTCCATTTAGCGCCCCTTTTTTTATTGTCACGGGCAAGATTATAATTGTTGTCGTATGGATATGTCGACGGTCCAGATCAGTCTAGATTTACAAAGTTCTTATATATAGTAAGCCCTGCATGACCACTTTTCTCTGGGTGGAATTGGGTAGCTATTACATTATCTTTAGTAGCTACACTGCAAAAACGTACATCCCCATATTGGGTTACACCTAAGATGTTGTTCGGGGAGTCTGGAGCTGCAAAATAACTATGAACAAAGTAGAAATACTCGTGATCATCGATCGAATCAAATAACGGATGTTCTGTTAGTATTTGTACAGTGTTCCAGCCCATGTGAGGGACTTTTTGTTCTGTATTGAAATACTTGACTGTACCTGGAATGATTCCCATACATTCTGTATCGCCTTCTTGAGAATTTTCTAGTAATATCTGCAAACCTAAACAGATACCTAAGAAAGGTTTTCCGGTAGATATGAATCTTTTAATCGGAGCAATGAGGTTTCGTTTGTGTAGTTCTCTCATTGCTTGAGTCGCAGATCCCACCCCAGGTAAAATTACTGCCTGGCTTTGTTGGATAAGTTTTGGATCAGATGTTACTTCAGCTTCGGCACCTATCTTATGAAGTGCTTGCGCAACACTACGGATGTTGCCTGATTCATAATCGATAATGGTTACTCTAGGAGATTTCATTATGACTATGCGCGGTCACCGGTAGCATATTCTAGGGGGATGTCTTTGTCTTGATATCTAGCTAAGACAAAGAGTAGATCTCCTAGTCTATTCAGATAAGTTACTATGAGTGGATTAGTTAGTTTATCGATTTCTGCTAGTTTAACAACGCGTCTCTCTGAGGTACGGATAATGGATCTTGCTAGGTCTATCGCCGCTGATGCTGGACTACCTCCAGGGAGTATAAACACTTTAGGCATTTCACATTTTTGTTCCAACGAATCGATTGTCTCTTCTAAATGGAGAACCATTTGTTCTGTAACTGGAGTGAAATGTTTGTGAAACAGATCGTATTTATCTGGGTCTGTAGCTAGTTCGGCTGCTACTATGAATAATTCACGTTGAAGATCTCTAAGTAAAGTTTTAACGTCTTCTTCCTCAGAAAGGGATCTTGCAAGACCCATAGCTGAAACTGCTTCATCAGTTATCCCGTAGGCTTCAGTGTGCTCATTGTTCTTTGAAACTCGCCCTCCATATAGTAGGCTAGTTTCTCCACTATCACCAAATTTTGAGTAGACTTTCTTTCTAAAATCTGAGTCCATGAGTATTTCACTCTCTGACAACTTTGTATCGGTAAGCAAAAGTTTAGCATATTAAATTCTTAAGGTATACTTCTTTGAATAGCGACTTGGTGGCTGATCTATGATTGAATCAAACATACAGATATACGGGCTGGAAGGCATGCCAGAAATAGAACCTGGAGATAATCTAGGTAATATGATTACACGGCAATTACGCCAACAAGGGCTGGAGATAAAAGCTTCAGATGTAATTGTAGTCGCGCAGAAGGTGGTGTCTAAAGCTGAAGGACGTATAGTGGATTTAAATGGGGTCATCCCTTCAGAATTAGCATATACGTTGTCAAAAGGACATCGAAGAGACCCTCGCCATACGGAACTTATTTTAAGAGAATCCAAACGAATAGTACGAATGGAACGTGGGGTCATAATCAGTGAAACACATCATGGGTTTAAATGTGCTAATGCAGGGATTGATGCTTCCAATATACCAGGGGCAGAGTCTGTGGCACTGTTGCCAGAAGACCCGGACTGTAGTGCTAGAAATATTAGGGCAACCATAAAAAAGGATCTAAGCGTCGATGTTGGGGTTATTATTTCTGATACTTTTGGAAGACCTTGGCGTACGGCTGCTACCAATGTAGCAATTGGAGTTGCAGGATTCAACCCGATAGCCAGTTATGTGGGAAAATTCGATGACTATGGCAACAAGTTGCATACAAGTGAAATAAATGTAGCTGATGAACTGTCGGCAGCTGCGGAATTAGTAACTGGTAAATTGGACGGTATCCCTGTATCGATAATACGTGGATATGCTATAGAAGAAATGGAAAATGCCTCACTAAGTATGCTTATAAGAGATTCAGACAAAGACCTATTCAGGTAGTTATAGCAGACTCAGTTGAATGTTGGGCTTCTCGTCAAAGTTTGATAATGCAACTCCTAGTAGTCGAATAGGTTGTATTGGATCCAAAATTCGTTCAAGTAAATTTTCTGAAGCATTCTGTATAACCGCATTTTCGTTGGTGGGAGAAAGGAGTGTCAGTTGACTAGTGTGGGTACTAAAATCGTTAAATCTCACTTTGATGCGCACTGTTTTTCCTTCAATGGATTTGTTTATGGCATTCTGAGAAAGCCTAGTTACTAGTTTTTGAAGTTCTTGAATGATAATACGTTTATCTACTAAATCTTCCCTGAAGGTTGTTTCTGTGCTTATTGCTTTAGCTTTACGTACAGATTGAAGACTTTCCCGGTATTCCCCTAAGGATTTCGCATGTATTTTCTCGCCTTGGGTTCCAAATATACGACTGAAAAATTCAGAAGATTGAATGGATAATTCACCAATTGTAGTAATTCCTAATTGATTTAGTTTCTTAGTGGATTTGGGTCCTATCCCGGGTATTTTATTGACCCCTAAATGTGCTGTTAATTCCAGTTCTTTATTTGCAGGTATAAAAACTAAGCCGTCAGGTTTATTTAGATCAGAAGCTATTTTACTCGTAGTTTTATTTGAACTAATTCCTATTGATATTACTAATCCGGTCCTGATTCTTACTTGGTTTTTAATGTCTAATCCGATACTTAGTGCATCACTCGGCTTATGTACTTTATTAGATATGTCAATATAAGCCTCATCTAAAGAAACATTTTCTACAATTTGAGAATATTCCTTTAAGATTGCCATTACTCTTTTTGAATAAGACTTATATAGATCAAAATTAGTAGGGATAATTATAACGTCAGGACATAGTTGTATAGCTCTCCTCATGGGCATAGCTGAGTGAATGCCAAAAGCTCTGGCTTCATATGAAGCAGTTGCTACAACACCTCTGTTTTCTGGACGTCCTCCCACTACCACTGGTTTGTTCTGTAAATCAGGATTTAACATTTGCTCTACAGATGCATAAAAAGCATCTAAATCAGCATGTAAAATGTAAGAATCAATGTTATCCACTAATTAATTGTCCTAACGCTGAGATGTATTTCGTGATACGTAGTATATAATTCTTTGACGAAAGTAGAAATTGTCATTTAGTCTAGTTGCAATTGTGAATTACAATCTGAATCCCAAAACCAAGAAACCCATATTCTACGGATGGTGGGTGATAGCTTCATGTTCAGCTATGGTATTTTTCGCGTCAGGTATTTTTTTTAGAGGATTTACTGTTCTTGTTCCTGCAATGAGAGATTCATTGGGAATTTCTCAAATGCAGACTAATTTAATATTTGCCATTGCCAGGTCTGAAGGTGGCTTAGAGGGCCCATTTGTAGGATGGTTCATAGATAAATTTGGAAACAAGAAAATCTTGGTCCCTATGGTTGTTTTAGCAGGGATCGGATATTTGTTATTTACTGTATATGTGAATAGTTATTGGTCGTTTGCACTGGTATATCTAGGAGTGATATCTCTTGGGAATAGTGCTGGGTTTCAACATGCCTTGTTTGCAGGAGTCAACAACTGGTTCAACCGGAAAAGATCTTTAGCTCTTTCCACTCTTGCTGCCATATCTTCATTAGGTGGATTGGCTATGGTCCCGTTATTAAATTTTCTTATTGATTTAAGGGGCTGGAGAGCAGCTACATTCGTTTCAAGTTTGTGTTATTTTTTAATCATATTGCCATTGACCTATTTCTTTCGAAATAAACCTGAAGATATGGGATTGTATCCAGATGGAGATTTACTCCCTAGGCAAATTACAGGAGTTGGCGGCGAGGCTTCAGAGGTACGGGGTTATTCAGTCAGGGAAGCACTTGCTAACCGGTCATTTTGGCTCCTACTACTAGGTACTGGACTTCGTATGCTTGCGACCATGGGGATTCTGGTAACTGTGGTACCGATTCTGGAAAGTAAAGGAGTCAGTAGGCAGACCGCTGCTAATTTGACTGGACTCATGTTTGGAATAAATTTTGTATCTAGAATGATTGTAGGATATATGGGTGATTTTGCTCCCAAGCAATACATATTGACGATCACTTTGATTTTAGAAGGCACCGCATTTATCTGTTTATTTTATTCTGGACCGCATGCTTATGGTTTGGTATTGATATGGATGTTTATTGTATTTGAAGGTCTTGGAGACGGAGCAGGTATTCTTGTTTGGGCTACCTTAGGAGATTTTTTTGGAAGAGAGAAATTTGCTAGTTTGCGAGGAATCATAACTTTCTCTCATAGTTGGGCTTTAATTGGATCGCCTTTATTCGCAGGATGGGCATTTGATACCCTAGGAGACTATCAGATGGTATTATTATTATCGGGGATATGCGCTTATCTGGCCAGTGCATGTTTTGTTTTTATAAGAAAACCCCCGACTTTAACTATTCAGTCAATAGAATGAGGGCAATATGAGCATATTGAGTATATACGAAGAATCTCACCCTGGTTCCAGAAGCAAATACCTACAGGCAGAATCACTTTTCCCGAGTGGAGTCACTCACGATAATCGCTATGCTACTCCATTTCCTCTGTATATGACCCATGGTAATGGTTCGAAAAAATGGGATGTCGATGGAAATGAATATATTGATTATGTGTGTGGCCATGGGGCTCTGATTTTGGGACACTCGCATCCTGAAATAGTTGAAGCGGTTAATAAACAGATGTCACTTGGCACTCATTTAGGGGCTTGTACTGATCAAGAACTGGAATGGGGATCTTATATCAAAAGGTTGGTTCCTTCTGTGGAGCGGATTAGATTTCAAAGTTCCGGAACTGAGGCTACTATGATGGCTATGAGGTTAGCTAGGGCTTATACGGGTAAGAATATAGTGATTAAATTGCAAGATCATTTTCATGGCTGGAATGATTATGCTATATCAGATTCGCAGGGCCCTTCCGCTGGTGTTCCGAGTTCAGTATGGGGATCGATAAAAGTTTTGCCTGCTGGCGACCTCATTGCTTTGGATGAATTTCTTAATGCTAATGATGATGTTGCGGCAATTATTTTAGAACCTACAGGAGCACATTACGGGCAATTAATGTTTGATGTGCCAAATTATTTAGAAGGTGTTAGAAATTTGACTTCCAGTTATGGGGTAGTTTTCATAATGGATGAAGTGGTGACAGGATTTAGAGCGTCTGCAGGAGGTGCTCAACAAAAATATGACATTACTCCAGACCTTACTACTTTTGCCAAGATTATCGCTGGATCACTTCCAGGTGGTGCTGTAGGAGGTAAGGCCGAAATAGTCGACATGATATCTCATACAGGTAAGTTTGTAAGAAACGCTTCTGAAAGGGTAGCTCATCCTGGTACATTTAATGCAAATCCGCTATCAGCAGTAGCAGGAGCAAAATGCTTAGAAATAATCTCTCGTGGGGAGGTTAATACGCTTGCCAATAATATGGGTAACAAGCTCCGAGATGGTTTCAATAACGTGTTTAGCTCATTAGAAATAAGTGGTCATTCTTACGGTATAGGATCAATGGTCCATGTAGTGTTACATGATTGTGACTGTGATCGGGAGATATGCACGGGAGATCATACACGGATCAAGAATACTATAGCTGAAGAAAAAACCATACAACTGAAAAGATCTTTACAAAATCATGGTATCGATGTGATGGGAAGGAATGCATTCTTGGTCTCATCGGTACATACTGAGAAAGATATTGACACTACACTAGAAGCGTTCGAGTCCTCGTTACGTCAGTGTAGAAATGAAAATTTAGTGTAATCTGGAAGTGAATGGAGGAATTATATGCAGGCATCGGTCGAACAAGTATCTGTAGGATCTAATGTTATGGATGTTTATACAAGTGTGCCAGAAGGGACCGGGCCTTTCCCTGCAATGGTAGTGATTATGAATGCTTTTGGAGTTGCTGAATTTACTAAAAGTATGTGTGATAAATTTGCTGGCGAAGGCTACTTAGCGGTGGCTCCGGACTTATTTCATACTATTTCTGATGAAATGTCTGAATCGTTAGGAAAGACAAAGAGAGAATTACTAGATGATATGCAAATAATATCGGACGTAGAAGCGACATTAGGATTTTTAAATGATAACCCTCTCGCCAAACCTGATAAATTAGGAATTACTGGATTCTGTTGTGGAGGAAGAATAACTTGGTTGATGGCAGCAGTAAGTAATAGGTTTCAAGCCGCTGTACCTTATTATGGCGGTAATTTGTTTGCTGCTTGGGGACAGAATGATGTAACCCCATTTGACAGAACTGCCGATATCGATTGTCCGATTTTGTTTCATTTTGGGGAAAATGATGATAATCCATCGCAACAAGATATGCTTACTTTGGATAAAGAATTGACGCGATTAGGTAAAGATTACAGATTTTATTCTTATCCTGAAGCGGGGCATGCCTTTCTAGACTTTACAGATCCAACGAGACATAATAAAAGAGCATCAGATATGTCATGGCCAAGAACTTTAGAATTTTTGGAAAGACACCTTAAGGATTAAGGATCAAGAGGTAGTACATGGGCAAAGTATATGAGGCCATTTTATTTGATATGGATGGCGTATTATTAGATAGTGAACCATTATTTTTGAAAGCAATAAACGATTCGCTGATAGAATACGGTGTTGACGTGATTACTGATGAAGAGAACCGATCATTTTTGATAGGAACAACAATACATCAAACATGGGAGCGGATTAAGTCGGTGCGTAGTTTGGACAAATCTGTCGAAGAACTGATTTCCGATTATGAACAGCATGTGTTACAAATTTTTGGAGGCCCCCTCGATGCGCGTCCAGGAGTGAAAGACTTGGTTGCTTATTGTAAATCTCAACATATACCTATAGCGGTGGCCTCATCCTCTCAACATAGATGGATTGACATAAAATTGAAAGCCATAGGGCTCTATGACGTGTTTGATTCAGTCATGGGCGGAGATGATGTCACGAATGGTAAGCCAGATCCAGAAGTGTATTTGAGGTCAGCGGAAAAATTAGGAATAAGTCCCATTGACTGTATAGCTGTAGAGGATTCTCCTGTAGGAATTGCTAGTGCGGTTAGTTCGGGTGCCTACACGATAGCTGTGAAAACTGATTCCACATTAGGATTAGATGTATCAGCTGCTGCAGTTTTGTTAGACGATTTAACTTATTTT
Organism: uncultured Dehalococcoidia bacterium; assembly: GCA_964343075.1. Taxonomy (GTDB): domain Bacteria; phylum Chloroflexota; class Dehalococcoidia; order Lucifugimonadales; family UBA3495; genus UBA2588. The sequence goes on along the minus strand of CAYFGT010000006.1, from coordinate 27,421 downwards.
GACTATCAACTTCTGAAACAATGATAAACTACCAATTTTAGATACAGATATGTTAAGTAATGTATTTGTTGTTATTTTTGGGACTTCACTACTAGTAGGCTTTTCCGGAGCTTTAGCCCCTGGCCCGGTGACCGCACTCAATGTTAGAGACTCTATTATTGATGGGCCAAAAGTCGGAGTATTATTGTCGACTGGCCATGCTTTATGTGAATTAATCATAGTTTGTGTACTGTTACTTGGGATAGCACCGTTTATGTCTTATGGACCAGTACGTATTCTCATCGGAGTTTTGGGAGGAGGATTCCTATTATATTTGAGTGTAAAAGGCTTTAAAAATAAGGCTACTTTACCTTTTCGTACATCTCTTCCGATGATGCCAGGCAATAGGTCTGCTGTTTATATATATAAGGGGTTTGCTGTTAGTTTATGCAATCCATACTTTGTTGTGTGGTGGAGCACCGTAGGATTAGCTTACATATTATGGTCTTACACATATGGTTTTGGGGGCATCATGTGCTTCTATATCGGTCATATAATGTCAGATTATATTTGGAATTGTACCCTATCACTAGGGATACATCATGGTAAACGATTAATGAGTGACCATATTTATAATTTAGTTATGCTTTTACTGAATGGCTTTATAGGAGTGCTTGGTCTTTATTTTATATACGATGCTGGAGGGTTGATTCTAGAATTATGACCCCGTCCCAATCAATTGTTCCAACTCGTTAGGAAGGCTAGGTATGTTGCGTGATAGATTATCAAATCCGACATCGGTAACGAGGATATTGTCTTCTATTCTAATTCCGATACCTTGAAATTGTTTAGGTACATTGGGGGCTAGTTTCCCAAAATATAAACCTGGCTCAACAGTTAGAACCATGCCACGTTCAAGTTTGATAGATCCTTTGGAGTTCCTGTAGATCCCGGCATCATGGACATCGAGACCAAGCCAGTGTGAAGTCGCGTGCATATAATAGGGGGCATACGATTTTTCTTCTATTATAGAATCTAGGGATTCTTTGAGAATCCCTAGATCTTTTAGCCCTTGCACTAAGATTTTCAGAGCAGCTTGATGAACCTCTTCAAAGGTAATTCCAGGCTTGATTGATTTTATAGCGGCTTCCTGAGCTGCTAATACAATTGAATAAGTTTCAAGCTGTTCGCTTGAGAACTTGCCGTTTATAGGCCATGTTCTGGTTATGTCAGCAGTGTAATAATCAAATTCAGCTCCAGCATCGATAAGAAGAAGGTCTCCGTCAGCTAGAACTTCATCATTTTTAATGTAGTGGAGTGTGCAGCTGTTTGAGCCACCGGCAACAATCGAAGGATATCCGTTTCTGGGCGAACCAAGGTCTCTAAATTGGGATTCTAAGCTTGCTTGAATTTGGTATTCATATTTTCCTGGGAGTGTATTGGAGAATGCTTTGATAAATCCTTTATCTGTTATGTCTATTGCCTTTTTGATTTGTGTGATTTCTTGGTCTGTTTTGGTTAATCGCATATTGGATGTGATACTAGAGAGATCTCGTACATTTGTGATTAATGCTCCCCCTCTTGAATGATTTCTACGTTGAGAAGAGAGTATTTTATTAATTAAGGGATCCAGATCATGGTCCGGGTTAGGAGTGAAATACAGAGTAGAGGTGTCAGATAATAGCTGAGGTAGGCGGGTTTCAAGGTCTTCTATAGGGAATGCCTGATCGGCTAAGTACTGACCGATGGCTCCTTCTATCCCTGCTCTTTGCCCTACCCAAGTCTCGTAATTTTCGTCGTATGGAGGTACGAACATGGTGTATGGTTTGTCGGTATTTGGGGCTAATACAACTACAGAATTAGGTTCTTCAAAACCTGTAAAATACCAAAACGTTGAATCTTGTCGGAATATATAGTTAACGTCGTTGTTTCGGGTTTTTTCTACTCCAGAGGCTATAATTGCGACTCCTTCTCCGATGAAGTCCATTAATTTGTTACGTCTGTCCGAATAGATGCTTTGTTCCACTGTACAATCCTTTCATATGATAGGTTATCATAGTGTATTACAACGACAGTGTATAAACCATCCTGAATAATTAGGAGTAGATGATGTTAGATACTATTTCGGTATTAAATCCTACCGCGAAACCCAGAATACTGCGAAACGAATTGTCTAATCGAACTGAAAATCTGGAAGGTAAGAGGCTTGGATTTTTGTGGAATAACAAACCAAATGGTGAAGTGATATTTAAAAGTCTAGAGAGCATATTAGTTCCAAAATTGAATTTATCTGATGTTACTTATTACAGTAAATGGACGGCCTCTATACCTCTTGACGAAGAAACATTAGAGATCATGGCTACAGAAATAGACTTAGCAATAATAGGTTTAGCAGATTGAGGCTCGTGCACTTCATGGTGTATCCATGACGCGGTTGAGCTAGAGAAATTAAATGTTAATACGGTCACAATATGTTCTGATAGATTTATCAGACTTGCGGATTCGGAAAGTAAAACTCTTGGAATGCCTGATTTACCAGTCGCTATTGGGAAACATCCCTTTGGAGGCATTGAGAAAAAGGAAGTGAAAGAATTAGCAGACGTTTTTGTAGATCAAATCATTAAAGGATGGATGGGAGCGTAACTTCATGGATCCTAATGAAATAATTTCATTGCCATCATCCTCCGAAGCAATCAACGATTATTTTACGAAACACGGTTGGAGTGATGGGCTTCCTATAATTCCCCCGACTCCAGACAGAGTAGACGCTATGATAGCATCTAGCGGATTTGATCGTGGTCATGTATTGGGAGAGATACCTCCGAATTGGGGGGCGGCAACTATTGAAAAAGTTGCCATTAATGCAGTTATGGCAGGGTGTCGTACGGAGCATTTTCCTGTAGTAATTGCGGCGATAAAAGCTATTATACAGCCGGAATTTAATCTGTATGCCATACAAGCTACCACACACCCGTGTGGTGTATTGATGATTGTTAATGGTCCTATTAGAGAAGCATTGAACATTAATTGTTCTTCCGGAGTGTTTGGACCAGGGTTCGTTGCTAATGCAGTGATTGGCAGAGCTATGAGATTAATATTGTTAAATGTAGGAGGAGGGAATCCCGGTATTGGCGATATGTCTTCTCAAGGCTCCCCTGGGAAATTTTCGTTTTGCATAGGAGAAAATGAAGACTTGACTCCTTGGAAACCGATCCATGTAGATATGGGATTTGATATTGACGATAGTACAGTTACTGTAGTTGCAGGAGAATCTCCTCACAATATAAATGATCATACAGGTAGGTCAGCAGAAGAAATATTAACGATTGTTGCTGGAGCTATGGGGGTGACAGGAGCTAACAATGCATATACTGGTGGTCAAACGGTTTTGTTGTTTGGCCCCGAACATGCAGAAACTATAGCAAGAGATGGGTTCACTAAGCAAGATGTTATCGAGTGGCTTATGAAGCATGCATTAATACCCTTAGATAGATATACTCATGATACTCTTATGGAGCGATTTGGGGAAATCCCTAAAGGGCCAGTACCGATGGTCAGAGAAACTTCTGATTTATTGATTGGTGTTACAGGAGGACCTGGGAAGCATTCTTCGTGGATTCCTACTTTTGGCGGCACTACTCACTCTGTTACAGAAAAAATAGATGTAAATTCTGTTTCATAGAAAGCTTATCTATACCTTATATTGTCTCTGCTTAATTCATTTATGTTCGTACAGCCCATTAGTTTCATGCCTCGTTCGATCTCGTCTTGCATTAGTTGCATAGCACGTTCTACCCCCTGTTCCCCGCCTGCGGCTAATGCATATAAATACATTCTCCCTCCAGAACAGGCTTTTGCTCCCAGTGATAGGGCTTTTAGCACATGGGTTCCTCGCCGTATACCGCCATCACAGATGACATCTACTTTGTCTCCAACAGCGTCAACGATCTCAGCTAATTGATCAAATGGTGCCCGGGAGCCGTCAAGTTGTCTACCTCCATGGTTAGACACCATAATTGCGGTAGCCCCGATATCAACCGCTTTCTTGGCATCTTCAGCTGACATGATCCCTTTAATACATAATGCTTTCCCCCATTTCTTACTGATTTGATTGATAGTGTCCCAATTCATATTCTGATCAATCAGTGACGTGAAATATTCTCCAATCGATACTTTCACATCTGTACCTTCTTTGACGTGGCTTTGTAGTTGGGGCAATTCAAATTTTTCGCGGAAAAGATAGTTTGCCGTCCAGGCCGGATGGGTCGCAAAGCTGAGCATGCTTTTGGGTGTCAGTTTGGGCGGGGTAGTGAACCCTGTGTAGAAATCCCGTTCCCTATTTCCAGCCACGATAGTATCAACCGTTATTGCTAAAGCGTCAAAATTGTGCTCAATGCATTTTTCTATCATGCTATTGTTTAAGCCTTGGTCCTTGTGTACATATAACTGGAACATTTTAGGCGAAGAGTAGTTCTTTGCTATTTCCTCGATACTAACTGTTGCTAATGATGATATTCCGCAGTAAGTACCAAATTTTTCTGCCGCTTTTGCTACAGCTTTTTCTCCTTGATGATGGAATAGGCGTTGCAGTGCCGTAGGAGAGAAGAACAAAGGTGTGTTGATTTTCTTGCCCATCACAGAAACACTAGTATCTATGGTTCCTACGCTTCGTAATACGTTAGGAACTAGGTCACATGCCTCAAAAGAGTCGGTATTCCTTGCTAATGTCGTTTCATCATCTGCTCCGCCATCTAGATAATTGAAAATAGGTGACGGTATCCGTTTTCTTGCAAGTTTTCTAAAATCTTTGGTGTTATGGCATTTACTTAATTTGCTAGACATGTCTCACTCTGATTAATTTTATTTGTTTAGATGTTGTAGGATTTTGTTTGGCGTGATAGGTAACGAGTTTATCCGCACACCTAACGCATCGTTGATTGCATTGTGTATAGCAGATAATGGGGGAATTATTGGAGCTTCCCCGACTCCTCGTAGACCAAACGGATGTCTCGGATTAGGCACTGTAACCATAACAGACTCAATCATTGGGACATCAAGGCTAGTAGGCATTCGATAATCCAAGAAGCTTGCGTTATCCACTGCTCCATTGTCGTTATAGACATACTCTTCATTCAAAGCCCACCCTATGCCTTGTACAGTAGCACCTTGTATTTGGCCTTCGACGTAGCTTGGATGTGCAGGAAAACCAACGTCTAAAAATGAAGTGCATTTCAGTATGGATACCTTGCCAGTTTCAGGATCAACTTCCACATCGATTATATTGCCTGCAATAATGGGCCCGACTCCTGTTGAAGTTGCAGATGCCGAGCAAGTTATGGGTCCTCCGCTCCCCATCTGTCTCCTAGCTATATCTTTGAAAGATAACGTATCTTCTGGATTCTTAATACATGTAAATGTACCATTCTCAAATTTGACATCCTCCTGTTGTACTTCCCAGAATAGCGACGCTCGGGATTTCATCTCTTGGATGACAAGATTGGAAGCTTCGATTGCAGCTAGTCCAGTATCATAAGCGGTTCTGCTGCCCCCTGTATTGGCGGTATAACCAACCATATCTGTGTCAGCAACGATAGGTGAGACTTCATCAGAGGTGATTCCTAAAACCTCAGCGGCTTGCATTGCAACCGCTGTCCGAGATCCCCCAATATCCACAGAGCCGGTTATGAGGTTTATGGTGCCATTATTATTAACATTTATAGTAGCTGAAGATACTTGCCCGCCCTGCCAACGATATCCGACGGCTATACCTCTGCCTTGATTGGGTTTGTTTAATTTTTCATTATAGTGAGGATGTTCTTTCATGGCTTCTTCTAGTTCTATACATCCAATTCTTGGGTGGCGAACTCCGTTAGGCATGCGATCACCTTCTTTGACCGCATTTAATAGCCTGAGTTCCATCGGGTCCATATTGAGAAGAATTGCAGCTTCGTCTATGACTGGTTCAATGGCGAATGCACCTTGAGGCTGTCCAGGAGCCCTATACGCCTGAACTTTTTGTTTGTTACATACAACGTCATATCCGTCTATCAGTAGATTCTCGACGTTATAAGGACCTGTTGCACAAAGTGTGGCGCCTCCGACAGGAGAACCAGGATATGCGCCTGCTTCAAAATACATTGTCAATTCGATGGCAGTGATGATTCCAGAATTCATAAATCCAATTTTTGCGTTTGCCCACGTTGCAGAAGTTGGTCCTGTCCCTTCAAATACATCTTTTCTGGACATTATTACTTTTACAGGCTTGCCGCTTTTTTGTGATAAGACGGCCGCTACAGGCTCCAAGTAGGTCGTCGCTTTGGCACCGAATCCTCCACCGATTTCTGTGGGTGTTACTTTCACCATGGATTCGGGTAGTCCTAATATGGCAGCAGTTGCGGATCGGACTCCGAATGCCCCCTGAGTGCAAGTCCAGATGTGCACTCTGCCATCTCCAGGCCAAGTTGCAGTCGATGCATGAGGTTCTATGTAACCTTGATGTACTGTTTCAGTTGTGAATTCTCTCTCTAAAACAAAATCTGATGCTTTAAAACCTTCAGCAGTATCCCCTAATTTGTGTTGTATATGGCTTGCGATATTGCTTTTGGTTCCGGAATCATCTCCTCTAGCGAATCTTTCTGATTTGAAATGTGTAGTCATATCATCATGCAAAAGTGGAGCTTCTGGTTGGATCGCTTGTTTATATGTTAGTACTGGTTCTAGTATTTGATATTCTACTTTTATTAAGTCTAGTGCTAGTTCAGCGGTATGGGGGTCTGTAGCAGCAACTGCAGCGATTGCGTGGCCTTTATAAAGAGCTTTTTTGTGTGCCATCAGGTGTTCGGCCATGAGCCTTGCGTTAGCTCTAGTTTCTGCGAGGTCGATCATTTGGTCTTCGATGATTGGAAAATCTTTGTGAGTCATCACCGCTTCTACGCCAGGCATAGACTCTGCGGCTGTAGTATCTATTGATTTTATTACTGCATGGGGATGAGGACTCCGAAGTACCTTTCCGTAAAGCATATTGGATAGTTGTATATCGGCCCCATATTTGGCTGCTCCTGTAACTTTTTCGTACCCATCGTGGCGCACTGGTCTGGTTCCAACTACGTTATATTCAGTCTCTGTATATATATTTGTGTTAGTAGCCATAACAATCTCCCTTCATATCAAATATTACGATTCGGTTTCTTTATTGGGCTTGATAATTAGTATCCTATCAAATCCTTGTAAATCTTGCTTAATTTGTATATTGCTCGCCGGGAACACTTTGTGTGCCAGTTCTCGTACTATATGACCATGAGAGTTATCAATTTCAAGCAATATTACCGAATTAGGATTGATGTGCGGTCTACTTCTAGAGATTAAGTTCGATATTATTTGTGTCCCATCAATACCACCATCGAGGGCTAGAATTGGTTCCCAGGATAGTTCCTTATCTAAAGTTGGAATTCGCTCGGATGGGATATAAGGCAAGTTAGACACAATAATATCGAATGTGTCGGAGGTATTGGCGAACAGATCACCGATTCTGAACGTGATGTTGTTTGTTACTTTGTGATATTTAGCATTCGTTTGAGCCGTTTGTATGGCTTGTTTGGATAAGTCTGTTGCATATATTTTGGATGTGGGTAAATGCAGTGCAAGTGATATACCTATGATACCGCTTCCTGTTCCAATGTCCGCTATTGAAAGATTGGGTCGCTCGTCGGCTAGCAACAAAACTTGCTCCACTAGCAATTCAGTTTCAGGTCGAGGGATCAAAGTACTACTATTCACGTGAAAGTCTAATCCAAAGAAATAGTGATGCCCCAGAATATAAGCTAGGGGCTCTCGTTTTATCCTGCGGTTGAGTAAGGTGTCTATATATTTTGACTGGTGTGAATTTATGTGTAAGTGTGTTGCAGTTAGAAGATCGACTTTACTGATATCCAGGGATTCCATAATTATAATATCGGCCTCTAAATCACTTTCAGTAATTCCGGCTACCGATAGTTTCCTTGCGATATAAGTGCGTAATTTGGATGGTGTTAATTGTTGTATGATTAGGCTTTCACTTCTTCCATTAAAGTTGCTCGTTCCCAGTCCATGAGTGAAGTTATAATTTCGTCTAGGTTCCCGTCTAAGATTTTGCTCACTCCATAGAAACTCGAAGATATTCTGTGATCTGTTATGCGATCTTGAGGGAAATTGTAGGTTCTAATTTTTTCCGATCTTTCTGCACTACCGACTTGTTCTCGTCGATTTTGGCTGATTTCATCGCTATGTCGTTGCTGCTCAACTTCATATATTTTTGCTCGGAGCATGGACATAGCTTTCGTTTTGTTTTTGTATTGTGATCTTTCGTCTTGGCATACTACCACTATCCCAGTCGGGTTATGGACTATACGTACAGCGGTTGCTACTTTGTTAACATTTTGCCCTCCGTGTCCACCAGAGTGGAATATGTCTATTCTTAAGTCATCTTGATGTATATTAACCTCAACATCATCTGCTTCTGGCAGTACAGCAACGGTTGCAGTAGATGTGTGTATTCTGCCTTGGGTTTCAGTTTCAGGTATACGTTGAACCCTGTGTACGCCTTTCTCAAATTTTAATTTGCTGTATACACCTTGCCCGTGGATGTCGAAAACGATCTTGTTGTAGCCTCCTAAGTCCGCATTATGGGAATCCATGATTTCAGTTTTCCATCCATGCAGTTGTGCGTATTTTGTGTAAGTTCTGAATAGGTCGGCAGCGAACAATGTTGCTTCTCTACCGCCTGTTCCTGCTCGGATTTCAACTATGACATCGCGCTCATCGTTAGGATCTTTGGGTAATAATGCAACTTCCAAATCGTTAGCTAGATGCTTAATTTGGTCAGAGATATTTGATAGTTCTTGTTTAGCCATATTACTCAATTCAGTGTCAGACGAATCTTTGGCCAATTCTTCTAAATCATTTTTTTCGGTGACAAGCTCTTCGTAGGTGCGCCCAATACTGACCAAATTCTCAATTGACGACCGTTCTTTGGCCAACGCTTGGATCTTGTTGAAATCAGAAGCTACTTCAGGCGTTGCCATCAGAGTTTCTATCTCATCATTACGGCGCAATATAATTTCAAGTTTGTCGAATATTGAAGGCATAGCTGACCACTTCGTGATAATTGAATAGAATAGATTCTATCTTAATGTATATCCATATACAATGTTATATCTAGGTTGTATGAATGGAAAAATTAAGACTTTATTCCTGTGTGTATCGCTATCGTTCCTAGGCCTAATTTGGAATACTTTACATTTTGCAAACCACATTTTTCGAAAAGAGCTTTTAACTCCTCAGCATCAATGAAATTATCTACCGATTGTGGTAAGTAAGTGTATGCGGTCCGATTATTGCTTACTAATGACCCTATTATAGGAACGATTTTATGGAAATATATTCCTATCAATTTCCCGACTATTTGAGATTTATATGGGGTTAATTCTAAAGTGGAAACTACGCCTCCGGGTTTTGTAATTCGCGTCATTTCAGAGATGGATTTTTCTAGGTCAGGCATATTACGCAAACTGAATCCTGCTGTGACTACGTCCGCTACATTGGACTTAATAGGTAGCTTAACAGCGGTGCTTGTGAAGTAGGAATTTTTAGTGTTCTGTTGCTTTTTATTCTTAGCTAATGTCAGCATGGAAGGTAATATGTCCGTGCCTAACACATGTTTTACAGATGGTATGTTAGATAATTTATGAGCAATGTCTCCGGTTCCTGTAGCTATATCAACACAAATAGTGGGATGATCTGAGGATACCAGTTTTATGAGTTTGGTTTTCCATAAATGGTGCATTCCAAACGTCATTATGGTATTCATGCGGTCATAATGGTTAGTGATATTGCGGAAGACATTATTGACATAAGACTGCTCGGGTTCTGTTCGTTGATTTGACGGCACTATTCAGGCCTTCCTTGATATCTAAAACGTTCTGGTAATTCGGTTTCAATACCTAGTTGAATTAAAACTTTTCCAACGAAATAGTCCACTATTTGGTCTGTTGTTTTAAGATTAAGATAAAAAGGTGGGTCTGTTGGCATTATAGTGGCGCCCATGCTGGCAAGTTTCGCTAAATTGTTCAAATGAATAGCGTGTAATGGAGTTTCTCTTGGTATGATTGTCAGTGGTCTATTTTCTTTCAGGCACACGTCTGCAGCCCGGAGTAGTAAATTATTGGTGATCCCATTTGCCAAACTCGCAACGCTATTCATGCTGCATGGGACTATTATCATTCCATTGGTGTGATAACTACCGCTTGCAATTGGTGCAGTTAAGTCACCTACTGCATAATTCTTATAATTTGGATATTCAGACCACTCGATAATGTCTGTTTGATATGAGGAGTCAAGCTCTTGATCCCACACTAATTTGGAAGCGTTAGAGAATATTGTTACTACTTCAAGATCTCTAGTAAGCAGTTCGCTAACAATCTTTTTAGATATGATTGCGCCACTCGCACCTGATATACCAATTATGTATGGGTAAGGCTCTTGGCTTGTCATATGATTATCACGCTAATTCCAGTGAAGATTAATAGTACCAAAGATATAAGTCCGTTGATTCGGAAGAACGCTATATTGACTTTGGACAGATCATGGGGCTTTACTAGCATGTTTTCATAAGCTAATAGTATGCTGGCAATGCTACATCCAATAAAATATAAGATATTCAAATCCATGATGATTCCCAGCATTAATAAGGTCAGAATTGCTCCTCCATGAAGTAGTTTTACCATTCCTAAGGCTTTAGAAACGCCAAACTTAGCGGGTATAGAATTGATTCCATACCTTGTATCAAATTCATAATCTAGGCATGCATAAATTATATCGAATCCGCTCGCCCATAAAGTAACTGCCAAACCTAGTATCAAAGCTGTAAAACTAAAAACCCCTGTTACTCCAAACCATGCTCCAATTGGCGCTATAGCTAATGAAGATCCTAATATGATATTGCAAAGCCATGTTATATATTTAGAAAACGAATAAAACGCTATATAGGCTAATGCTAAAGGTGCTAAAAAGAAGACAAATATATTGAGCATATAAGCTGCTAATAGAAAAAATATAGCACTAGGTATGATTAATGTCCACATATCTCTGTGGTTTAGCAAGCCAGATTGTAAGTGTCGATTCATGGTTCTCGGATTTTGGGAATCTTCTTTTTCATTAGCGAGTCTGTTCATCGACATTGCAAAAGTTCGAGCAGTTATCATTGCAATAGTTACCCAGATCAGATCGTTTATAGTTGGCCAGCCTTCGGAAGCTAAGATCATAGCTAGGAATGCGAAAGGAAGAGCGAACAGAGATTCCCAAATCCGTATTGAGGACATGTATACTGGGAATTTATGTATGAAATATATTCGCTTTGTCATTTAAAACCCATAGTCCTCCCATTTCGAATCTACAAGTTGTTTTATATCTTCACTCATATCAACGTCATCCGGCCAGTGTGAAGTGTACCCTTCTCCTGCGATCTTTCGGGTAGCATCGACACCGAGTTTTGCTCCGAATTTGCTAGATGGGTTGGAATGATCTAAATCGTCCAACGGTCCCTTGCTAACCAACATATCTGTAGCGTAATTTACGTTGCATAGTACTCTCCAAGCCAACTCAGAAAGGTTATGAATATCAACGAATTCGTCCACTACTATAATCGTTTTGGTTAGGCTTAATAAACCCATTCCCCAGAGACCGTTCATCACTTTATAGGCTTGTCCTGGGTATTTCTTGGCAATTGACACTATCAACATATTGTGAAAAATCCCCTCTGCAGGCATATTGATATCGACGATTTCAGGGATGGTTAACTTTATTAAAGGCAGGAAGACTCTTTCGGTAACTTTACCCATCCAGTAGTCCTCTTTGGGAGGTTTGCCTACTAATGCAGACGGGTAAATTGGATTAGCTCTGTGAGTGATAGTGGTAACATGGAACACAGGATACTCAGAAGCTTCTGAGTAATATCCTGTGTGATCCCCAAATGGGCCTTCCACTCTACTTTCATCTTTTAGTACGTATCCTTCTAGCACTATTTCAGAATTAGCAGGAACTTTTAAATCATTAGATATACATTTGACTAATTCCACAGGATTCTGTCTTATGAATCCTGCTAAAAGCATCTCATCAACATCAGGAGGGAGTGGAGCAGATCCGGACCAAATTGTTGTAGGATCTGCTCCAATGGCTACAGATACAGGCAGTTTTTCAATAGTATTGCGATAATGTTCAGCGCCTCCTTTATGGGTTTGCCAGTGTAGCCCCGTTGTGTTTTTGTCATAGATTTGCATTCGGTAAATCCCATAATTCTGAGATGACTTGTTGGGATCTTGGGTAATCACAAGAGGCAAGGTTATAAATTTCCCGCCATCCAGGGGCCAATTTTTTAGTATAGGAAAATTGAGCAAATTAACATCATCACCTGATATCACTACGTCTTGGCAAGGGGCTTTTTTAACGGTTTTGGGTGAGAGCCTGCCGATATTTATCATGTCTCCTAACAGTTTAAGCTTTGATATCAGAGTCTTAGGAGGGTTTTGAACTGTCCCTAATAAGTTAGATATCCTGTCAGCTATTTCATTAACATCATCTACTCCAAGTGCTAAAGCCATCTTTTGATGGGATCCGAAAAGATTGGTGAGTACAGGGATGTTGTGTCCAGTTACATTCTCAAATAGCAACGCAGGACCGTTATCAGTCATAACTCGGTCTGTAATCTCTGTTATTTCTAAGTCTGTTGAGACTTCGGTGCTGATCCTTTTTAGTAGGCCGTGTTTCTCTAACGCAAGAATATAGTCATTAAGGTTTGAGTATTTCATTTACGCATATCTTCAGCTTGTCTGATTATATGGTATTACATTCTAGAAGCGGGCGTCTACGTGGAGTTTTAAGACGCAGACACGTTACTGGAGGGAAATATCAATCTTGTAGTTTAACTTTTAGCACTAAGTACTTAGTGCTAAAAGCCGTATTGTGTTTAGAGTTTATCTTGAATTATTCTCGGTTGTTGCTAAAGCAATCGCTGCAGTACACTGGCCTATCACCTCTTGGTTTGAAAGGCACTTGTGCTTCTACACCGCATTCGGCACATACAATGTCGAACAACTCGCGGGGACCACTAGATCTTTGTTCAGATCTTCGTTGGCTCCTACAAGGCTGACATCGTTTTGGTTCATTTACGAACCCTCTCGAATTAAAGAACTCTTGCTCACCTACTGTAAATATGAAATCTGCTCCACAGTCTGAGCATTGTAATGTTTTATCTGACAGTGCCACCTGTCGACCTCCTCGGGTTGATTGTACAAGAGGAGTTTAACTTGCCCGTGGGCCCCCTCTATTGTTCACATTATATATCCCTTTGCATTATTTGCAACTTTTCTTGCAAAAATCATGAGAATTTCATGATTGATTTACGAATTTAAGTTATTTTTAACTTAAAAAGTACTGATTTCAATCATGTTGAGTGGCCAAAATGCTGTAATGTTAAAGGAGAGTGTTGGTTCATGGTACCCCAGGTAGGATTCGAACCTACGACCTACTGCTTAGAAGGCAGTCACTCTATCCACTGAGTTACTGGGGCAACTATTAGGGTGTAGTATTATATCGGATTTTTGACATGATGCATAACACGTTGGGCAATTTGATTATAATACGTGATATCCTTGTAAATGGCATTGTAAACCTTGGGGAGAAAATGAATGATTAAGAACAAAACAGTGATATTGGTGGCTTTAGTGCCTTTTATTTTGGTCACTGTATGGGCTTGTACTTCAGAGACTCAAGTTGCATTTGAGTCTCTAACTTGTGATCATCTAACAGATCATTGGACCGGCCACAAATGGAAAGATAATTTCGCAAGGAATAATGAAATATTGAGTATCAAAGTGTTACAAAGGTTAGATAGAGTAAAAGGAGAACTCGAAGGAATTGGATGTGATTCTGAAGCGACTTTAAAATATGGTTTAACCAAACGAGAACTAAAAAATCATTCAGAAGAAATCATATTGCAGGCATGGAAGCAGGCTGACGGTAAAGTTAAGCATGAGTTTGCATTTTGTTATTTGTGGCCATGTGAACAAGTTTTTGAAGAGAGATAATTAAGATACGGATAAGGGAAACAATGCAGAAAAGAAATACACGAGTTTTAGTAGCCAAACCTGGTCTAGATGGCCATGATAGAGGAGCAAAGGTAGTAGCTCGAGCTCTGAGAGACGCGGGAATGGAAGTAATCTATACAGGTATCCGCCAGACTCCGGAAATGATTGTGAAAGCTGCCATACAGGAAGACGTGCAAGTCTTGGGCCTGAGTGTATTATCTGGGGCACACTTAGAAATGACGCAAGAGATCCTAGACTTGTTAACAGAACAGAATATAGACGATATCATGATTGTATTGGGAGGAATTATCCCAGAGCAAGATAGACCTTTACTAAAAGAAATGGGAGTGTATGAAGTTTTTGGCCCTGGGACTGCCACAGAACAAATTGTTAATTGCATAAAAGAGGCGGGCGAAAAAACCATTTCAGGCTAGGAAAATGAACTTTTACGCAAAAACCCCGATAAGTACCTTGTAAGGAGTACCTTAATTTACTTGACAATGGTTTCTTGAAGAGTAAGATTAGGCACGAAAATATCTATTTGTACATTTATTTAGGCGGCTTAGTTAGTTCACCTAACACTAAAAAAAACTCCATGAAATATAACGTATCACAAATGTTATTAAGCCCGACAGGGACATCTTCTCAATTCGTTACAGAAGAAGATTATTTGATTGAGAACATTCTTGTTTCGAATGGAATGATAATAAATATGTGCAAAATGCATGAAGGTATTTGGGTGAATGTGACAGGCACAGGAAAAATGAAAGGGTTTTGTAGTAGATGCGTGAATGAGTTCGAATATGTCGTGGATATTCAGGGGGAGCAAGAATTCGTTTCAATTTTGGATCTAATAGCGAACGAAATTGAGCATGATGGCTTTCTGATTGATGAGAAACATGAACTGGATGTAGAAGAATTAATACGACAATCTGCTATAGTTGCAAACGATATAAAATTACTTTGTTCAACAGCTTGTAAAGGGATATGCTCTTTATGTGGCATAAGTTTGAATGAGTTAGATTGCGAATGTGAGGAGCGGCCAACTGATCCTAGATGGAACGCTTTGATAGAATTAACTAAAGAGAATTTATAAAAGTAGGATGAAAAATGGGAGCATTACCAAAAAAGAAAATAACTAGAGCCAGAAGAGGCAGGAGACTTAGTTCTTATAGGCTCGCTAGGGTTAATAAAATTAGTTGTAATAGATGTCAAAATGCTAAACTGCCTCATGTGGCATGCCAACATTGTGGATACTATAGAGGTAGACAGGTTATCGAAGTCTAATTGATCTTAAGAAATGTGTTTTAGGATTGATGGCAGATGGAGTGTATGAATGGAAACTGAAATGTTGGTGTCAACAGTTTTCCCTGGGCAGGGCTCACAAGTAGTTGGAATGGGCAAAGATCTGAATGACAACTATAGGATAGCGGAAGAAGTTTTTCGGGAAGCAGATGAAACGCTAGGTTATAAGTTGTCCGAACTTATGTTCAATGGTCCAGATAAAGATTTAGAAGATACGAGCTGTTCGCAACCCGCTATCTTGGCGGTGAGTGTTGCGTGCTGGAGAGTATTGAACGAAGCGCTAGGCGAGAGCAATCTTAAAGTCCAATGTTCTGCTGGGCATAGTTTGGGTGAGTACACCTCTTTAGTTATGGCTGGTGTGATAAGTTATTCTGATGGTCTTAAATTAGTGCAAGAGCGTGGTCGTTTAATGCATGATGCATCAGTAGCGAGACCTGGTACGATGGCAGCGATAATTGGTCTTAATGAAGAACAAGTTGATATCTTATGTAATCAAACTGGCGCTGAGATAGCTAATATAAACTCTAGTGACCAAATCGTTATAAGCGGTGAAGTTCGATGTGTTGAGGATGCCATACAATCCGCTTCGGACATGGGAGCTAGAAAAGTGATTTCACTGCCTGTTAGTGGGGCGTTTCACTCATCTTTAATGGAATATGCGAGTGATGGGTTGGCAAAAATTTTAGATGATATGGAATTTTGTGATCCGCAGATTCCAATAATTGCTAATTCAACTGGGCTCCCAGTAAACAGCGCAGAGGACATAAAACAAGAATTGTTAAATGGATTATGTAGCTGTGTGCAATGGAAAGATTCAATACAATACATGGTTGATACTGGAGTAAATAATTTTATTGAGTTCGGTCCTAGCAGGGTTCTGTCCAGTTTGATTAAGCGCATAAATAAAGAAGTTACTGTGGACTCTATATCAAGTGTGAAAACGTTAGAGCAATTCGTTGATTCGCGTTCATGAGAAGTAATTAAATAATGTTAATGACAAGAGCGAGTATACCAGACAAGAAAAAAGCTAGAGAATTGACTCTGCAAAAATTGTACGCGGAGGAATTTAGAAAAGATTCGTATAGTTCCCAACTTCCTACTGAAGTTGAGAAACATGCTGATGATGTCGGGGAACTTTTATCCGCTGATCTTGCGAAATTAGTAGTGGAGAATAAAAAAGATCTAGATTTCATAATAAACAAACATGTTGCGACTTGGCCAGTAGAAAAATTGTCTCATGTAGACAAGAATATTCTACGAATCGCTGTTCTAGAGATTATATATATTGACAGTGTACCAACTAAAGTTGCAGTGAATGAAGCAGTTGAAATGGCTAAAAAATACGGAAGTGAGAACTCATACAAGTTTGTAAACGGAGTTCTTGGATCTGTAATAGAAGAAATTATAGGATAAATAAATTCAAACTGAGGTGTAAACATGGCAAGTATTTACGAAAGAATCAAAGATATCGTAGCAGATAAGCTTGGAGTAGATGAAGATGATATCACTGAATCTGCTTCTTTCGTTGAGGATTTAAATGCAGACTCATTGGATTTGGTCGAATTAATTATGGCTTTCGAAGAAGAGTTTTCCTCTGATGATAACGCGGTTGAGATTTCTGATGAAGATGCCGCAACAATACTAACCGTTGGTGATGCGGTTTCATATCTGAAAGACGCTGGAATAGACGATTAATTGATTAGTTTTAGGTTGTGACAGAACATTCTAAACGACAATACCTAAATAATCTCTCAGAGCAAATTCTAATTTGTAGGAATTGTGAATTATGTAACCATCGCAGCAATGCAGTTCCTGGAGTGGGGGCAGTAAACGCTTCTGTGATGTTTATTGGGGAAGCTCCAGGTTACAATGAAGATGCTTTGGGGCTGCCTTTTGTAGGTGCTGCCGGAAAATTATTGACTCATTTACTAGAAGAAATTGAACTGTCACGAGAGTCCGTCTTCATCACTAATATCGTTAAATGCCGACCTCCTAAGAATCGAGACCCTTCCTTGATAGAAATCAGTCAGTGTGAGGTTTATTTGGCTGAACAAATAGAATTAATAGACCCATTGCTGATTGTTCCGCTAGGAAGGTTTGCCATGAATTATTTCATAACTGATGGTTCCATAACTAAGATAGCGGGCCAGGTTCAAAAGATTAAAGGAAGAAATATTTACCCTGTATTACATCCTGCTGCTGCATTAAGAAGAACGGAATTTAGAGAAAGGTTGAGACGCGATATCTCTAATATACCAAGAACATTGTATGCATTATCCAAAGGAAATGAACCGTAATAAAGGTGACAATCAGACGAAATTGTTATGACAGAAATAAAGTATAAAATAATCCCGTTTGGTGGACTGGGTGAAATAGGTAAGAATATGATGGCAATTGAAACACCTGACCAAGTGGTTGTTGTGGATTGTGGGTTGCAATTTCCGTCGGAAGATCTCAAAGGTGTTGATCTCATAATACCTGATGTTCAGTACTTGATGGATACAGGGAAACCTATTTCTGTGTTGATTACCCATGGACATGAAGATCATATTGGAGCTTTGAGGTTTCTAGAATCTGTCTGGAAATGCCGCATATACGCACCTAAGTTTGCCGCTTTATTATTAAATAAAGAAACTAAATTCAAGAATGAAATCATCGTTGTAAATCCAAAGACTGAGTATCAAATCACTGATGATATTTCTGCGTTGTGGTTCTCGATGAGCCACAGTATCCCGGATTCTATGGGGATTTGTTTGGAAACTCCTTTAGGTAAGATGATTCACACAGGAGACTTCAAATTAGATTTTGAAGATAATACGTACCAAATCACAGACCGTTCGTATTTGGAGCGTTTGGGGCAAGAAGATGTCACACTTCTTATGTCTGACTCTACATATGCAGAAATTCCGGGGATAACAGAGTCTGAAGATATCTTAGAGAAACCTTTGGATGACATTATAAAGAATGCGCCTGGGAGGTGTATTTTTTCTACTTTTTCTTCGTTGATCCGTCGGGTACAACGGATTATAGACATTGCTGAAAGATACAACAAAAAGGTGTGTTTTGTGGGTAGAAGTATGATCAAATACACGGACATAGCATTTTCTCATGGGTATCTGAAAGCTCAAACTGGAACTGTGGTGAATTTGAAGAGAGTGGGGACAATTAAAGCTTCAGAAGCAGTGATTGTTATGACTGGCAGTCAGGGAGAACCACGGTCTGCTTTGGTTAGGTTGGCGAATAATGATTTAGATGGATTGAGCCTGGAGAGATATGACACGGTGATTCTTTCTTCTGGTGTGATACCAGGAAATGAGAAAAAAGTTTCGGATATTATCAATAAATTAGTTGGCAATTGTGAGAATGTAGTTTATGAACCACTACAGAAAGTGCATGTTCACGGTCATGCTGCAAGAGATGAATTATCTTGGGTGATTAACACGATTAAACCTAAATATTTTGTGCCAATTCACGGAGAACATAAACACTTGGTTCAACATCATAAGATTGCTCAGGATGCAGGATTAAATCATGATAGAGCATTTCTGATGCTTGATGGAGATATCGGTGCTCTGGACTCATCAGGTTTTCGGATTGAAGGCAAGCTAGTTTTAAAAGAAGTTTGGACGAAAGGCCGAAGAATGTATGATGGGTGTGCAGGTCTTCAGAAAGAACGAGACGCTGTATCGAATTCCGGATTATGTGTGATTAACATAAACGTGACACGGCAAGATGAACTACGTCCCGAGTGTTTGGAATTCGGTGTTGTTCGTCAGAACGATAAAACTTCATTCACCCAAGATATAGAAATGGCTATTCATGATAAACAAGACGAAATACTCAGATTAATAGATAATTCAGAGTCTGATATAGACTTATTAGATGAATTTATCCGCAATATTATTTACAAAATGTACCAAGTTTACCCAAAACTTGTCTGTAATGTCGTTTTTTCGTAAAAATATGGCATTAAATCGTAAGACTAGGATAATTATCGTCTGTTAACATAATCAATATCAACAAATGTGATTGGCTAGATTTTATGTTAGGTTCATTGAATAACACGGTGGCAAATGTTAGCAAGGTTGTTTCTGTGTTTAACATACGGAAAATTTTATTGTGGTTAGTGGTATTAGCTGTCGTAGTTGGAGGGATTGTTTTTATACAACCAGTCCAAATTATATTTCTAGATACTCTTGGGCTGTTGTGGTTTTATGTAGGGGTATGGACGATATCTCTAGGGCTAGTATTACGAATTAGCCCTAAATTTGCATGGAAATTCAAGAAGATATGGATATTTACAATTGTGTTGTTCGGAGGAGGATACACTTTAGCCTCATTGTGGCAGTCTACCTATTATGATAATGCGTCGTATATGACCTTTTTTGGTGGATGGATAATACAATTAGGACTCGTAAACCCACTGGTGAGGTTGGGATTGTTTATTGGTATCTTGTTACTTCTACCAATGGTGGTACGATGGAGAAATACTTTTAAGCTATATCTGAATGCTTGTGTGGTCAGCTCGAAAATATTGTTGGATCTCGTAAAACTAGCTACTAATGGGGGAGTGAAGCTGACTAGTGTTATCATCAAAATTGGGGTAAAAACACCTAAAACAATAAGCAGTATAGACATGAAAAAAGTTAGTTTATCCTCCCCCAAACTTGTATCTAGGGGGTCTTCAAACTCTGAAGAGGTCATAGATAGTTCGAATCAAACTATTAATAATATGGTCATCCCAAATGTTGTTAGGCGTAAACAGAATGAAAACAGGAAACTGATTAAAAAACCCATGCTTTCAACTGGTATTTCTACAGCTTCTAAAAGTGTTGTTCCAAATAAAAAATCTGGTTGGACGCCCCCTGATGATAGTCTTTTATCATCCCCAGAGCGGAAAACAACAAGTACTGCACCCCTAGAAAAGATGAAAGAAATAATTGAACAAACTTTGTTGGATCATGGAGTTCAGGTTAAGGTTAATGATATAAAAGCTGGACCGCGGATAGTTCGGTTTGGATTGGTACCTGGGTGGTCTCTGAAATCTCCAGGAATGGATCCAAAAGAGAAAAATAGAGTAAAAGTGCAAAGTATTGTTAGTAGGGAAAAAGATTTAGCACTGGCTCTTCAAACCCCATACATAAGAATAGAAGCCCCTGTGCCAGGAGAACCAATTATAGGATTGGAAGTGCCTAACCCTGCACCAGCTAAAGTACCATTAAGTTTGGTTACCTCTTCAGAGGAATTTGTAAAAATGACACAGTCTGGTGGCCTCCCTATAGCTTTGGGTCAAGACACAGGAGGACAACCTGTGTCTTTGGATTTAGCTACACTACCACACCTACTTATTGCAGGTTCTACAGGTAGTGGGAAAAGTGTGTGCATCAATTCCTTGATAGCTTCTCTGTTGCTTACACAAGGTCCCGATAAGCTGCGAATGTTAATGATTGATCCAAAACGCGTTGAATTGACGCCGTTTAATGGGCTTCCACACCTTGTAAAACCGGTGATTGTAGATACCGATGAGGTATCGGGAGGTCTCAAAGGATTGATGCGAGAGATGTTCAGAAGATACAGATTAATGGAAGATGCGGGTAGCAGGAACATCACCGCTTATAACAAGAAGACCAAACAAGAAGAACAATTGCCTTATCTAGTTCTAGTTGTGGACGAACTTGCGGATTTGATGATGTCAGCATCGGGGGATGTAGAGCATAATTTGGTTAGATTGGCTCAATTAGGAAGAGCGACAGGGATTCATTTGGTATTAGCAACGCAAAGACCGTCAGTACAAGTTGTTACAGGGTTATTAAAGGCGAACATACCAGGAAGAGTTGCATTTGCGGTAGCTTCTAATGTGGATTCTAGAGTGATATTAGATACTGTTGGAGCAGAAAAACTACTTGGTCAAGGAGACATGTTATTACTAAGTAACTCATCACCTAAACCTAAGCGAGTTCAAGGAACATTGGTTAAAGACAGTGAAATAAACGCTATGGTTAAGTATTGGGTTAATCAAGATGGTCCAGAACTTTTGCCTTTACCTATGGATTTCTCTGATGATGATGACGATGAAGTAATAGATACCAAATTGCTGGATGAATCGAGAAAACTGGCAGTCAGATACCCAAGTTTAAGCAGTTCACATTTGGAGCGCCAGCTCAGGATTGGGTCTACTAAAGCAAGTAGGATTATTAATATACTTGAAGAGGAAGGTTTGGTTAACATGAGTTTCTGATCCTCATGGATCGTGCCTTATAATATGGGGATGTTAATCGACTTGCATAACCATACTTTCCCTAAGTCTGATGACAGTGTATTGGGTGTAGATATTCTGATTGATTTGTGTAGGCAGGCTAATATTGACGCTGTATGTCTGACAGAGCATGATACTTTTTGGCCTTCAGAAGAAGCTAGGCGTTTAAGTAAACGACACGGACTGCTAGTCCTACCAGGATCAGAAATCAATACCGATAATGGGCATGTCTTAGTATTTGGATTGAGAGAATACGTTTTTGGAATGCATAAAATTGATTTCTTGGCTCAATGCGTGTCAAAGGTCGGTGGAGCAATGGTGGCTGCGCATCCTTATCGCCGAAGATTATTGAAAGATATGGATCAATCTTTGATAGATTACCGGCTCAACGAGGCCAAATGTGATCCACTATTTGACATTTGTGACGCCATAGAAGGGGTTAATGGTAGAGGGACTAACGAAGAGAATGCCTTTTCTGCCCAATTGGCAAAGGCTACAGGTTTACCAATGACGGGTGGAAGTGATGCACATAATTTGAATGATATTGGCAAGGCTTGTACGTTTTTTGAACATGATGTACACCAATTGGAAGATTTAATCCAAGGATTGAAAGGTGGTAAAATTGCGCCTGTTGTACTGTGATTACGTCAAGTAATCTTGTTGAGGAAGATATCGATGGCTACAGGTCCTTCGACAACTCCAGATTTTATATCTATATCTGCTTGGGTAAGGCATTCAAACATATAAAGTAGGTTAGTCAACGGTATTTGTTTGCTTTGAGACAATACTTTGTCTACGATGAAATTTGAATTGATTCCTAATTTTTGTTTCAGGTCAGTATGTGATGTGTTGGAATTTAACAGTGCTTTTGCTGTAGCTATTAGTCGTAATTGTCTACCAATTAGACGTATGATGCTGTTTGTATCATGGCCATCTTCAAGTAATGTGTTTATATTGTGAAATGCGATGGCACGTTTCTGTTCTATGACCGCATCAATCGTTCCGAACAAATTAATGTCCTCGGTGGAATGAACCAATTCTTTGACTTCTGCATCGGTAATTTGTGATCCTTGTGTATACAGGCTGAGTTTTTCCAGTTCGTTAGTCATGTTCCATAAATTCAGCCCCACGTGATTCGCTAGTGCTGTGATCCCGGAAGGACTTATGGGTATAGCACGATCTTGTGCGTGTTCTTTGATCCACTGATGAAGTTCTCGGTTGTTGGAGGGACCTTGTACATTCCGTACGATTAACTTATTAGGATCAATTTTTGATAAAGAGGAATTAATTTTGTTAGTGTGCTCTTTAATAATTAACAAAGTGGAGTCGGGGAAGCTATCAAGTTGATCTATAATAGAAGTACCTACAGTAGTATTGTTTTTTACCACATCCTCGAGGATCACTAACCTGATCACGTCCATGAAGGGTAAAGCTTGAGTTACTTGTTGGAAATTAGGAATACTGAAACTAGAGGAATCAAATAAGGTTTTATTACCCTCTAGAAGGTCATCAGCTCCAAAGTCTCGTTCGATACTTTTAACTTCTTGAGCTACTAAAAAGTCATTCCCATGAACTAAGAAACTCGGCATCAGATTATTCTGAAATGTCCGATTCTACTAATTCAGTTAAAACACCAAAGACAGCTTTAGGATGGATGAAAGCTATTGTTCCTGATAGACCTTCTCTTGGGGTTTGATCGATAAGGTCTATATCAAGTTGTTTCAGAACGTCGATTTTCTCTGAAATAGACTCTACATTTAATGCAAGGTGATGTAGTCCTTCTCCTTTGTTGGTCAGGAATCTCCCTACTGGTGAGTCTGGGTGTGTAGGTTCTAGCAATTCTATGCGTGTTTCCCCTACTTCAATGAGGGTTGCTTTTACTTGTTGGTCCAATATTTCTGATACTTCCGGTTTGGGCATGTCAAATATTGTGGTAAAGAAATTGATACTTTTATATATATCTTTGACTGCTATCCCTACGTGGTCTATATGATTAATTTCGCATTTATGTACCATAATAAATCATCCTGATCCTATTCATATTGTTGAAGAGTCTGCCGTGCTACTATCAACCTTTGTATTTCTGATGTGCCCTCGTAAATGGTTGTTACCCTAGCATCTCGAAATATTCTTTCTATGTTAGTATCTTTGAAGTACCCTGTACCTCCATGGATTTGTAGTGCCTTGTTTGTAACTTCAATACACATTTCTGATGCAATCAATTTTGCTATTGATGCTTCGTTAGAGAATGGTAATTTAGAATCTTTCAAAGATGCCGCATCCATTGTCACAACCCGCGCTGAATGTACAGCTGCAGCCATATCGGCGATCATGAATTGTATAGCTTGGTGTTGAGTGATGGGTTTCCCGAAAGTGTTACGGTACTTTGCATAATTTATAGCAGTGTCCAATGCTCCTTGTCCAATGCCAACACATTGGGCGGCTATAGATATTCTACTTGAATCTAGGATTGTCATTGCATTCTTGAATCCGGTGCCTTCATCTCCTAATCTGTTTTCAACTGGTACCTTAGCATTATCAAATACTATTTCAGACGCAGTGGAAGATCGCATTCCCAATTTGCCTTTGAGAGGATTCACAGTGATTCCATCGGTATTTGTTTCTACGATAAATGCTGTGATACTTTTGTAATCTGATGCCTTATCTAGTTTTGCATAAACGATCATGTAGTCTGAAACATCTGCATTAGTAATAAACATTTTGCTACCGTTTAATAAGTAGTCATCCCCATCTCTAGTAGCTGTGGTACTAATGTTTGCCGCATCTGAGCCACCGCCCGGTTCTGTCAGTGCCCATGCGCCGATAGATTTCCCTGATGCCATCTGTCGTAAGTATTTGTCTTTTTGAAATTGGTTGCCAAATTCATTTAGTGTAGCGGTGCTTAAAGATAAGTGTGCGATTAAATTAACACTAGAAGAAGCGTCTCCTCTAGCGACTTCTTCGATTGCGATAGCAGCCTGCCTGTAACCAGCACCGCTACCTCCGAAAGCAGAGTCGACGGTTATCCCTGTCAGGCCAATTTCTGCCATTTTATTAAACGATTCATGCCAAAACTCTTCGGTTTGATCTGCTTGTAAAGCGTTAGGTATTAACTCTTGCAACGCGAATTCTCTTACGGTGCTTTGGAGCATTTTTTCTTCTTCAGTGAGTATCACTAGTCCCTCCTAATAAATGGTTTTTATGGACGTATGGTATGTTTGCTAGAAAGTGTTATTCGGATCATGTTCCCCAAATACTTCTCTTAACACTGAAGAAATTTCTCCAGTGGTGCACAAGTTTTCTGCGCATTCAATTATAACTGGGATCAAGTTCTCAGTTCCCTGTGCCACTATTCTTAATTTGTGCAAAGATTGAGAGACATCGTCTGATTTTCTTGTTTTCTTCAATTCTTGGAGTTTAAATGTTTGGGACTCCTCTGCGGAACTATCGATTACCATGGTGTCTACTGTTGTTGGAGTAGGATCACTGAATTGATTAACACCAACTACTATGCGGTCATTACTATCTACTTCTATTTGGTGTTTGTAGGCAGATTCGCCAATTTCATTTGCTTGGAATCCAGTTTCAATGGCTGCAACCGCTCCCCCTATAGCATCTATTTGGTTTATGTATTCGAGTGCTCCAGTTTCGATTTCCTTAGTCAAGGCCTCGACGTAATAGGACCCTCCGAGAGGATCTACAACATCGGCTATTCCTGATTCGTGCGCGATTATCTGTTGGGTGCGGAGAGACAGTTGTACTGCCTCTTCAGTTGGTAACCCGAGGGCTTCATCTTTTGAGTTCACATGTAAAGATTGCGTGCCTCCTAAGATTGCTGAGAGCGCCTGGATAGTGCATCTAACAACATTATTGTCTGGTTGTTGGGCAGTTAGGCTTACACCAGCGGTTTGTGTATGGAACCTGAGCTTTAAAGATCTCTCGTCTTGGGCTCCAAAACGTTCCTTCATTATATGTGCCCATAAAGTTCGAGCAGCTCGGAATTTCGCGACTTCTTCAAGTAGGTTATTTTGTGCCACAAAGAAAAAGGAGAGTCTTGGAGCAAAGTCGTCGATTTTAAGACCAGACTTCATGGCTTGATTGATGTATTCAATAGCATTGGCAAAAGTAAATCCGAGTTCTTGAGTGGCGCTGGCGCCAGCTTCACGCATATGATAACCACTTATACTGATGGTATTCCATTTTGGTAGATATTGAGAGCAATAAGTAAATGAATCTACTACCAACCTCATAGATTGTTTTGGAGGGAATGCATATGTCCCTCGAGCGATATATTCTTTCAAAATATCGTTCTGAATAGTTCCACTGATTTGATGAGGGTCGACTCCTTGGGATTTGGCAGTGGCTATGTACATTGCAAGCATTATGGATGCGGTAGCATTTATAGTCATGGAAGTACTTACCTTATCCATAGGGATCCCTTTAAAAAGATCTTGCATGTCTAGGAGGCTACAAATTGGAACACCCACTTTCCCAACCTCTCCTTTTGCTAATGGGCTATCAGAGTCATACCCAATTTGAGTCGGTAAATCAAATGCAATGGACAAGCCGGTTTGGCCGTTGTCAAGTAGGTACTTAAATCGTTCGTTAGTTGCCTCAGGTGTTGAGTATCCGGAATATTGACGCATCGTCCACAATCTGCCGCGATACATGTTGGGCTGTATGCCTCGTGTGAACGGGTATTCTCCGGGTAATGGTAATGTTGTATGAGTAACGTGAGATTCTTCGGAACTATATATTGTGTCGATTGAAAATCCACTATCCGTTACAAAGTTTGTTTTCCTTTCTGAAAATTTATCAGTCAAAGGTTTCAGTATATTTTGTTCCCATTGTTCTTTTCTTGACACCACGAGTTTCCTATTTGATCCGTAATCATTGAAAATTTATATTATGGGGCCCATTGTAACTTTAAAACGTCATTTTACTCAACGTACTATACTAAATTGATTGACACTGTTTTACCCCCACAAATATAATTCCGACGGGTAGCGTATGCAGATGATGACAGGTTCCTCGAGAGGGAAAAATAAAAAAAATATAGTAGTGGTTGGTGGTGGAACTGGTAACCATACCACTCTCACAGGGCTTCGCAATGAGAACTGTAATTTAACAGCTGTAGTCACCATGACTGATAGCGGAGGCAGCTCGGGGCGGCTTAGAGAGGAATTAGGGCATTTACCTCCTGGTGACGTTAGACAGTGTTTGATGGCGTTAGCATCCGATGACGCTCGCGGTAAGTTGATGAAGCAACTTTTTGATTACAGGTTTGTGTCAGGAGATGGATTAACCGGGCACAATTTTGGAAACTTGATACTCAGCGCTCTTACTGAAGTCACGGGAAATACGATTACCTCCATACAAGAGGCTTCAAAAATGCTAGGTGTAGAAGGTACTGTACTGCCTGTGACTTTAACACGCAGCACTTTGATAGCTAGGCTGGAAGACGGGAATTTCATTAAAGGAGAATCCAGCATTGATCTTAGGCGAGATAACTTAAATGTGCCGATTGATTATATTGATTTGGAGCCTAAGGCGTATGTATATCCTCCCGTTATCGAAGCCATTACTAAAGCAGATGCAATAATTTTAGGACCTGGTGACATTTATACAAGTGTGTTACCTAATCTTTTGGTAGATAGCGTGGCAGATGCCATTAAAGAATCAAAAGCTAAGAAAATCCATGTCTGTAATTTGATGACTAAACCAGGTGAATCAGATGGATTTAAAGCATCTAATTTTATTAAAT
>CAYFGT010000005.1:38445-84976 GCA_964343075.1 uncultured Dehalococcoidia bacterium | reverse complement strand
CTACCCCGCTCTTCACGAAGCACAACGGATTTGAAGTCCGCAGGAGCCACCGGGCCCCATCCACTCCCTTAAATATTAACTACCTAATACAGAATCGATCTTTTTCTTTAAGGCGCCTTTGGGTAATGCTCCTATTACTTGATCGACTGGCTTGCCATCTTTAAAAAATATCAGTGCTGGAATGCTTCTGATTCCATATTTGGTTGCGATTTCAGGGGAATTATCAATATCGACCTTGGCGACATTAAGCTTCCCAGTGTATTCTTCGGCTAAGTCATGAACTGCAGGTGCTATCATTTTGCATGGCCCGCACCATTCTGCCCAGAAATCTACTAATATAGGTAGATCTGACTTTAAAACATCATCTTCCCAAGTGTTATCGGTTACGTCTATAGGTCCAGCCATTAATCCTCCAGAGCAATTAATTGCGAAAAATATTGAATATAGTTTATCGTTGGCGGTAATGAGGGTCAACCTCATATAATCTGGTTCCTTTGTTAAATTTCAAGTTATGGTTTAAAGTTGATAGATTATGGGCATGCAAAATTGTGTTAACAAGGGCGATACTTTTGAAGTTGAACTAGAAGATTGGACCGATCAAGGTGAAACGGTTTGCCACATTCAAGATCAGAAAGTTGTCGTATTTGGAGGAATACCAGGAGAAAGAGTTACTGCTGAAATTATTCGGGTACATAGAGATTATATGGCTGCTCGGGTGATACGAGTGATCAAGTCCAATGAAAATAGGCAAGAAGTAGATTGTCCGTACTTTGGAGAATGCACTGGGTGTCAATACAGACATTTGAAATATAAACAGCAGCTTGAAATTAAGAAAAAACTCTTTATGAAAACACTTTCACATCAAGTTCATTTATCTGATGGTGTTGTAAAAGAGATAATTCCTAGTCCTGCACAAAATCATTACAGAAATCACGCGCGATTCACAATCAGCAAGGAAGGTTTATTAGGATTTGTAGGGAAAGAAACCCGTAAATTTGTTCACGTATCAAAATGCTTGTTAATGAGCAATCGTATTAATAAAATCATGGAACAATTGCAGGGTAAGGCTTCTCAGACCAGGCAGTTATCGGTTAGGGGGAGCGATTTTTCGGAAGGTTATTTGATTCAGCCCAGACTTAAAGATGTCAGTCTGGATTTAAACACAGGTCACTCTCATTATTATGAAGTTATTGGTGATAGAAGATTTAAAGTTGCTTCGCCGTCGTTTTTTCAGGTAAATAATGCGCAGGTGTCGGCAATAATTGATGCTATTTTGGGATCCGGAATGATTAATAGCGAATCTAAAATACTGGATGCGTATGCTGGAGTTGGTACTTTGTCTATATTGCTAGCTCCTTATGTCAAATATGTATTGGGGATAGAAGATTCTGCCGCTGCAGTCTCGGATGCCAAGACCAATAGTGCCGGATTAGATAACGTGGAGTTTGAAGTTGGCAAGACAGAAGAATTGATTTCAGAAATGAAAGAATTCTTTGATGTCGTGATCTTGGATCCATCTAGAAAAGGCTGTGCCCCCGAGGCTTTGCATGGTCTGTTGGACATGGCGCCAGAAAAAGTCATATATATCTCTTGTGAACCAAAGACTCTATCTCGAGATTTAGCAGTTTTGAACTCGAAATATTCTATAGAAGAGATAATTCCTTTTGATATGTTTCCTAATACCTATCACTTAGAGAGTATGACTTACCTTAGGTTACATGATGCATAAGTTGCCTGTTATGTTGGCGTCTAGCTCTCCGCGGCGTGCAGATATCTTGTCGTCACTGGGATGGAATTATAAAATCGTATCTCCTGATGTAGATGAGACCCCTCAAGATAATGAAACGGGTAAGGAACTGGTGGTCAGGCTATCATTCCTGAAAGCTAAGAAAGTAGCAGAAAAACATGTTGGATATATTGTGATAGCAGCTGATAGTGTTGTTGAAATGGAAGGTCAAATTTACGGTAAGCCTGGTTCCGTACTGGAAGCCAGGAATATGCTTAAAAGGATCCGTGGCAAAGATCACTACATACATACGGGGATTACGGTGATGAATAGTGTAAATACAACGAGTAATACCCATTGTGTAACTACTGTAGTCCGTGCTAGGGAATATACAGATGATGAAATAAATAAATCTATTATAAAAGGTACTCCCTTTGACAAAGCTGGTGGCTACGCCATTCAAGATGACAGCCTAAAGCCGGTAACAATTTTAGAAGGCTGTTATTCTGGGGCACTTGGTTTACCTGTATGTAAGTTAACTGAGATAATGGAAGATATGCAGCAAGATATTCAGATTACCAAATTTGTTAAAGATACCAAATGCAAACCAGAATGCTTGTTTGTGGGTGATAACTTATGAATTTGTTTGGTATTGGATTAACGGAACTTGTCTTTGTAGTGGTGATATCATTTATAGTGCTAGGTCCCACGAAAAGCATTGATGTGCTGAAAAATTTGGTAAAGACTTTGAGGCACCTACGGAATGCATGGGAAGATGTAAAATCTACGGTCGATGAAGCCGTAGATGAGGCAAAGCTAGATTTTAAATACATGGACAAGTTACTAGATACAGACGCCACGAACGCGAGAGAAAAGCAATCGGATGACTAGTAAAGAAATCACTTTGAAAGATCACTTTAGAGAGCTACGTAAGCGTCTTATTATAAGTGTCCTATCTATATTGGTGGGAACTTGTGTTTGTTTTTCATTTTGGCAAGACATTGTCCTTCTTTTGGAACAACCTGCAAAGTTTTATGGAATGTATTCTGAACAAGGATTAATTTTCACTGAAGTTACGGAACTTTTGTCTACTAGTTTTAAGGTTTCTATCTTAGGAGGATTCGTATTAGCTTTCCCCATGATTGCCTATCAAATAATCAGATTTGTTGCTCCGGGATTAAGCACTAGGGAAAAATGGTATTTGTTCACAATGTTGCCATTTTCAGTATTGTTTTTCGGATTAGGGGTTGCATTTGCTTATTTTATCCTAACTCCATCGGCACTACATTTCTTACTTACGTTTGGCACTGAAGTTGCGACTCCTTTCATCAAGGTTAGCAATATAGTAGGACTTATGGTTAGATTGTTGTTTTGGATGGGGATATGCTTTCAAATGCCAGTAATTATATTTATTCTAGCTAAGATAGGGTTAGTCACTTACAAGAGTTTAGGCCGGTTCAGAAAATACTGGTTAGTATTGTCCTTTGTATTGGCTGCGATTATCACCCCGACCTTTGATCCGATTAACCAATTGATTGTCGCAATTCCTCTAATGATATTATATGAATTTGGGGCACTTCTGGCATTAGCAGTGCGAAGGAAGCCTAAGGAAGCCTAAGGTGAAGCTGTACTATTCATAGTATTTTAGTACGTCTACTTGTTGGAGTACCCCTTAATGATTACGTTAGTCTTTTTTCTTGGAGTCAAGTGAAGCGGAATCATCTATTTCAGTAACTGAGGATTTAAACCCTTTGATCGCTTTGCCTAAGGATGACCCGATTTCAGGGAGCTTCCTGGCTCCGAAGATTAGGAGCAGTATTGCAAGTATGATTAATAATTCTGGTAGACCGAAAGGCCCTATTCTCATTTTTTTCCTCTGTAATGGCTATTATTAGTGAATTCTACCAGAATTCATATGCGCAAACAATCAATCATGTCGGCGACGGAAGGCCCATAACAGAACATATGTTCTGTTATGGGCCGTTTGAGAGGTTGTAGAAGCAGGTTTGCGTATGTATAATTACGGTGTAAGAGTGACTAAATTTCATCGAATTGGTGAGCGCTGAATATGGCTGATTCTGATAAATATGACGTAATAGTAATTGGGGCAGGCCCGGGGGGTTATGTTGCCGCCATCAGGGCTGCACAATTAGGCAAAAAAGTTGCCGTTATAGAGAAAGAAGCATTGGGAGGGGTTTGTCTCAATTGGGGATGCATTCCCAGTAAAGCTCTACTCAAAAATGCCGAAGTGTTGTCATATATAAATAAAGCAGATGAATTTGGGATTACTGTTGAAGGTGTCAAGGCGGATTTCGGGAAAGCTATGGATAGGAGTAGGAGTGTAGCTGATAAGAATAATAGTGGAGTGGCCTATCTTTTACGTAAGAACAATATCGACCATATTGAAGGCAACGCCATAATAAAGACGCCCACAACAGTAGAAATAGACGGAACGAGCACCTATAGTGCAACAAATATCATTATTGCTACAGGTTCCTCACCCAGAACAATCCCTGGTATTGATATTGATCACGAAAAAATTGTCACAAGTAGAGATGCGATAGTAGAAAGCAAGCTGCCTAAGTCCATCTTGATAATAGGAGGGGGGCCAATAGGCGTTGAGTTCGCCTATATATACCAGGCATATGGAGTAGAAGTCACAATTGCGGAAGTAATGGACAATATTGTCCCAAATGAAGATGAAGACATTTCTAAACAACTGAGCAGATCTCTAAACAAAATTGGTGTGAATATCAAAACGGGCTGTAAAGTTGCTTCAGTAAAGGTTAATAAAACATCCGTCCGAGTGGGATTTGAGCAAGGTGAAGAACTTCAAGAAGCTACGTACGATCGGGTCTTGGTCGCCATCGGGGTAAGTCCAAACACAGAAGGAATTGGATTGGAAAATATCGGGATTAGTGTCGATAACGGATACGTTGTGGTTGATGAAGAAATGAATACCTCTGTGGCTAATGTGTATGCAATAGGTGATATCACAGGGAAACTTCCTCTTGCTCATGTAGCATCGGCACAAGCTAATATAGCAATCGAATCAATGTGCGGATTAGATACAATCCCTCTTGATTATTCGATGATACCAAGAGCCATTTATTGTAATCCACAAGTAGCTAGTTTGGGCCTCACGGAAGTCCAAGCGCGAGAACAAGGATACGATATTCAGGTCGGTAGATTTAACGCTCAAGCCAATGGGAAAGCAGGGGCTATGGGAGAAAATGAAGGGTTTGTTAAGCTAGTGTTTGATTCTAAGTACGGCGAAATATTGGGTGCACACATGATTGGTCCCGAAGTCACTGAACTCTTAGGGGAATTGTCCCTAACCAAATTGTGCGAAGGCACCTCGATGGAGTTAGGTCTTGCTGTGCATGCACATCCAACATTGTCGGAAATGATTAAAGAAGCTGCCTTAGATGCTCAAGGTAAAGTACTACATATGTAAGAGGGGTTGTTATGCCTAGGAAAAAAACCACTAATACGAAGGCAAAGGCCGTTGATGATATTGCCGCGGTGGCAGAGCCCATTGATTTAAATCAAGAACAACTGCTTGAATTTTATGCTCAAATGGTTCTTATAAGAGAGTTTGAAAAGGAAAGTGAACGCCAATATACAAGAGGGAACATTAAAGGATTTCTCCATGTTTATAGCGGAGAAGAGGCTATTGCGGTGGGTTCAATAAATGCGTTGAGGCAAGATGATGTTGTAGTAACGCATTATCGAGATCATGGACAAGCTCTAGTAAAAGGCATTGGACCTAAAGAAGCGATGGCTGAATTATTTGGTAAAGCCACTGGGTGTAGTAAAGGAAAGGGTGGCTCTATGCATTTGATTGATGCCGAAAAAGGTTTCATGGGAGGATACGCTATAGTGGGAGGGCAATTACCGTTGGCTACTGGTTTTGCTCTTGCTAGTCATTATCGAGACGAAGATAAAGTAACCTTGTGTTTCTTGGGAGATGGAGCTCTGAATGAAGGAGAATTCCATGAATGTCTTAATCTAGCTAAAGTGTGGAATCTTCCGATTATATTTTTCTGCGAAAATAACTTGTATGGAATGGGAGCTCCTGCCAAAGATCATCTTGCAGCTCCTGATAAGATTTATAAAATGTCCGAAGCTTATGACATCCCAGGATTTAGGGTTGACGGGAATGATGTTCTTGAAGTTCATGACTTGATGACCAAACTGGTATCTCAGATCAGAAATGGCTCTGGTCCAGCATTTGTAGAAGCTCAAACATACAGAATTCAAGGTCATTCTATAGCAGACCCTGCTAATTATAGACCAGAGGATGAGGTCGAAGAATGGAAATTGAAAGATCCAATCCCGGCATTTAAAGAATGGTTATTAAAAAACGGACATGCGACCGAGGAAATTGTAGAGCAAATGCACAAGACTGCTGAACTAGAGATAGTTGAGGCTGCTGAATTTGCTGAACAGAGTCCATTCCCTGCTAACGAAGAATTATATACAGGGGTGTATGCTGAATGACAACTGAAATGACTTACAGGCAGGCGATATGCCAAGGTTTAACAGAAGCGCTGGATGAAGACCCTCGCGTGTATTTGATGGGCGAAGATATAGGACCGTATGGAGGAGCTTTTGCAGTCACTCAAGGGTTCTGGGAAAAGTACGGGGCTAGGAGAATCAAAGACTCTCCCTTATCTGAATCTGCATTCGTTGGTGCTGGCATAGGATCGGCAATGGCAGGATTGAGGCCAATAGTCGAGATTATGACTATAAATTTCAGTTTGCTGGCCATCGATCAAATAGTTAATCATGCTGCCAAGGTAAGATATATGTCTGGCGATCAATTCAGCGTACCGATGATTGTGAGGACAGTGACAGGCGCTGGAGCGTCAGTGGCTGCGACACATTCTCAGTCTTTCGAAGGCTGGTATGCTTCGGTTCCAGGCTTGTATGTGGTTGTGCCATCGACACCACAAGATGCCCTAGGTCTTTTTAGATCATGCAGAGAATTAATGGACCCAGTAATGTTTGTGGAGCATATATTATTGTATGGGTCACGAGGTGAGGTTTCAGACGGAGTAAAAATACCTTTAGGCAAAGCAGACATTAAAAAAGAAGGGTCTGATGTGACGATAGTCAGTTATTCAAAAATGGTTCAAAATTCATTGGAAGCGGCAGCCGTATTAGAGAATGAAGGGATCAATGTGGAGGTCGTAGACCTGCGGACTTTAAGGCCATTAGATGTTGAAACCATAATTAAATCGGTCAAAAAAACTCATCGAGTGGTAGTCGTTGAAGAAACAAGTAAATTTGGTGGTTTTGCAGGAGAGGTAGTAAGCATAGTCCAACAAGAAGCGTTTGATTATTTGGACGCTCCTGTAGAGCGCGTGGCAGGAGAAGAAGTTCCAATTCCTTACTCAATGCCACTAGAAAAATTAGCTATACCCGATACGCAGAGAATAGTGTCTGCTGTTAAGAAATTGATCTAGAAAGTCTACGGACTAAGGAGGAATATTGGCGACGACTATAGTGATGCCTCAAATGGGCTACGATATGAGAGAAGGTACTGTTGTTAAATGGTACAAGTCAGAAGGGGAGCAAGTAGATAGAGGTGAGGTTATAGCTGATATCCAGACTGATAAGGCGACTGTAGAATTTGAAGCTTATACTGCTGGTGTACTGGGTAAGATATACGCTGCCGAAGGAGTCGCCATACCAGTAGGTGAAGCTATAGCAGTGATTACAGAACCTGGAGAAGAGGTCCCTTTGCAAGAAGATGCACCTGTGGCAGTATCTTCAGAAGTTGACATCACTGATACCAGTGGGAGCAACGTTGAAACTGCCCCCCAGACCTCCGTCATTGCAGGATCCGATTCTCTCTCTCCAATTGGTGAGGTGAGAGCGTCACCTCTTGCCAGGAGACTAGCTAGAGAACGTGAGATTGATTTAACCACGATTACAGGCTCAGGGCCTGGAGGAAGGATAGTCGAAAAAGATCTGGATAATTACAATCCTTCCTCAGCCCCAGCACCAGTGAATAGCCCAATGGATTCGGTAAGCGTAGAACCCTTGACATCGATGAGGCAAGCTATAGCAAGAGTAACGGTTGGGAGCAAGACTACTGCTCCGCATTTTTATGTTACTAGTGAAGTAGATATGGCTAGAGCTGTATCTTTCAGGCAAGAAATTAATTCTGCATTATCTGATGGGACTAGAGTAAGTATCAATGATCTCATAGTTAAAGCTTCTGCGTTAGCACTGCAGAAATTCCCTAAATTCAATGCATTTTTCAAAGAAAATGCTTTGGAATATCATTCCAGCTTGAACATTGGAATTGCTATCGCATTACCAGCCGGATTGATGGTGCCTGGTATTAACAACTGTGAGCTTAAATCTCTAACAGATATAGCAAAAGCAAGTTCAGATTTGATAGCACGAGCAAATGACGACAATCTTACTAATGAAGAATATACAGGAACGACTTTTAGTGTGAGCAATCTAGGAATGTTTGACGTTGAAAGTTTTTCAGCAATTATCTTTCCCCCTCACGCCGCTGTTTTAGCGGTGGGAACTGTTAAAGATCAACCCGTCGTTCGAGATGGAGAGCTAGCGATATCCAAAATAATGAAAGCAACAGTGTCCGTTGATCATCGGGTAGCTGATGGGGCCGAAGCTGCTGAATTCCTGGTGGAAATAAAGAATCTATTGGAGAACCCTGTATTATTGGTGGTTTAAGAGGTTTATCATGGTTAAAGCAAGTGGCGCCAAAGCGATTATTGAATCCTTGAAATTGCATGACGTGGATACTATATTCGGAATAATTTCTATTCACACTTTAGATATATATGATATTTTGGCTTCGGAGCAAGACCAACTACAATTCATAGGTGGCAGACAGGAATTAGGAATAGGGTTCATGGCTGATGGATACGCTAGGGTAAGCGGAAAACCTGGGATATTGCTTACTAGTACAGGGCCTGGAGCAGCTGATTCCATAGGAGCCGTTGGTGAAGCTTATTTTTCTGCATCTCCAGTTTTAGAGATCACTACTAATGTTGAACAAGAATTTATGGGTAAAGGTATGTTGCCTACTCATGACGTTAAAGACCAATCGGCTATGTTTAGTGCGGTCACCGATTGGAATGTAAACATTGATCAAGTCGATGCTATACCAGACCATTTTGTAGAAGCATTTCAGAGGTTTGCATCAAAACGTCCAAGACCGATTGAATTAGAAGTGCCTACAGACCTATTATCTGCAGAATCCGATGTTGAATTGTTACCTCCCGTTGCTCCAGAAATACCTCAAGCCAACGAGCAGCAATTGAGCCAATTGATTACTATGTTGAAGGAATCTAAACGACCTGTGTTATTTGTGGGAGAAGAGATGCAAATGATGGGAGGGACCCATGAACTTGTAATATTTGCAGAACAACACGGTATACCGGTTGTCACTGGTGATGGTGCCAAAGGGGCCTTTCCTGAAAACCATCCACTTTCTTTAGGGCAAGCCATCGGAAAGCGCATATGGGGAGAAAACCCTCTATTAGAGTGGCTTGGGACCTGTGACTTCGGTCTAGTGTTAGGGGCATCGTTGCCTTATAGATCCACAGCTGGAGTGGGTTTGAAAATGCCTCAAAAGTTTGCACATGTGTTGATGGATGAGTCTATCATTGATAAGAATTATAAGTCTGATCTAGCGATTTCAGGTAATTCACAGGCTGTGCTTGGGCAAGTATCTGAGGCATTGGGAGATTATAGATGCGATTTGGGTACTGATTACCAGGACGAAATCGCTGGAATGAAAAAAGAGATATTGTCCACTTTGGAGTCTACTTGGGCTAATGAATTACGCACCTGGCAAGCCATTCGAGCGAGCTTACCCGAGGACACGATTTTCAGTCTGGACCCTACAGTTCCTGCTAGTCGAGCCTCGAGATGCTTAGAGATTAATAATCCTAGAACATTTATGTATCCACATGGGTGGCTAGGTCTCGGCTTTGCTTTTCCTGCCGCCCTTGGAGCAAAAGTAGCGAAACCAAACACACCAGTGGTTTGTGTAACTGGAGACGGTGGATTCCAATACAACTTGCAGGAATTAGCAACTGCCAAACAGTATGGATTAAATCCTATAGTGTTAATGTTTAATGATAATGCATGGGGCGTATTGAAGGACTATCAAAAGCAAAGATTCGATAGCAGATATTTCGCAACTGATTTAGTTAACCCGGACTTTTCAAAACTTTTTGAGTCGTATGGATTCGAGTCGTTTGTGGTAGACAATGTGAGTGATCTGAAGGACGCTTTGCAAAAGGCGGTACATGCAGATGAACTGACTCTGATAGAGGTCAAGATTCCTAAAGGGTTTGCTGAATTCGTATAACATGTGTTTGTTTGGCTAGGCCGATTTTGGGAAGAGAATATAGGTTAAGAATATGAGCATAGTTCAACTAGTAAGTGTTACTCCTGATGCGGAGAAAACAATGGGTTATGTTGCGCGAGTCAGCAACCCTGCGAATCAAGAAAATCCGAAAGTAGCAGGGCTTTTATCTTACTGCATTAAAAATGGTCACTGGAGCGTATTTGAACAGGCACACATGACTCTTGAAATTAATACCTCTCGAGGCATCGCAGCTCAAATATTGCGCCATAGATCTTTTACTTATCAAGA
This sequence comes from uncultured Dehalococcoidia bacterium, assembly GCA_964343075.1. Classification (GTDB taxonomy): domain Bacteria; phylum Chloroflexota; class Dehalococcoidia; order Lucifugimonadales; family UBA3495; genus UBA2588. The sequence continues at coordinate 74,597 of CAYFGT010000005.1, read as the reverse complement.
ATTTTCACAGAGGTATGCGGATTCTTCCCTGCTAAGTGAAGAAATTCCTTTACCAGAACTTCGTCGTCAAGACACTAAGAATCGTCAAAATAGTATTGATGATATCGACGATGACGTTAGGATCGAATTCCAAAATAAAATTCAAGCCCACTTTGATCAAGGGATGAGTCTTTATAAAGAAATGCTTGAACAAGGTATCGCTAAAGAGTGCGCTCGTTTTGTATTACCACTGGCTACGCCAACAAAAATTTACATGACTGGATCTGTTAGATCCTGGATACATTACATAAATCTTCGTGCAGGGAACGGGACTCAAAAAGAACATATGGAAATCGCAGAGAATTGTAAAACTGTTTTTTGTGAGCAATTTCCCATTGTGTCACAAGCTTTGGGTTGGGTTTAAGCACATTATAAGACTCATGGCTAGGGACTTAAGAATGTCCCACTTGTATGAGATTTAAGTTCATCAATACGATTCGTTGTGTTAGCCCGGTAATTACATTATTTTTTGGCGCGTAAAGATTTGGCAAACAACAAATAAAGTATTCCTGTAAATCCAGTAATTCCTGCTACGTAAAGCAGAGCTTGTCCTACTTGTAAGTAATTGAAAAGAATTCCTAGTATCAGAATAGAAATAGCAGTAAATCCATTGTCAAAATTATATATGCTAGTTACTCGCCCACGGAGATCGTCAGGTACGATCTCTTGAATAAGGGTGTTGGTGCCAACTCGTATGTTGGTCTGACATATCCCTAATGAAAAAAACATTATATAAGCAATGATCAACATGCTTGATAGAGATAAAACTGAGATTGCTATGCAACCTACAATCAATGCGAGGATTACCATGAGGCCCTTGTTTAACGGGAAATCTTTGGATGCCAGATAAACACTTGTACTAACACCCCCTAACCCCATAATTCCTAATAGTGTTCCTCCGACAGCGGGTCCTTCATTAAGTACTTGTGCTACATATATGGGCAGTATAAAAACTAGGGGTTGAAATATACATGTCGGGACAAAGCTGAGAGTAATAACTTGTGCTAAGGCTCTGTTTCGGGCTATGTATTCAACCCCAGAATATAGTTCTTTGAATATAGAAGTTTTTTTCCGTATGGGGCGATTCCCGTAAGGGGTATTCATACGCATCATGGATAAGGTTATGCCTAGATAACATAATGCCTCTATGTAAAAATTCCATTTGAAACCTAACAGGTAAATTAGTATGCCTCCTATCGCTGGTGCTATTAATCTAGATGAAGTTCTTGTTAAGGCGTTAAGAGCCGTAGCATTACGTAGTTTATCTAAAGGGACTACATTCGCAATTAAGGATTGTCTTACTGGCCTAATGATAGATACGCTGATACCAGTTATTCCGACGTATACAAACATATGCCAGGGTTTCAGTGGGCCCGAAACGCCAGGGTTTGATAAGTCGGACATGGATACTAAGGCACCGAAACATGCCGCAAGAAGTGTCATGAGAATTTGAGTGAGTTTAATCAAAGACCTTCGGTCGAATTTATCGGCTAATACCCCGGCCCAGGGTCCGATGATGAATACTGGTAATGTTCTGAGAGCTAAAACGGCTCCGGTTATAACTGTATTACCATCAGTTATTTCTAGGACCAACCATCCTACAGTGAGAATTTGTAGCCAGTCTGCAGAATTGACACACAAGTTGCCGAACCAAAGTAGGCGGAAATCCTTATATTTTAGAGATTCGAAAGTTTGGATGTTCATTTCAGGATTGTATCAAGGTACTGGATTGGTTCGGGTTATGGATCCGAACAATCCCTTGTAAATCCACAGTTGGGACAGCGGATTTTGCATTTATTTTCATTCATTTCAAATCCGCATATTTCGCATGTCAAGTCGTATGGCATTGATAATTCCACTAAGTTTTAGAGGAATTGTAATCTAAATTGAAGTCCTATAGGACGATTTAACAACCCAGTTTTATGCAGTTGTTATGCATAGTGAGTCAAACAATTGACTAAGGGTAGGTACTTTTTCGATATTGGAGAGTATATTCATGGCATTTGAGCGTTGTTCTGAGGATAAGTTGACTGAGGTGAGATTTTCAAATTTATTAGCTAAGTCTAATGAGTCAAATGGGTTATTTTGATGTCCCTTGGGGAATTTAGTGTGGGCTTCTAAATGTTTTCCAAATGTTGTGTTTAATTCTATCTTACAATTATATTGTGCGGGATATAAGTCGCTATATTCAGTGTTTTCAGTAATGTTGGTTATAGATATTAAGTTCGCAATGTCTTGCCTGTCGAGATTAGTTTTCTCAAATGTGTTTGGGTTAACTGTACCATCTATTAAAGCAGCTGACACTAAGAACGGTATACTATGATCGGCGGTTTCGCGGGTCGTAGGAGCCCATTTCTCTGGTTCCGTTTCAGGTGTACTTACCCCTCCTTGCCGATATGACTGAATATGGATTGAGGCGATTTCTGTATGATCGATTTTTTCAGATAGTTGACAAGCTAGGCCTATTGGGGCTTGTGTGTGAATTTGAGATGGATAATATTTGAAAATGTTATCGCATATTTTGTGGGTTTCACGCCGAGGTTCAAGAGTGGCAAGTGTAGGGGGTCTATCACATCCCAATTGTTCCCATAAGCCTTTATTTCCGTCGAAAGGTTTCTCTGGTGATGTTAGACCTTCTTTCGCTATCAGTGCTGCGAATATACCTGATTTAACCGCGGCTGCGGTTGCACAGCCTTTCCACATAGATAATTCTCCGACTCGAGTTGCTCCCATAGGTAGATTAGGAACTATGGCTAAGGATAGAGCATTGGTGATTTGGTTTTTGGGTAGCCCTAATAACTTAGCTGTTATTGCAGCTGCACTTATACCTAAAAACACTCCTTGATCCCAACCTAGTTGATTGACAACTATTTCATCTGACAGAGTCGCGAAGATTTCATATCCCATCACAATGGATGTTATGAGGTCTTGCCCTGATAGTCCTAGAGCCTCTGTAAGAGTAAGGGCCGCGCCAATCATGTCACTAGGGTGTCCTCCCCCGGGTGAAAAATAAGAGTCGTTGCAGTCTAAATATCTGATCATTGTTGTATTCGTAAAACCTGCCAGTTCTGGAGAACTATAGGTTGAATTCCCCAGTATCCGAGCTGGCATATCAGCACTTTGAATGGTGCTCGCCATTTTTCTAGCGATTTGCCCCGGCTTTGAATCGAACCCTCCTATAGCGCAGGCAATAGTATCTATCAACGTATTTTTTGTGTGAATTAATGTAGAATTTGATATATCTTTATATGATATATCCACAATGAACTCAGCTATTTGAGAGCTGGTAATGTCAGCCATTCTGATCATCTTCCGGACTGAGTTTGCTAACTGGGGATAATTCATTAAATTGATCTTCCCACCATTTATCAAATGTTGTTTCTCCGATTTCGTTCCGGATTACAGATAAATGATTGATCACTTGATCTATCATGGGCAGCTTGTTGTTGTTAACTAGTGTGTAAGTCCTTGCAGCCCATTCTAATGAACCATTAGTATCACCTTGTTCTTGCTTTATGATTCCCATCTGTCCGTATGTGCGGGCGAGTCGATCAACGCTAGAGGCTTGCTGGAAGAAGTCGATAGCTTTTTTATACCATTCTTCGGCTTGATTAAAGTTTTCTTGTTCATGATACAACAATCCGATTTGACGGCATTCATCTCCGCTACCAATGTGATCTTGAAGTTGGGTTTTTATCTCTAACGATGCTGTCAGCCACTCTTCTGCTTCGTCGTGGAGTTCTCCTCTATCTTGCGATAAAAGACCTAAATAGTGGAATTCTCTGGCCATTTGGGCCTGAAGGCCGAGCCTGTCCGCCAAATGGAGAGCTTGCCTGTACCAACTTTGAGCTTCTTCAAAGTAATATTGGGCGTGGAACACCGTTCCTAAATCATGGTACACAAGCATTGCTGTTTCTTCATCGCCATAGTTCTCCGCGATACTCTGAGCTTGTTTATACCAGCTTTCAGCTTCATCATAATTTAATTGAAGCTGGCTCAACAAACCTAAGAAGCGGTAGTCCACGACCATTTGTTCTTCATCACCGGATTGTTGGTGAATCTCTAATGCTTTACTGTACTCTGTTTTTGCATCGGAATATCTTCCTTGGAAATAGCGGATCCTACCGATGTGCTGGAATATCTCTGCGGAGTTGTCATTGGCTTCTAAAGATGTGTATATTGAGTTTGCTTTATCAAAATATTCTTCTGAAATTTCTAATTGTTTAGTTATGAGATGGACTTCTCCTAACTGACCGTAGACTGTAGCAAGTTTTAGGTCTTTGTTCTCTGGCTGGTTGTTTTCTAAGTAATCTAGTAACTCATGACAAATTTCGGTAGCTTCTGTAATTTTGTTTTGTTCAATAAGGTCTGTCGACGTGGTTCCTTTGATATATTCCCAGAGTTCAATTGCATTGTTGTCTATCGCATTAGCTGCATTAAGTCCAATTGTGCCTAATAATTGTTCTTTGAGTAGGTCTAGTTCCAAAAACCTTTTTTGCATTTTATATACCTGGGCAACAGGCTGCATAAGGATTTGAGCCCCTTCCCAGTCTTGTGATTCTAGCGCTAGCCCTAGAGCTTGATAAAAGTTTTCTTCTTCTGCCAATATAGCAGTGGTTCCAGAGTCTGGATTTTCATCTAAAGATTCTAAGAAATGGTCTGCGGTGTCTATATATATGCGTGTGAATTCTTGTTCGAGTTTTGATACAGACTCTGAGGAGTGAGATAGGTATAATTTCTCTCCTAACAATGGAGGAACACTAGCAGGAATTTGGTACACACTTGGAGAGATACTAGTTAGGACTCCGGAGTCTTTGCTACTTCTTAGTAGCGCCCTTGTAGCACCCCATCCTAGTTCTTCTTTCATGACAGTCTTGTAAGGGTTGCTTTGAGTGAAATGAGTAAGAACGTCTAGCATAATTCTTTTCTTGAATAATGAAATTACTGGAAGATGCGTTCTAATTCTATAAGAAGCTCGCTCGTAAAATACTTCAAATGCGCTTCTCAAAATATTGCTACCCGAGTCTACTTGTTCTTGTAAGGCTTGCTGGATCACTGAAATAGGATTTGATTTCAATAGTGGCAGGATGATTTGGAGTGCGAGTGGGTGTCCCTGGAGTTGCGACAGTAGGGCACTAAGGTCGGATTTACTTAGGTCTAGCAAGTCCTGATTATCATTGACTTGTATTAATGTAGATGCGAGTTGGTTAAACTCAGGCTTTCCCATGCTATCAATTTCAATTATGTGAGACGACTGGATGATGTTAGTGATAGACTCAGCATTGCGAGACAGGAGTAATATGCGGGAATCATTGTAATTATCGATTTCGCTCAGATAAGTTTTAAGTTTTATTACCTCTCCGGATTCCCAGAGTTCTTCGCAGTAGTTTATATCGTCCCAGATGAGAAGTGTGCCATTATTAGAGAAGTAATCTTTTAGAGCGTCTACTTGATCTGTTAAATCGAGTTCTCCAAAAGTTATCCCGAAAAATGAGCTCCCAGCTTCATGCAGTAGTTTTTGGAATGAAGATCCGACAGTCACTTGGGAATAGATGACGCCTCCAGGATATAGGTTTCTTTCTTCCGATGTGCGGGCGTAATCAAGTGCGAGTTCAGTTTTCCCAATGCCTGCTTCACCAACCAACGATATGACATGGGAATTGGTCAGTCCGTCTTCCAGCAGTTTTGTGTCTTCGGTGCGGCTAATGAACCCATGTGCAGGGAGGGGTGGCAATTGACTGTTTACTTCATTGTCAGCCTGCTGCATATAACAGATTCTCTTCTTCTATATATTTGGTGAGAACGCGTTGGCTTTAGAGCATGTCTACTAACTTTTAGCTACTGCGTACTCCAGCTTCTTTTGATTCTTTAGTTTGTTTCAACCATCTCCATCTTTGTAGAGGATCGCTCACTGCTCTTAGCCATACACCAAATAAATTGAAGCTTAAAGCAGTTAGGAATATTGCCATACCAGGAACGATTACGACCCACCATGCTCGGACAATATAGTCTCGTCCTTGCGATAGCATAAGACCCCATGATGAATCAGGTGGTTGTATACCGAATCCCAAGAAGCTCAGAGTCGTCTCGGTCAGAATGTTTCGTGGGACTTCTAGTGCCGCAATGGTTAATATGGGTGTAATAAGGTTAGGTAATATATGATGGGTGATAATTCTACTGTCTTTGCATCCGATAGACTTAGCCGCATCGACGAACGCTTGTTCTCGAAGAGACATAACTACTCCTCTAGCTACCCTGCAATAGAGCATCCATCTTGCTATTGCGAATACTATAATAATATTCACAAAGCTAGGCCCTAGGATGTATAACACTATTAGTGCCAGTAGCAGTAGAGGAACCGACATAAATATGTCCACAGCTCGCATGATGATGTCGTCGATTACGCCTCTGTAGTACCCTGCGATTACACCTAACAGTAATCCTAGAGCTCCAGACACGACCACTCCTAGCGCACCTACAGATATGGAGATTCTCCCTCCGTATATTAATCTGGTTAGCATATCTCTACCTAGATGATCTGTTCCAAACAGGAAGAATCTTTGTTCTGTCGTTGGAGGACTCACAAGGACATTTTTTGCCTCTCCTGTTGAGAGTGGAGGTAGGTGTCGAAGTCTTAGTTGTTGCTCTTCATAGGGGTATGGAGCGGCTATCGGGGCGAATGCCGCACATAAAATAACTACGATTAGGAACAGACATGATATCAAAGTGATCCAGTCACTCAAGAATGCTTGTACTAAAGCATGGTTCCAGATTCTAGAGACCATATTCTGTTTTTGTTCTAATTCAATTCCTATGTCGTTTTGCATTATAAATAGTCATCCTCAATGATTTGTCTTGAACGTGTTACTTGTACGAAACCCTTGGATCCAACCAAGTGTATATCAGGTCAACTAATAGGTTAATCGCCATAACCATCAGTGCGATTATAAATACGGAAGCAGTTACCACTGGTAAGTCTCTAGCGGTTATTCCATCTACAAGAAGCTTACCTAATCCCGGCCAGCCAAATATAATTTCGACAGCAGTAGCTCCATTCATAAATCCTGCTAATTCGTCACCCATCAATGTAACAATTGAAATTGCAGCGTTTTTTAAAACGTGAGCGTACAACACTTTATTTTCTGCTAACCCTTTCGCCCTCGCTGTTGCTACATATTGCTTGCCCATTTCTTCTATCATAGTTGCACGGGTTATTTGAGCATTTCTTCCTATAACCCTAGGCGAGAGTGTCAGAGCGGGCAGTACAAGATAAACCCAACCACTGGGCCCAAGGCCTGCGAATCCTGATGTTGGCAAGATATCCGCCTGAACCGCTAGTAGCAGTATTAGTACTAGACCTAGCCAGAATTCTGGTATGGATATGACCGCAAATGATAGGATATTTACTATGCGATCTACGAAGCCGCGCGGCCTTCTGGCTGCTAGCATACCCAAAGGTACTCCAACTATTCCAATTCCCCACGCCACCAATGCAAGAACTGCAGTGTTAGGAAGCATCCTGAATACGATTTCTCTAGCTGGTATCCTATGACGCAAAGATGTGTCAAAGTCTAGTGTTGCTAAGTTGGCGTAAAATTCTCCAAACCGGACATATAGTGGTCGATCAAGGCCGTATTGTGCCCTAATAAGTGCAATGGCTTCTTCAGAGGCATCTTCATCAACGAGTAGTTCTACTGGGTCTCCTAGGACATTGATTGCTAAGAAAAGCATTCCCATCAATCCGAGTATTATGAAGAAAGAGTGGCCGACCCGCCGTATCATGTAGTTTCGCAATTTGTTGACTCCGAATTACTTATAAATAAGGTCTAAAGCACTATGATTCGTACGTTCATGAGGCTTTGCGCAAGTATACTTCGACTTTTCATTATTTTGCAACTGGGCTAGCATAGTTATTAAAGATTCGAATGTATTAAAGCCAAGGTCATACTGATTCGTAATAATAAGTAGTTAACTTGCGATCTTTTTGATCTCCAGAGTTTCTCCAGGAGATAGTGCAACCCTTCTAACGGTAATACCAAGCTTGAGGCACCAGTAACCGAGCGTTGCTTTACTAATATCTAACTCATCTGCACAAGCGGATAGGCCTATATCATTGATCATTTCAGGAAGGAGTTTTTCTAGATCTCTCTGAAATGCTTTTTCAACTCTGAGCATCATTTTAGTTTTTCTTGCCATTACATCACCTGTGTTTAGCCTTTTGAATCTTCTAATCACAATCGAAATTAACATCAATATTAGACTATGTCAATAAATTGCCAAAACTAGTTTTAAATTTGTCTAATACTTATTTTATATTTGTTTAAGAAAAATGCAAAAAGTGTAATCCGTTGACTTGATGAACTAAATCAATAAAGGAAATTACGTGATCTTTGTTAGTTCGTCACTATCGAAATATGGAAGCGGCATACTAACCTTGGAATCCGATGTGGCGAGCTGAATCCCTTTGTGGGCAGGTAAAGTTCTACCGATTACAGAGCAGTTGATGTCGTGCTCTGCCAATAGAGATAATATATCATTGGTCATATCTGGACTAGCAGTAAATAAAAGACTGCCTGAAGCGATTAGGCCTAAAGGATTTATATTTGACACGGAGCACAAATTGGCGAACGTGTCAGGGATTGGTAAAGAGGTTTCATATATGAGTCCACCTAGTTGTGACGCTGAAAGCAATTCATGAATAGCGTTAGCAATACCTCCTTCTGTCGGATCGTGCATAGAGTGAACTTCGAGAAGTTCTCTTAATAGAGCCGCTTCTGGAAGGATGCTCATATTATTATTTGACGCGATGATCTCTAGATTCTTAATATTTGATTCTGAGAGATTTGCTTTCTTAAGTAATTCTGGGAGTTGAGAAACGATAATATTGATGCCTTCGATTGGGCAGTATTTGGTGAGGAAAATATTGTCGTTCAATCTTGCGTTACATGTTGGTTTTACTTGTGAATCTGTAGCTAATCCTATCATTGACCCACTTACAATTGGATGCCGTACAGCGTTAGTAATTTCACTATGCCCTCCAACAAGCTGAATGCCCATGTTAACGCAAGTTGATACTACATCCTCAAAGATTTGACTGAACTCATTTTGGTTGCTGTGTGGTGGCATTAAAATTGTAGCTAAATACCATCTAGGAGTGCCCCCCGAGGCTGCAATGTCGTTAGAATTGATTATCACTGAATGCCATCCCGGGTTTGTTGTTGGGAAGGTGATGGGATCACTTCCAATAAGCAAATTTTCCCCATTCAAATTCAATATCGCACAATCTTCTCCGATTGCTGGACCGTATCGCGTGTCACATGATTCTAATATAGGTATACTGCTCAAAAGGGCCTCTAAGATATTTTTGGGGATTTTACCTATATCCATTTTGAAAATTCCTGATAATTGATTTACATATTGTATATATGAAAAGACGGGGCAGGAAGACTCAGTAGGAATAAATAGATATGAGTAAAAAGAATTTTGGCAATTATAAGTGGAGCTATCTCGATATTTGTTGTAGAATCTAAGACCTGATTAGATAAGTTTTGGCGTTCCCTTGGTTCAGGAGCATTTATATGGAAGATTTTTACTGGGATCAGTTGTTACCGGAAAATGATCCAGACGTAGAGTTGTGTATATTCCCGCATCTCCAAGAATTCATTGTGATTGATCGTAGAGAAACTCCGCCTAATGTACAACTCCTTCACACGGAAAAAGTGTTTGATGAAGAGTTCAATGAATGTGTCCAGTTTGAAATCTCAAACTTTTTAACAGAGAATAAAACGTTCCCTTTTTCGCATCTGATGGATATGCCTAACAAGATAGAAGAAATAATCAGAGGGATAGCAATGACTTTCGTTTTGGAGACATTGGATATTGACCCTGATTCCTATGAGTCCGTACCTTCAATCGTAGCGTACGTGATTAGCGGGGGTTCAGTGAAAAAAGATTCAGACCATCTACTTAGTTACCTTAAATCTGAATGTGAGTCTTTCGATAGAGGACATCGAGGAGAGGATTGGGCTCAAGTAATCACGTCCTTAAGGGATCAAGAACAAGAGCAATATGATTCTAGTCAAATGCGAAGATCTCATCAAGCATTTGACTCTGATAAGCTAGATTATTTTTCTTTCTGGGAAAACCGTAATTAGAGCATATTAAATGCAGCGCATTAATATAGGGGTAATCTCTGACACACATCTTGCAGGTGATGGTAAAGGATTACCGGCTCAAGTCTTTCAAGCCTTCAAAAATGTTGATTTGATATTACATTGCGGAGATTTGGAATGCCTTGGAGTTTTAGATGAACTAGAGAAAATCGCGCCAGTAAAAGCTGTTAGAGGATATGAAGACCCTACCGAAATTGGTGATAGATTAGCTGACCGAGTAAGGGTAATACCTATCTCGATCACAGGGAGATCGGAATTGAGGATTGGTATGGTTCATGATATTCAGTGGCCATATCCTCCTATTTATACAGCTTCTGATGGTCAATCTATAGTACTTCCAGAGAATGATTATGACACTAGAATCCTAGTGACTAAGAAATTCGGATCGCCGGTGGATATCGTGTTGTTCGGAGATACCCATGAGGAGTTGTCTATATGGAGCCAGAATATTTTATGGATGAACCCTGGCAGCCCAACTTTTCCTGGTAAGAATCATGAATCTAACACTGTGGGCACTGTAGGACTTTTATACGTGGACGCATTGCATATCCAGCCATGTATAATCAACCTTAGAGAGATAGATCAATAAAGTAGCTGAGGCTGAATGGGAACAAACATCTTAATAGGCTTGATTCAAGGGATAGTAGAATGGATCCCTGTGAGTTCAGAGGGAATCCTAGTCATAATTTTCGAGTGTTGTACAACCATAGGATTTGCTGAAGGGGTCGCGATTGCCCTCTTGTTACACTTCGGAACAGGGCTGGCCAGCTTGTTATATTTTTCAAAAGACATAATTGAAATATTAAAAGTAAGAGATTGGACGACGGGTAATCAAAAAAATTTACTGGCAGCTATCTTAATATCTAGTTGTTTTACGGGTATGATCGGCATCCCGATTTATTTAGCAATGACATCTATACCTGAATCGTTGGGTAAATATGTAATGATCCTGATAGGGATTCTAATCATTGTTACTGGAATAGTTCAAATCAAACAAATTTCTCGAGTTGGGAGATCTATTGATGATTTGCACATTCTGGAAATGAGCCTTTTAGGTATCGTGCAAGGATTTTCCATATTGCCTGGGTTAAGTAGGTCTGCTCTGACACTGTCATTCCTGATTGGTAGAGAAGTTAAAGTGGAAGATGCTCTGAAATTGAGCTACTTGATAAGTATTCCCGTTAGTTTTGGGGGGGGATTGATTGGATTATTAACTTTAGGGCCTTCTGTTTTAGATATTTCTCATCTGGCAGGTATAGTTGCAGCGTTTTTCGTGGGCGTACTTACGATTGGTTTTTTGATGAGATTATTGAAGAGCATCCCTATGGGACTTGTTGCGTTAGCTACAGGGTTCTTGGTGATTGGTTCGTCATTTTTGTAGTTAAAAAGGCAGCCCTCGTTAGACAGCTGCCTTTTTATTGCCAGAATAATTATTTTATATGTATAGAATAATCGGTGTTACTACAGTGAACACTGGCGCGAACACCAAAGATACTATGGCCATCAATTTCAATAAGATGTTGAGTGATGGTCCAGAGGTGTCTTTAAACGGATCCCCTACCACATCGCCTTCTACGGCTGCTTTATGAGAATCTGATCCTTTACCTCCATAGTGTCCGAGTTCTACATACTTTTTGGCATTATCCCAGCTGCCCCCGGCACTCGCCATAGTGATGGCAATCATGAATCCGGACGCGACTGATCCAATTAGCATGCCTCCTAGAGCTTCTGCTCCTAAGATCAGGCCTATCGCAATTGGCATTATGACAGCTAGTAGGCCAGGGATGACCATTTCTTTTAAGGCTCCCCGAGTACTTATGTCTACGCATCGTTCGTAATCAGGAGTAGCGTTACCATCTAGTAAGCCTTCAATTTCTCTGAATTGCCTCCTAACTTCATTAACTACTGAGAACGCCGCTCTTCCTACTGCATTCATAGTAAGCGCGGAGAAAATGAATGGTAGCATTGCGCCTATAAGCAAACCAGTTAGGGTAGTGTGTTTTAGGATGTCTATTCCATCACCATCAAACAATCCCGCAGCTTGAGCAAATGCAGCAAGCAGTGCGAGCGAAGTCAAGGCTGCAGAACCTATCGCAAATCCTTTACCTGTAGCCGCTGTAGTGTTGCCAAGTGCGTCTAATGCGTCAGTTCGTTGACGAACTTCTGGTGCAAGTTGTGCCTGTTCTGCAATACCTCCTGCGTTGTCTGCCACAGGTCCGTAAGCGTCTGTTGCTAAAGTAATTCCTAAAGTAGAGAGCAGTCCTACTCCTGCCAAAGCAATACCATAGAATTCCTTGAGTTCGTAAGAGATGAGGATTGTGGCGCCTATAGCGATGACAGGAATTAGAGTACTCATCATTCCTGTTGCAAATCCGCTAATGATTACAGTAGCTGCTCCGGTTTGGGCGTTTTCTGCTACGTTTTTGGTCGGTTTGTATTCGTATGAAGTGTAGTATTCAGTCGCGGTTCCTATAATTGTCCCAGCGATCAGTCCTGTGATTATGCATATAAATAAACTGACACCATCTGATATTTCAAGGACATAAATTATCCCTGCTGAGAATATAGCGACCAAAATAGCAGATGCGAATATACCTCGTCGTAGAGCCCATAATAATTGCCCAAAGTTTGCATTTTCTGAACTACGAACCATAAAAGTTCCAAGAATTGAGGCTAGGATTCCTGCTCCTGCCAGCAACAATGGTAGCAGCGCTTCTTTACTGCTGATTAAAGCCATACTTCCTGCGGCAAGCGCGATGGCTGAGATTATTGAACCCACATAGGATTCAAACAGGTCAGCTCCCATACCGGCGACATCACCAACGTTATCTCCTACATTGTCGGCGATAACACCTGGGTTACGAGGGTCATCTTCAGGAATGCCTGCTTCTACTTTCCCTACAAGATCAGATCCTACGTCAGCTGCTTTAGTGAATATGCCTCCTCCGACTCTCGCAAATAATGCGATAGAGCTTGCACCGAATCCAAATCCGGCTATTACACTTGTATCTTGGAAAATGATCCAGAGGAGAGTCACCCCAATAAGCCCCATGCCCACAACAGTTAAGCCCATAACGCTACCCGAAGAGAAAGCAACTCGAAGGGCTGGATTGAGGCCATGCATGGCTGAAGCTGCTGTGCGGACGTTTGCTCTCACCGCGATGTTCATACCTACGAACCCAGCAACAGCTGAGCAGATTGCACCTGCCACGTAGGAAATAGCGGTGCCTGGTGTACTAGATCCGAGAGCGTAAAAATCGATTAGTACCCCTATTAGAATCGCAACTATGATTACGAATGGGAGGAGTGTTAAGTACTCCCTCTTCAAAAAAGCTGCGGCTCCGGCTTTAATTGCATCACCAATGTCTCGCATTCTTTGATTGCCTGAATCTACACGTAACAGCCTGATAGCAGTGAAGACGGCAAATAATAAAGCAAGGCCACCTGACGCCAAAATTAAGATTATCGGTAACATGAAATACCTCGTGTTTATGATTAAAGATTTCTATTTGGTCCTTTAAACCGCGGGCAAGTTTACACAGGCTACTAATTGGTGTCAATAAATTTAACTTCGAATATTGGTAGTTTTTGAAACGTTTATTATGGGTGTTAAACTATGAATCATATTTAATAGTAAGTTGCGGAGACAATGTAGTATGGAACTTTTTGACTTGACAGAGAAAACGGCTCTAATTACGGGAGGTAATGGAGGCTTGGGGCTTGGCATGGCAAAAGGACTATCAACGCACGGCTGCGAAGTTATACTAGTGGGGCGAAACCAACTCAAGCTAGACTCAGCTATAGAAGAGATCAATAGTATTGGCAAAGGGAAAGCCCATGGTTTGATTGCTGATGTCAATAATAGTGAGGATTTGAAAGAAGTAGTAAATGACAGTGTGAAGGTGACAGGACAGGTCGATATTTTAATTAATAATGCTGGCATTTCTATACGTAAACAACCTGAAGATTTGTCAGATGATGATTGGGACAACGTGCTAAATACTAATTTAAGGTCCGTATTTAAACTATCTCGAATGATGTATGGGCATTTTAAAACAACAGGGCATGGCAAGATCATAAATATTGGTTCTATGTATTCTATATTCGGGAGTGATTGGGTCTTACCATATTCTGCTAGCAAAGGAGCTATTATCCAACTAACTAAAAGCTTAGCTGTTGCTTGGGCTAAAGATAACATACAAGTTAACGCAATCATACCTGGATGGTTTGAAACCGAGTTAACCGCTTCGATCCCGACTTTAGATCCAGAACGTTACAATAAGATCACCAATAGAATTCCTGTAGGGAAATGGGGCACACCCCAAGAGATTGCTGGTACGGCAGTTTTTCTGTCGAGTTGTTCTTCCGATTACGTAACTGGTACTTCTGTGATTGTAGACGGAGGTTATTCTGCTTCTTAACACTAGCCACGAAGGAGAGCTAATTAAAATCTGTGAATAATAGTGTTTTAATATATTCTGAATATGATGACGTAGTAGCTGAGGCTGTAGGATTGCTAGAGAAATCCGGGTACATTGTTTCCTCTTCAGGAGCGTTGAATGGGGCGATAGATTTAATTACTTCTTCCGATTATGGATATTTTCTGATAGATGACTCAATTGATTCTGTTACTACGAAATACTTGATCGCTGAATCTAGAAGATGTCATCCAGATGCCCCGGTTATAACATTTAATGCAGTTGAGTCGATCTTGACCCGGTTTAGACATTCAAGATCATAGAGGTCGTGGCTTAGCCGATTCTCCAATGACGCCATTTTCAATCAGTTTTGCAATATCAGAAGACGAAAACCCCATAGTTTCTAATACTTCGCGATTGTGTTGGCCTAATAACGGAGGAGGCATTTTAATCTCAGGGGGAGTTAAGCTCAATTTTAAAGGAGAATTGGGTGTTCTTAGATCAGGCACGTTGGGATGGCCTGGTATATTCACGATCATGTTTCTGGCTAGCACTTGCTCATTCTCCACGACTTGTTTCACATTGTTTATAGGACCGCAAGGTACCCCAGCGTCAGATATAATTTTGATCCAATACTCAGCGTTTTGGGTGGAGAAAATTTCGTTCAACAAGTCAACACATTCTTGCCTGTGAGCTACTCTGTCATCGTTAGTAATAAACCTGGAATCTATGAGTAGATCTTCTCGATTTATGGCAACACATAGTTTTTCCCAAAGACCTTGATTGGCACATCCGACTAAGAGATACCCATCCTTAGCACGGAAGTTTTGATAAGGTACAAGACTCGGGTGCCCAGAACCTAACCTTTGTGGGATATTATTGGTTCCCATGTAAGCGGTGGCATGGTAGCTCATGGCAGCGACTTGCCCATCCAAAAGAGATGCCTCGACATACTGGCCTTTGCCTGTGTTTTGTTTGTGATATAGACATGTCATCAGGGATCCATATGCCATCATTCCTGTAAACAAATCAACCAGAGAAAATCCAACTCTCTGAGGATCCCCTGCCGGGTCTCCAGTTAAGTCCATGAGCCCACTGTATGCTTGAATTATGAGGTCATAACCAGGCATATCTTTCAATGGACCAGTTCTTCCATACCCAGAGATTGAACAATAAATAATTTCTGGATTGATAAGCTTTATGTCTTCATATCCGAGCCCCATACTCTCTAAAGCGCCCGCACGAAAACTTTCTATCATTATGTCTGCGTCCGATGCTAATTTCTTTACTAAATCTACACCTTCTGGTGTTTTGAGGTTGACGGTGAGGCTTTTTTTATTTCTGTTGAATGATACAAACTGAGTACTTTCACCATTCCAAAATGGTGTCCACATTCGGGTTTCATCACCTCTACTGGGCTCTTCAATTTTGATTACCTCTGCTCCTAAATCTGCTAGCATCATAGTACAGAATGGACCAGCCAGCGTTCTGGTTAGGTCTACTACTTTAATTTTATCAAGAGCACTAGGCATATGAACCACCTCTTCCTATTATATAGGTTTGATTTCTTGGAAGGGAAATTATAGCATGGATCTATTATGAGTGATGTATGCGAAGTTTTGGTGTATGGGGGTATAAACATCGATCTTGTTACTAGATCAGATAGATTTCCTGCCCCTGGTCAAACCATTTTAGGTGATCAATTTGTTACTTATGCGGGCGGTAAAGGCGCCAATCAAGCAGTGGCTGTAAGTCAGTTGGGTTTGGTTGTATGCATGTTAGGGGCAGTAGGAGACGATGTATTCGCTCCAACATTACTCGAAGGTTTGAAGACGAAAGGCGTTATTATCGATGATATTGCCACGGTTCCGAATGAACATTCAGGAGTTGCTGTGATTAATGTGGATAAAAGTTCACAAAATCAAATCATTCAAGTGCATGGAGCGAATGCATATTCTGAGAAAGATTTGATTGTTAAATCTATGGAAGATAAAGCCTCGATTAGGTATCTCATGTTACAACTCGAAAGTCCTCTTGATATATCTGAAGAATTGGCTGTTAGCGCAAAACACAGAGATGTGACGGTAATGCTAGACCCAGGACCAACCAGACCCATTCCCCCTCGCTTATTTGAATGTGTCTCCATAATTACGCCAAACGAAACAGAAGCAGAATACATCACAGGCATACCAGTGATGGATGTAGAATCTGGGTTTGCCGCAGCTCGTAAAATAAAGGGCATGGGGATTCCCAAAGTGGTAGTAAAAATGGGATCTCAAGGTGCTTTGTATATTGATGATTGTGATGAAGTGTACGTTCCAGCAGTGAAAATAGATGCTGTAGATTCTGTTGCTGCTGGCGATGCTTTCAACGGTGGACTGATCTATGGGATATATCATGGGTGGAGTATAGAGGAGACCATGAAATGGGCCGTTTGCTCGGGAGGATTAGCAACCACTCGAATAGGTGCTCAAGATGCGATGCCTTCATTAGAAACTGTTAAGGCTTGTTACCAGAAAACCTTTCTGTAAGAGAGATCATATATGCAACCTTCACATTCCTATTGCCCAAAATGCGGTAACACTATCCAGTTAGTTGATTTTGAACAGAAAAAGATTTTGCAATGTCAAAGTTGTCACTCGGATTATTATTTTGATCCAAAAGTTTCCGCAGTGTGTGTCTTAACTACAGATCATCGAGTTTTGTTGATTAAAAGGGGGAATGAACCAGGATATGGTAAATGGAGTTTGCCGGGTGGCTATGTCGATCGATATGAAATTGTGGAGGAAGCAGTAGCAAGAGAAATTTTAGAAGAAGTAGGCTTACAGATTAAAAATGTAGAACTAATTGGAGTGTACTCAAGTAATGATTCTCCAGTTATAGTTGTAGCTTATTTGGCCAAAGGTTTCTTGGGCGATGTCAATACTAACTGCGAAGTCCTTGACAGTGGGTATTTCGCATTAGATGAACTTCCGGAACTAGCTTTCCCGCGGGATGAAGAGATAATACGTATTGCTATGAAGAGTTAGATGCTCGCGAATTCGCGAGCATCTAGGTAAATCTACTCTAATGGCTTAGGCATCCATTCTTCATTCCAAGGGAATTCGTCCCCTGATCCGTATGCATCAGTCCCAGAGTCTACTCTGTCCCGGTAAGGACTTTGGATTGGTTCGCTATAAGGGTATATACCTCCCTCATATACATCAGGTCCTAATTTGTAGTGTTTGGCTTGAGCAGGGGTTTCCACAAACGGCATGTTGATATCGTATAGTTCTTCTTTGTGCTTCGGACGAGGACCAGCTTTCGAAACATGACCATAAAGCTCACGTCCAATTATACTTTCTGCCATCCAGACACAATCGATCAATTTAGAAATATCAACTCCAGTGGGGATACCCATGTCTTCCATCATGTGCAATAGGTCTTCGGTGGGAGCCATTCCGGTGACTTGGCCATTACCGCAATACGGGCATCCTCCAAATCCGCCTATTGTACCGTCTAGTTCTAAAGTATCTTCAGACGATAGCACTCTCATTGCCGCGTAAGCGGAGGCGATCGCCATATTCCTTCCGTTGTGTAGATGAAGCCTGAAGTGTTTTATATCAGGCCAGCGTTCTTTAACCCTTACGATACTTTCTTCCACTTTGGCCGGGGTACAATGACTCATAGGATCACCCATCGCGCAACTAACCACATTGATACCTGCTTCGTCCCAAAGGCTATGTTGCACTTCAAACATTTGCATTAATGCGTCGACTGGGATTTCACCCAAGAAATTTGACCCCCAACTGGCATTAGTTCCGATACCTGCTTCTTTTATGTTCAGTTCTTGTGCCTGAGCAATTATTGGAGCCCAGCGTTCCATTTCTTGCATTTGGGATCTGTTAGTATTTCGACGTACGAATACATCACACATGTGCACGCCTAATCTAGGATATTTGTCTCTCTCGATGGTCAAAGGTGGGGAATAGGCTCGTGCTCTTTCTACTCCTCTTGGATTAAGAGCTAACGCAGTGTAAGTCACCCCAGGTTTTGGAGTGAATTTAGTTACTATCTCATCTATCCGTTCCATTTGCGGTGTCCATTTGGGACTTACGAATGATCCGACAACTATTTGTTTCAGTCCGGTTTCTGATAGAGCATCCAGAAGCTCTACTTTGTGGTCTACGGATATATTTGAATTTTCTATCTGCATGCCTTCTCGCATGCCCTCTTCTTTATATATGATAGTTGGCCAATTGTTCATTTCATCTCCCTAGTATAGGCGTATTAGTATGGTAGAGTATTCCAGAGATCAGCCTATGCTGAGATTTTATGAGGGCTGGTA
This sequence comes from uncultured Dehalococcoidia bacterium, assembly GCA_964343075.1. Lineage (GTDB taxonomy): Bacteria > Chloroflexota > Dehalococcoidia > Lucifugimonadales > UBA3495 > UBA2588. Next base: position 55,641 of record CAYFGT010000005.1, on the reverse strand, counting down.
TTGCTTGTCAAGGAATTTAGAGTAGCGTCGACATTTGTCTTATAATGGAGCACAACACTACAAAATCATGAAATGTTTTAGGAGTTTATAAATGGCTAGTATAGGGATAGATCATATAGCGATTCCAACAGCAAATGCAGAACGATTAATTGCTTTTTACAAGAAACTCGGATTTGTGATTAATGATGAGCAAGAATGGAGGGCCGGAAAAGTAAATATATTTAATATTCAAGTAGGGGACAGTAAAATTAATGTACATCCCGAAGGATACGTTGCCGATTACAGGGGGCCAACAGCTGTTCCGGGATGCGGAGATATATGTTTTGTTTGGAATGGCACCGTGGATGAATGTGTTGCGCTGTTAAATGACGCTGGAATAGAAATCATCAGAGGACCTGGCGAACGTAAAGGAGCACGACAAGGGGGCAAGATTCCTGCAGTGAGTCTGTATGCTAGAGATCCAGATGAAAACTTGTTGGAATGGATGATATATCAGAGTTAGATAATTTCTGGAGTCACGTACATAGAGATCTATAATGAGTAATGACAAATATAATTTCTGTACCACGATCGAACGTTTGGATATATCTGATATAAACGTAGAGGCTATCAATTATGCAAAGTATGACTTGATTGATATCTTGGGGGTAATCATTGCAGGCAAAAATGCCCCAGGGATTAACCAACTTGTAACACTACATAGTGAATGGCAAGGGCAGCCTCAAAGCTCGGTATTGTGCCGAGACTTAAAATTACCTGCGCCTTCAGCTGCGTTGATTAACGGTGCTATGGCACATGCACTTGATTTTGATGACACGTTGGATTTTGCAGGTAATATTCATGTGGGGGCTAGCGTGGTACCTGCTGCGCTTGCTATGGCAGAGCAGACAGGAGGAGTCACAGGAGCCCAACTTTTAACAGCTATTGCATCAGGGATTGAAATGTCTTGTAGACTAGCAGCTATAGCGCATGAAGACTTAGGGTGGCATAGGACAGGTGCATTCGGTATTTTTGGAGCAACTGTAGCTGCCTGTAAAGTCTTAGGATTAGATGCTCCATTGATTCAACAAGCTTTAGGGATAGCGTTGAGTCAAGCTTCTGGAACGAGACAATGCATATTAGATGGGGCGCTTACTAAGAGACTACAAGCTGGATTTGCCGCTTCTAACGCCGTTACCGCTGCCCTCTATGCCCAAGCTGGACTTACTGGTGCTCAAGACCCGTTATGGGGAAGGTATGGATTTTTCGAAATGTACCAGCCTAATGGATATGATACATCTAAAGGACTGGAAGACTTTGGCACCATGTATTTAATGACAGATCTCAGTTTCAAGCCATACCCTTGTGGTAGGCCCACCCACAAATTCATATCCGCATCTTTGAAAGCTCACGCAGATATCAATTCACATAGATTGAAGATCGAAGATATAAGTGCAATTAAATTGAAATGTGGTAGTGAAATTTTTGAACGACATAAACATAATTCTGATTCTCTCCACCCTCCCCAAAACCAGATTGAGGCGCAGTTCCATGTTGGGTTTTTGATAGCGTCAAGCCTTATCCATGGACGATTTGGATTGCATCAACTAGACGATTTGGCAAACAAACAGGTTGTGCAACTAACAAGAATGATTGAATGGGAGCCACACCCTACAAATTATCAAAATGATCTTATTGGACACTTAGAACTTACGGTTAATAACAATGAAAAGATGATAGTAGAAGTGACTCAAAGTTCAGTGGTTCAGTCCCCTTCCACTATAAGTAACCTGATTTATGAGAAATTTAGATCGTGTTTGGAATATGGACTTGGATTTGATAAAACCGAACAGGCCCAGGAGTTTCTGGGGCAACTAAGCGCAGTTGAGACACTGGCCAATTCTTCAGAAATTACTAATACTGTATTGAATTTAATTGAAGGTTAGTTTGTTCCTAACTCTACTATTAGGTTGTATTCATCCTCTGTAACTGGTTGAACTGATAATCTCACGCCTCGTTTGATGAGCATCATATTTTGGAATGCGGGATTTTCCTTGATCTCTTGGAGTGTTACTTCGTGGTTGAATTCCCGGTTTGCTTTGATGTCTACCATAAGCCAAGTAGGGTTGTCTGGGTCACTTTTAGGATCGAAATATTTTGCAGTCGAATCCCATGCTGTGAAATCAGGATAGGCTTCTTTAACTATAATTGCCGTCCCAATTACAGCCGGGATTTTCGTACTACTATGGTAAAACAGTACTTTGTCTCCTATATGCATCTCGTCACGCATAAGGTTTCTGGCTTGATAATTCCTAACCCCGTCCCATTCTGCTGTTTGATCTTTTTCCTTTAGTAGATCTCCGAATGAATAATTTCCGGGCTCCGATTTGAATAACCAGTGTCTTACTTCGCTCATGTGTTTTTCTCCTTATCGAATGTCTATCCCTGCGGATTCTCTATCAAAACAATGTGCTGTTAAATCTGTTTTCTCACTCCGGAGAATGTCTTTCCGGATGCGTAGGCTAGGAGTTTGTGGGAGTTCTTCTCGGATTTCAATATATCTGGGTACCTTAAAGTAGGCCAATTTGCTGGCGCACCATTTAGTTATCTCAATAGGATCAACTCCTTGGTCGTTTCGTGGTATCAAATATGCCTTGACTTCATCTTCTCCAAATTCAGACGGCACAGCTATAATGGCGCATTCCAATACGGAGGGATGCTGCTTAATGACATCTTCCACTTCTTTAGATGAGATATTTTCACCTCGGCGACGTATGATATCTTTTTTTCTGTCTACAAAATACAGGAAATTGTCTTCGTCTAACCATCCTAGGTCGCCTGTGTGTAGCCACCCTTGTTGTAGGCTTAATTGTGATTGTTCCGGATTTTGCCAGTAACCAGGCATGATAGCGGGGTTGCGTAGAGCGATCTCGCCTGGATTCCCTGGCTGAAGAGACTCTCCTTTATCGTTTATGATTTTGATTTCGTTTTGGAAACGTTTATCTGGGTGCATTCTTGGTCTGCCTGATGAATTTGGCCTTCTACGGTCTCCAATCGTCTCTATTGTTCCGTAACATGTTTCAGTCATGCCGAATCCTACTATTATGTCTGTATCAAAGCGCTTTTCAAACTTTTTGAGAAACTCAGGACTAAACGCAGGTGAACCATAAAATAGTCTCACAGAGTTCTCCGAATCACTGTGAGAAGGTTCATTTTTTGAAAGTATGGACATCATCATACCTATAAAATTGACCACGGTAGCGTTCGAATTTCGTACTTGAGTCCAGAATCTGCTAGCGCTAAATCGATCTACTACTATAAGGGTAGCTCCAGATGCTAAAGTGCCCATGGTGGAATAATATTGGGCATTGGCATGGAAAAATGGTAAGCATGTAAAAAATCTATCTTGAGTGGAAGCTTCAGTCCAGTAAGCGAAGCCTTGACCTGCTGCGACGTACATTTTATGGGTGATCTGAACTCCTTTGGGGTCTCCTGTGGTCCCTGATGTGTACACTAGAGTTGAGATGGAATCAGGTGTAACTGACGAAGTGAATTGTGTCCCATTTAATGAACGAGTTTGGGGGAGGAATACTTGACTATTTGAACTGTTTGGACTTTGAGGTACTTCTAAATAATGATGGACAGAAGCAACATTATGTATTGATTGTTCCACCACTTCTTTGAGTCTTTCACTGTATATAACAAGTTTGGCAGCACAATTATTAGCTATGAATGTAAATTCTGTTTCTTTGTACGCAGTATTGATTGGGACTCCAATAGCACCTATCCTAGATAAGCCAAACCAAGCGTAGAGAAACTCAGGGCAATTATCTAAGAACATGCATACTCTATCTCCATAAGATATACCGAGTTCGAGGAACATTTCTGCGGCTTTTCGTGTGGAGTCTCCAAAATCGTTGTATGTGATGTTATTGCCGTCAAGCTCCAAGAAAATTTTATTAGGGTTAGTTCTTATCGCCTCGTCTAATAAGTCTGGCAAGGTTCGTTCCCAAGGCAAAATAGTTTCTAATTGTGAATTAGTGTCCGTCATTAGGCTCAGTCCAGGTTATCTAAGATTTGTGTATCGGCCATATGTTGTTAAAATATCAGTATGAGTAACGCAAAAATTGTATCAGTAGACCCCACTCGGTTCAAATTAAACGAACAGAACGATTCAGATTTCCATCTTGTTGGTTTTAAATGTATAAAATGTGGTATCTATATATTTGGACCGGCGACCAATTGTCAGCAATGCACCGAGCGGCAAGTCGTTCCGATCGAGTTTTCAGGCAAAGCTCGACTTTATAGTTTTACGGTAATCAATGTACCTCCTGCTGGATGGACAGGTAACACACCATACATTTTGGCTGAAGGGGAATTGCTAGAAGGCCCGCATGTTTTGGCGGAGATTGTTGGGATGGAATCCAACGAATTGGCAATAAATATGCCGATTGAGATATCTTATGCTATAGATGAATCAGGGAAACATCCGATGGCAGTTTACAAATGGAAAGTTACGAATTAGTGATTTGAAGGTTTGACATGCAACAAACGAAAATAAATCGAAAGGTAAGGGTTACCGGCATAGGGTTACATCCTTTTGGGAGATTTAGGAATAAGGATATTTCGACTATGGCTAGGGAAGCGGTAGTGGAAGCATTGGCTGATACGGATATACCGTGGAATAAAATTCAAGTTGGTTATTTTGGTCATGTTTATTATGAAGGCATGTCGATAGGAGAACGAGTATTATCTCCATTGGGACTCACAGGTATACCTATTATCAATGTTGAGAATGCGTGTTCTAGTGGTTCGACTGCACTGTGGCAAGCATTTTGGATGATTAACGCAGGTTTGTACGATGTAGCGTTGGTCTTCGGGGCAGAGAAAGTTCCCAGCGGGCCCGTGACTGTTACTGCTACAGATAGTCCAGATCGTTTGATAGGCGGGGATCACATGATGGGGGGTTATGCATTACGAATGCGTAGATACATGGTCGACACAGGAGCTCCTGTGTCGTCTATAGCGCAGGTAGCGGTAAAAAATCGGCAGCACGCATCACTGAACCCCAATGCTCATAGGAACGACACATACACATTGGATGAAGTAATTAATTCGAGAATGATAGCTGATCCGTTGACGTTATTTCAGTGTTGCCCAACGAGTGAAGGAGCAGCGGCAGTGGTCCTTTGTGCTGACGATGTAATGGATTCCCTTAGCATTTCACGAGAGCGTTCACCTGAAATTGTAGCATCCATATTGACCTCGGGTGATTACAATGGAAATGGTAGCGATCACTCAGCTTTCAGTCCATATAGAACAGAACCCGCAGCGTTAAAAGCATACGAAATGGCTGGTGTGTCCCCGAGCGAAGTAGATTTAATACAAGTCCATGATGCTGCAACAATAGGCGAGTTGCAACAATTGGAATCCTTACATATATTTGAAAAAGGTGAAGCTTGGTTAGCCACTCAAGAAGGCCGTACTTCCTTAGCAGGAGACCGTCCTACGAACACTGATGGAGGGTTATTAGCTATGGGCCACCCATTTGGGGCCTCAGGTATCAGAATGATACATGAGACAGTCTTACAACTGAGAGGCCAAGCCGGTCCCAGACAAGTAGAAGGGGCGCAAGTTGGCGTTTCACAGTGTTCTGGAGCAGGAGATGTGACTACTGTTCATTTGCTCAAAAACTGAATCACTTAGCTCTTAATTTACTGAACTCAGATTTAAATCCTTCAACCATCGCCCGCCTGTCGGTTCCATGTAATATAAATCTAGCTCCGTTTTGTGCCCAAAACTCGGATAATTCCATCGATTGTTGATGTACAAGGACTGGGATTCCTGCTGATTCAGAGGTCGCTATTATATGCTTAACTGTGTCTATATATTTGGGATTGTTATAATCGTCAGGGATACCTAAAGAGATACTCAAGTCATTAGGGCCAACAAAAATTCCGTCTATTCCAGGTACTTTTAGGATATTATCCAGATTATTTACTGCTGCAACACTTTCGATACCTATAATTGCTATGTTGTTTTTGTTGCGATTTTCCAAATATTGGGTTGTTTCATCACTAACCTGAGTTCCGGAAGAAACTAAGTCTCTGACTGCTTGTCCTTTTAATGGCCTCCACTTGGCAGCGCCTATGACTTCTTGCACTTGTTCCACGGTTTCGCAATACGGGGCTAATACGCCTTGAGCTCCCGCGTCTATTGTCATAGTGACGTAATGGGAATCAGGAATCGGAATTCTAACTATAGGCACAACATCGACAGTGTTCCACATAGTTAGGAAGTCTCCTAACTCGCCCCTGCTTCTTGGGTTGTGTTCGGTATCTATTATGACATAGTCAAGACCAACATCATTCAGTAGTGGAATCCATCTAGGATTTCGTGCTACTGATATCATAGTTCCGTAAACTTTGCCCCCCGATTGTAAAATTTGTTTCAGTTCGCTTCCGTTCATTATTTCTCCTTTTGCATTGCACGTCCAATATGGTTTAGAGTTATTGTAGAGCTTTGATGCAATAAAACAACTGCATAAAGTTTAAAATTGTGTGAAAATCGTAGGGTAATGTGTGGAAGTTGTTTGTTAAAAAGTTTAACTTAGTGGTTGGCACAGGGAATATTATAGCTGCTCATTATTAATCTTGATATTGGAATCATATGGAATATATTTCTTCAGCGGAACAAATGGAATCATTGGCAATTGCACTGAGAGGCCACGACATCATTGGGATTGATACAGAATCCAATAATTTACATGCTTATCAAGACAGGATTTGTTTAATTCAATTGTCTACACCTAATGGGGTATATATTGTGGATCCGTTGGAAATGGATAATGTTGGTGCTTTGGCTAATGTTTTAGAAAACCCAAATGTTATGAAGATTATCCATGGTTGTGATTACGACCTGCGTAGTTTGGATAGAGATTATGGGTTTCGTATACGTAACATTTTCGACACTGAACTGTCGGCTAGATTCCTTGGGATCGATTCTTCTAATTTAGGCAATGTGATAGATACTTTCTTGGGAATTAAAATTAAGAAAAGCAGATCTATTCAGAAGTCGGATTGGGGCTACAGGCCCTTATCTGAACGGGCCTTAGAATATGCAGCTGCCGATGTGTTGTATTTGCATCAACTGTATGAAGTGATCAAGGAAAAACTTATTGCTATCGGTAGATATGAATGGGTTTTAGAAGAATGCAAGATGTTTGAAAACATCAAGCATATTGAAATCGATATTATAGAAGAGGGTTACCAGAAACTAAAAGGAGTAGGTAAACTAGATAGAAAAGCGCTGACGGTTCTTAAACAACTATACAAATTGAGAGAAGAAGATGCTAAAAGGCGAAATGTGCCAGCTCACCGCATCGTGAACAACGACACCTTAGTACGTATGGCTCAGAATCCTGATTTGTATATTGAACAAGATTTGTTTACAGAAAATCAATGGATCAATAACAATAGAGATTGGATTGCGATTGTCATTGATAAAGCTAAAAGTGGACCGCTAGTGGAAAAACCGATCAAATCCAAATCTAAAATGAAATCTGATGAAAAAGCAAGGAAAAGGCTCAAAGTTTTGAGAGAGTGGCGTACTAAAAAAGCTGGCAGTTTGGGTTTGCAGCCTGGAATTATTTTCCCCATGCAAGGGTTGGAAGCTGTGGCGATGGCTAATCCGGATAATTTATCCTCAGGGTTCGACACTTATGAATCAGGGATAAGGCAGTGGCAGAAGGAGCAATTTTTCAATGAAGTATGTCGGGCTATTTATTAATTCTGTTTATCAGCCTGTTTTAATCAAATTTGCGCAAAAAGTTGCTGCGTCGACGAGATCTGATATTATGACAAACTCGTTTACAGTATGCATTTCATTAGTCGCCATGCCCACTACTACTGACTGAATCCCGTGTAATCTCATTACATTGGCGTCAGTGCCTCCGCCAGATGGTTTGATGTCAGGTACCAGTCCCATGGATTCCATGGTAGCGGTTGATAATTTTGCGATAGTTTCTTCAGGGTCTAAATTGTACATTCGGAACATAACCTCGAACGATTCATCTATGTTAGCGTCTGAATACATGGTTCTGTATTTATCAAGCGTTTCAGTGACTTGCATTTTTAAGAGATCGATTGTTTCCGTATTCATACTACGGAATTCTCCACCAAAGGTAGTCTCTGGCGGAACGGCGTTCCTGACTGTACCCCCTTGAATTAATCCGACGTTAAAAGTTGTTTCATCGTCGAGCCTACCTTGAGGTAATTCTTGAATAATTTCAGATGCTATGCGGATGGACGATAATCCTTTTTCCGGTTCTACTCCAGCATGAGCCGCTCGTCCATGCACCGTGACATCAAATTTCATATACGTCGGGCTAGAACCAGTGATGTGGTTCACGGGTCCATTACCGTCAAAGACCACAGCATGTTTTGCATTTATCATGGTGTAGTCAAGATTGCTTGCTCCTACGAGTCCTATTTCTTCCCCTCTAGTGAATACAACTTGAACTGGTTTTCTGTTTATTCCTTGGCTGTGTAGGGTAGTTAGCCCTTCCAAAATAGCTGCCATGCCAGCTTTGCAATCTCCGCCCAATATCGTAGAACCGTCTGTGACTATGCGTCCATCTTTTATAGATGGCTTGATACCTCGGCCAGGCTCCACAGTATCCATATGCGCTGACAACATCAGAGGTTCGTCTCCAGGTTCCGATGCGATCAAGTTCCCATGATGATCTCGTTCGACGGTAAAGTTGAGGCCTTCCAATATAGGCGTTACGTATTTGGCTACTTCTTCTTCTTCGTCTGATGGGCTGTCGATTTGGATAAGTTCAAGGAACGTGTTAACAAGTCTGTCTTGATCAATCATTTTGGTCACCTGTGTGTCGAATTAGTATGTCTGTTATGGCCTTGCATGTGTTAGTAGTTTATCATACCGAGTATTAGTTAATAATTAACAGCGAGAAAAAGATGTTGCGTCGATTTATAGGTATTTTAATTCTGGTCATCACGTGTCTGGGGTGCTCCTCTGTGACTGATGATATATCGAAACCCCAAGAATCAGAATCTCAAGAAGAATGTATGGATATGGATGCTGTGTATAAAGGCACTATTACAAATGAATATACGGGTGCTAATGCTCCTATGTTATTAGATATTCTTCAAGAAGGATGTGTGGTCAACGGGTTTATAGAAATTGAAGAACCGCTTTTCACCACGGGGATTATCCATGGATGGATTGAACTTGACGTGCTGAACTTCATGGCATTAGATAGACAAAGAATGATCATTTTAGGTGAAGAGTTACATTTCAGGGCACAGATGTTGCCTAATAAAACTTTGCAAGGGACGTTTTATTCATTAGATCCTCAATCTAACGTTAATGATGAAGGTGTTTGGGAAGTTGTGGCCTATAATCCTTTAGCTAAGTTGGATCGGTAGCAAGTTTTCTTGGTACGTTAAAATGGTACCCCCGAGGGGATTCGAACCCCTGATCTTCGCCGTGAGAGGGCGATGTCCTGGGCCGCTAGACGACGGGGGCATCAGGGTTAATACTATCAGAAATGGAAAATAGCGTAAATGAATGAACTAAGAATTTTCTAAGACTGTCTTCAGATCGTTTCTGAAGTCAGACAAAGAAGGAAAGGTATATGTAGGTGGTCCAACGTCCCAAGTACCTTGATCTGGTTTCGGATCTATGAGTGCACTTTTCATACCCGCTCCGATGGATCCTTTTACATCTGTAGAATATTGGTCTCCTACATGCAGTGATTCAGATGGGGCGGAGGACAGCTTGCTTAATGTGTAATCATATATATACCTATCAGGTTTACTCGTTTGTAATTCATCGGAAAATATTAGAGCATCAAAATACTGTCCGATCTTATTGGAGAACAGGAATTTCCTGAAAGTGGTTCCTGGGGTCATGCTGGTATTGGAGATGATGGCTAGTTTGATTCTTAATGATTTTAGAGCTCTGATGAGGTTTAGTGACGTCGGATCCATCACGGAAGGATATGTTAGGTACACGTCAGCGTATGCATTTTCAACTTGGCAGATGGCTTGATGGTCTAAATTCTCATAAATCCCTACTTCAGAATTGTCTAGGAATATGCGTATTTGCTCTGAAAAAGTGACATCTTTCCCAGTGGATCGTATATTGACACAATCGTGCAAGCATTGGAAATATCCTTGTTTAAGCGCGTCTATGGTGATGTTAATGTTGGATCTTTGTAAAATTCCTTTTACTTGATCTAGGCGACTGGCCGTTCGAGTTTCACCATTTTCTCTGGTGTCGTGGATCAATGTGTTCCATAGGTCAAATGTTACGGTGGTGATCATATTACAAATCCGGTAGCATATTTTTCCAGTTGCAAGATTCTTGGTAAGCATAGGCTACTTTGGCAATTGTATATTCATTAAAAGGTTTTCCTGCTATTTGTAGACCTCCAGGTAGTGAGTCAGAATTGAATCCGCAAGGTACTGTGATAGCAGGCATACCCGTGATGTTGTAAGGCCTATTAAGGCTAGTTAATGCTGCCGAAGTATTCCGGTCAGTGCCGTTTATATTGACTGTTTCACTCAAGATATCCGGGGCAAAAACAGGCTCCGTTGGGCCTACTAAAACGTCTACATCATCAAGCAATTGAGATAGTTCTTGAAAATAAATTCGTCTTATTCTTTGAGCCGTAACGTATTGCTCTGCGGAAATAAATAAGCCTGCGTGCAAGCGTAGTCTTACAGGTTCATATATTTGATCTGGTATGGTCTTTAAGATCTGCTTGTGATAGCTGGTTGCTTCGGGCATAAGGATGCAGTTAGATATTGATTCTGAATAGGAATGCATTGGGAAAGAGACAGTCTTAATTTCTGCTCCAAGAGTCCTTAATACTTTCAGAGCTTCTTCAATTAATGAGCTCATTTCAGGATCAATATCGTTTAAGAATTCTTGAGGTACGCCAATTTTGACACCAGTCAAATCTGTTGATTCCATAAAATCCATGGATACTTGATCTGTGTGAACTGATGAAGGGTCATTATGATCAGCACCACTCATGGCGTTGATCATAATGACAGCATCTTCCACTGTCCTTGTCAAAGGTCCCGGATGGTCGAGGGACCAAGATAAAGGAGTGACACCGTGCTTACTTATCTTGCCGTACGTCGGTTTGAAGCCAACTATTCCGCATAAAGAGGCAGGAATTCGCACGGATCCTCCTGTGTCGCTACCCAAGGCTGCCGTGCATTGCCCGCTTGCTACAGAGGAACCAGATCCTCCTGACGAGCCACCGGTTAGTTTGTTTAAATTCCATGGATTGTGCATGTGCCCATAGTCTTCATTTTCCCCGGTGGGTCCATAAGCAAAAGGGTGCATGTTTAGTTTCCCTAAGAGTATCGCGCCTGCGGAATTTAATTTAGAAGCTACTGTGGAGTCTGTTGCAGGAATCCTGCTATCGTAAATCTTGGAGCCAGAAGTTGTTTTCAACCCTGCGGTATCAAACAGATCTTTTAGTGCTATAGGAATACCATGGAGAGGCCCTAGGTAATTTCCCGAGGATATTTGATTAGATATGCCCACTGCCCTTTGTTTGGCCTCATCTAGAGTCAGTGTGATGAACGAATTCAGTAAAGGTTCTGTTTCTTCAATTCTCTTGCAGTACGCATCCACCAATTCTGTAGCTGAGAGTTGCTGCGAATGTAGTAATTGGGACTGTTTGTGTAGACTGAGGTGAGTTATCTTATCCATTATCTCTTACTCCTCTGTCTGATTATTGTATAACATGGCGGGGATTTCATTTTCAAGGGAAATCTCATTCAGGGCCTGTGCCGACCGTATCGTTGCCTGAGCATGTCGGTTCAATGCTTCTAAGTAATCCGGTTCCCCGTCAATCTGCAAGGATTCGCACCTAGATTGAAATTCTTCGTTACTTAACATAATAGTACTCCATTGTATGCTCGTAGAATGATACCATTATAGAACATTATGAGTGTAAAAAACGGAATATTAGCATCAATGTGTCTTGCTTCAAGCGGGATCGTATTAATTGTGGTTTTAGGGTTTGTATTTGGCTTATTACCTGATGGCCCCGATAGATTTGCGCCATTAATGACTGTGATAGCCACACTAGGTTTGGCGCTTCTTGTGGGTATCATCATTAATTGGCTAGGGGATACAGACATTCGATTATTCATTATTTCAGAACTAGAGATGGGTGATCATATTAATTGGACTACCTTAACTGCCTTTGTCATAGGAGGATTGGTACTTAGTGTGTCAATCAGCACCGCAATGGTAGTGATTGTGTCTGCTTTGGGGGCAGACTTTTTGGTGCCTAAAATCGAATATACGAACCTGATTTTCAAAGGTGAGTTTATTTTTTTGAGCATATTGGCATTAGCAGTGGTAGTCCCGATTTCTGAAGAGATTTTTTTTAGGTCGTTTTTATCAAGAAATTTCGTTCGCCTTGGTACCGGAATGAACATTGCATTGTCAGCTCTGATATTTGCCTTTTTCCACGCAGGTCAGCTTGAAATTATTGTGATTTCCTCCACCTTTTTTACCGGTATGATACTTGGGTATGTCTATCATAAGGCGAAGAGTGTGACTCCTTGCATCTTGATCCACGGAGCTCAAAATCTGTTAGTGATTTGTTTTACTATCCTAATGAATTGACAATTGGTCGGAATAGCTATAACTTTTGGTCATGAATAATAAGAGTTAAGTTTATGAATCGTATCAGCAAATGCTTCAAAAAAATAAGAAATGAAAATCGTAACGGCCTAGTTGTTTTTATTACTGCCGGAGCTCCCGATATGGAGGCTACTCGCGTGACTATACCGAACCTTATCGAGTCGGGAGCTGATATAGTAGAAATTGGGATGCCCTTCAGTGATCCTTTAGCTGAGGGGCCAGTTATTCAACAGTCTAGCTTTTTATCGCTGGGCAATAGCACGAACATAGACGACTGCTTGAAATTAGTAAGCGCTGTTAGAGAAGAAAACGAGGTAACTCCGTTGGTATTGATGGGTTATTTTAACCCTGTGTATCAATATGGAGTTGAGCATTTTTTGGATGAATGCAATAAACACGGAGTTGATGGTGTGATTATTGTGGATTTGCCAGCCGTAGAAGCTGGCGATTTTAAAGAGCTGTGTAATCACTACCGGGTGAGTTTCATTCCATTAATAGCTCCTACTAGCACAGATGACAGCATTAAATTATCCGTCGAAAAATGTGACGGTTTTGTATATTGCGTAAGTGTTACAGGTGTGACCGGGGCTCGTAAAGAAGTCTCTTCGAGAGGATTAGATCTTGTTGAAAGAATTAAAGGTTTCACTGGTTTGCCTGTTGCGGTTGGATTCGGCGTTTCAAACAAATCTCATGTCGATGAGATATGTTCGAAAGCCGACGCTGCTGTAGTAGGTAGCGCATTAGTTAGTGTGATGCTAGAATCTGATAGAGAACAAGTAGCAGACAAAGCAGGTGATTTTGTCAAATCACTAACTGCATAAATGTGGTTAAAAGCAAAAGTACATAATTTATTCGAGGCATTATGACACATTGTATTGGCGTGAGAGGAGCTACTCAATCTGAGACTAACTCACCTCAGGACATATATAGTTCCACCAAAGAATTGCTGGAAAAGATGATAGAACTTAATGGAATAGAAGAAGAACAAGTGGCAGCTGCTTTTTTTACTGTGACCGATGATTTAAATGCGGCATATCCTGCAGCAGCAGCTCGGCAGTTGGGATGGACTGAGACTGCTTTGATGTGCTCAACGGAGATTCCTGTCCCTGAATATCCTGAACGGTGTATAAGGATATTAGTATTGATTAACACAGACAAATCTAAATCGGAGATCAATAATGTGTATCTCAAAGAGACAGTAGTCCTTAGGCAAAAAGGCCTGGATGATACCTAACAGATAAGTTGGATTGACATCGCATCTTATACGTAGTATTGTCGATCGGGTAGAGAATAAAAACACTATGAAACAAAATTACTTTACATATTACTATTATTTTATGAAGGAAGGGGCGTGTAGTCGCGTTTAGATAGACTCGATATACAAATCAGCCCTTTCATCACTGAAAGGGTTTTTTTTTGCCTACCTCAGGAGTAAAAATGACTGAATCGAAAAGAACGGATATAAATGTTGTGAGTACTGAACCTTTAATAACACCAGCTGAACTGATTGAAAGATACCCTGTAGGCGATACAGCGTCTGCTACAGTGTTATCTGGGCGACAACAAGTAATCGATATCTTGGAAGGCCGAGATGATCGTTTGATTGTTATTGCAGGGCCGTGCTCAATTCACGATGAAAAATTGGCTATGGACTATGCCGAAAAATTATGTGGCCTAGCAAAAGAAGTTCAAGATAGATTGCTTGTCATAATGAGGGTGTATTTCGAAAAACCGCGGACAACAGTTGGATGGAAAGGACTCCTTTATGATCCGAAACTTAATGATTCTTTTGATATCGAAGAAGGTTTAGGTTTAGCCAGATCTATACTGATCAAAATATCTGAAATGGGGATGTTTGCTGGTACTGAATTCCTGGATCCTATTGTCCCTCAATATATTGCAGATCTTATTTCTTGGGGAACCATTGGTGCTAGAACCACTGAAAGCCAAATACACAGGCAAATGGCTAGCGGGTTGAGCATGCCAGTCGGTTTCAAAAACGGCACAGATGGGAATACACAAATAGCGGCCGATGCTGTAGTGTCATGCCGTAGTGCCCATGGTTTTCTAGGGCATGATCAAAATGGGCGAACAGCTATAGTAAGAACATCAGGTAACCCGAATGGACATTTAGTCTTGCGAGGCGGCTCCAGCGGTCCGAATTACTCTTCCCCTTATGTGAAGGACGCTCAAGTGCAACTTGAGGCAGCCGGAATTACTCCTAACATTGTGATTGACTGTAGTCATGGCAATTCTAATAAAGATCACACGAAGCAAGCTACGGCATTTAAGGACGTCGTGTCTCAACGAGCAGAGGGCAATTCAGCAATAGTTGGAACTATGTTAGAAAGTAATATCAATGAAGGGAACCAAAAATTGACTGGTGATATCAGCGCTCTGCAGTATGGGGTGTCTGTGACAGATGCGTGTATTCACTGGGATGAAACGACCGAGCTTTTACGTTGGGCCTTTGATACCTTAAGTGAAGCAAAAAAGGTAACTGCATAAAACATACGACCTTGGAGTAGCTATAGCATCTGGCTCATGTAGAACAAAGTCTACTGTTCAGAAAAATTAATGCCTGTGATGTATAATATAATCAAACTATTATATATATATGAGGCAGATTATGCTTAAACAAAACTCTTCTCAAGTAAGTGATCTCAAGGATAAATTTGTAGAAGCAGTTCTGGAAAGAGACGGCTACAAAGCATCTAATGTCATAGATTCGGCTCTTGAATTAGGTCTCTCAGCAGGTGATATCTATGTGAATATCCTATCTGAATCACAAGTTTGCATAGGGAAGATGTATCATGAAGGGAAGGTAAGTACTGCTCTCGAACATTTCGCTACAGAAACAGCTTTAGGGCAAATGATTAAAGTCTCAAATGCATTCCCTGTTAATAAACGTAATGGATATCGAGCAGTAGTAGCCTGCGTTGAAGGGAATATGCATTCCTTTGGTGCGCGCATAGTAGCTGACTTTATGAGGCTTGACGGTTGGGAAGTTGAGTTTTTAGGATCGGATACTTTAACTTCTGACTTGATACAGTTTATTACTGATGGCGACATCAATTTGTTGGCGCTGTCAGTCAGCTTGGATGATCAAATCCCCCACGTTGAGTCAGTAATGAAGTCATTTGCAGAAATGCCAGATCCGCCTATGCTGATGTTAGGAGGTGGATGCCCTAGTATTAAGACCCTTGATAAGCATACCTGTTTCAGATCAGATACAGTCAAAATTATTGTGGGCTCAGATCCCATAGAAGCGATGATTGGAGCGCGCGTTGTATGTGGCATAACTGACACTGACGGGCGACTGGCTTCACTAGAAGATTATTTGATAGTTATTGGGGATCAGATTCAGAAATTACGAAAGGGAAAATCCTGGAGTCAGGCTACGTTGGCTGCGAGTTGCGGATTGGACCGTACTTACATTAGTGCAGTGGAGCACGGGAAACAAAATTTGACTATTGGAGCGGCTGTAAAACTAGCAGATGCCCTCGATACCTCTCTTGTACACCTGTTGAGCCATTCCTAGGTATTGCTTATCCCACATTCTGTAGAATATAGTTGACAGAGTGCAGTATATACTCTACAATATCTTCATGTTGAGAATTTGGAGGTTTCGCGATGCTACACAAGAAGTGCTGCCCAAGATGTGAAGGGGACGTAAGTCTGAATAAAGATTATTATGGGTATTACCTGTCCTGTCTGCAGTGTGGTTGGTCTAAAGATATCCCTAAAGAGAAAGTGGTTGTTGGGACACGGAGTAGCGGCAAACATTCTAAATTGGCACTGGCTGCCTAATGATCAGTCATGGTTGATCAGAAAGTACCCGTTTAAAAATCAGGAGACTTGGTCTATCGTTTATTGAAAGGATCATTACAGGTTGCTATACTATGTATCATTAAAGCAGATACTAACCAAGGGGAAGTTCAAATGTTACCTAGTGTAAATTTAAAAACAGTATCGGTAGATGATCTGTTCCAAGTTAAAGACTGGCTGCAAGACCCAGAAATAAACCAAATGTGGTACGGTTGTGATGATAATGGCCAACCCTTTCATGCAGGTTATGATCTAACCTTTGATGCATCTGAAAGGATGGAATTAGTAAACAGATTAGCATCAGATCGCAATAGAGATGTAATATCTGTGTTCGATGAATTGGATGAACATATTGGTGAAGGGCAGCTCGCATATGAATGGCCGCTTCTCGAAGCACAATTGTTTCTTTTAATTGGTAAGAAAGAATTGTGGCATCATCATTTTGGGACTGCTGCGTTAGTCAAACTCCTCGATTACGCATTCCTGGAAAAAGAGCTTCATAGAGTATGGGTTGATGTTCCAGAGTATAATACGAACGCTTTGCATATGGTAGATCATGTTGGCTTTGTCGTTGAGGGTCATTTCCGAGGAGCACACCGAAAAGATAACACCTGGTACGATTCATCAGTGTTAGGGCTTTTGAGTGATGAATATGCTAGGAGACGGTCTAGGATAATGGAGACGGTCTAG
>CAYFGT010000005.1:0-38345 GCA_964343075.1 uncultured Dehalococcoidia bacterium | reverse complement strand
GGAGACGGTCTAGGATAATGGAGACGGTCTAGTTTAGGAGGGATAGCATGCCTGTTATTACAATCAATGGTCCAATAGGATGTGGTGCTATAGAAGTTGGGAAATTGATATCTCATGAAGAGTCACTGAGCTATGTAGATAGAATGCTGTTTTCAGAAGCTGCTAAAGTTCTGGGTTCCCCGGTGCCTGAATTAATTAACAAGGAACAGGAATTTGTAAGCACCCTTGGAAAATTTACCAGAATCCTCCAGCAGGCTCTAGAAAAATCCGCTATAAGTGGTATAAGCGGAGAACCCTATTTTGGACGAGGAATGGAAATGTTATCTTCTGAAACTTACACCGAGATCTTGTCAGATAAGTCCGGAGGGAAAAAGATCAATGATAATGACTTTATTGAAGCCTTGTCTCAAGTGGTACGAGATATTTCCGATACAGGAAATGTAGTGATAATTGGTAGAGGCAGTAATATGATTTTGAAAAATCAGGAAGATGTGCTTCACGTGGGGATGGTAGGATCTTCTGATCTTCGAATTGGTACTATGACAAAGCGTGAACACCTAGACGAAACAGAAGCTAAAGATTATGTGGATAATTTAGAAAAAGCTCGCGTGGCTTTTTACAGGAAATATTTTAAAGTTCATCCCAATGATCCAGGATTGTATGATTTAATGCTTAATATGGACCATATGCCACATGACAAAGCAGCAGAAATGATTATTTTTGCATCTGGAAAATTGTCGAAGTAAATAACGTGATCCCGTTTTCTGATATTCCCAGAGTATCAACCAAAAAACCATTCATTACTATTTGCATAATTATAGCCGTGTCGCTGGTATTTATGATTCAAATTTTCACTAGCAGATTTGGAATCATATTTGGAGCAGACAGTGTGGCAACGGTTAGTTTCCTGTACAAATGGGGATTTATTCCCAGAGAATTGTCTACAGGTATTTCATACGTGGATATGAGAACAGGGATGGGGCGGGTGAACATAGAATCTATCGTACCAACAAGTATGACTTTAATCACGTCTACATTTCTTCATGGAGGAGGGACTCATTTTCTTGGGAATATGCTATTCCTGTGGGTTTTTGGAGACAATGTAGAGCATAGGTTAGGGACTGTGCGATATTTACTTCTTTATATATGCACAGGCATTGTTGCTGGCCTCACCCATTATCTAATGAATCCTAATTCTGGCACTGTCTTGGTAGGAGCTAGCGGAGCTATTTCGGGCATTATGGGGGCATACATATTGTTGTTTCCGTCTAATAGGGTGCGAGTACTGTTTATGGTGGTATTAATTACCGTTATGGAAATTCGGGCTTTGTATGTGCTAGGACTGTGGTTTCTGTGGCAAGCACTACAAGGGCTTTTACATTTAGGAATGTCTTCTTCAACTCAAATTGCTTTTATGGCTCACGTCGGGGGATTTATAAGCGGGATGATATTGGTGAGCCTTTGCACAACTGTATTATTTAACCGCCGGTAATAATTTCAAATATTCACGGGCTTCCTGACTGCTCATAGGTGTTCTACCATGGAGTTTTGCCATAGTAACAGCCCAATCAACGTACGAAGCATTGGATTTAGGCTGAGGGTCAGTTGGTAAAGAAGGGCTGTCTTCAAATCCTACACGGATGTGGGCGCCAGTGGCTATTGCTATGGAGCATAATTCAAACGTTTGCATGCCGGCGCTATGTGCTAGCCATGTAGCTTTGGGGAAATGATCTTTGATGCCTTGAGTCATATTAAAGTAATTCTGAGGTGTTCCTGGCATTGCTTGCCTGCCATCTGACCAAGACGCTCCAGGCTCAACTAAGAAGTAATGGGTATCTTTAATGTTGCCTTCATTCATTAAGGTTATTGCATTATTTAAGTCTCCCATGTCATGTACAGCGGGCTCTGGGAATATTCCCCTGGCGTAGCAAATGTCCAATGTTTGCAAGATGTCTTCATATGAGTTTGGACTATTGACGGTTTTACGAGTGCCATCAGGTTGTAAAGCCCAGCGGGCACCGTGCCCTAAATTCAAAGATATCATCTCTACAGGATGTTCTGTATCAGCAAGATACTGTACTACTGACTCAACAGGTATATGAGACTGTCTTGCACTAGTATGGTTCAGTACCAAGTCACATTTTGAACGTATTAGTGAATCAGCTTCTTGATACCAAGCTGTATCATATGAAACGGTACCATCATTATTGCGTGCATGGAAATGGACAATGGAAGCCCCTGCTTCATAGCACCTGATTGCTTCATCGGCTACTTCTTGTGGGGAATAAGGGATATTGGGATTCGCTTCACGTAGTTTATTCCCATTCAAACAAGCTTTTATGATTATTTTATCCATTAGGCTCTCCTTAGATGAGTATGGTCGTTTTTAAAGAGTTATCAGTATGTTATTATAACCACACTTGAGAATGAGTTGTTTCAAGTGACAAATGAGAGGGTGAAATTGTGGCTCAAGTATGGTTGCCAAGTGAATTACAGCCTTATGCAGATGGCCAACAAATTATTGAAATTGAAGGTTCATCTGTAAGGCAGATTGTTAATAATTTAGATGCTGAATTTCCTGGATTAAAAGATTTTTTGTATGATCCTGACATGGATCAGATCGTAGGTTCTATGGCAGTTATAATTGATGGAGAGACGAGCCAGTTAGGTCTCCTCGATAAGGTAGAACCTGATAGTGAGGTGCATTTCCTTCCCGCAATTGGTGGAGGTTTGGATCCGTATCCTCAATGGAGAAAGTGACATGTCAGTTTCTGAAGTAACGGTTATTGGAATTGGCCCAGGAGATCCAGAATATATCACTATTAAGGCCCGAGACGCTCTGGCAGGTTCTGCTGTTGTAGCTGGATTCACGACTGTTTTGTCAGTGATCGAGCAATATGTCCCTCATACGAACCTATTGAAGCTCACTTACAGGAATCAAGAAGAGTTGCTGTTGGAACTCGCTGAACATGCCAAGCAAGGCAAAAAATGTGTATTGTGTGCGTGGGGAGATATCAATTTTTCTGCAAGTGAACTGATAGACCGCATTAGAAATAAAGTGGATCAATTAAATTTGATCCCTTGCGTGAGTTCTGCACAAATAGCAGCAGTGCGGTCTGGCCTTAAAATGGAAGAATCCATATTCGTAACTTTGCACAAACGGTTAGATGATGATCTAGAAGAGCTAAATCGTTATTTAAATGAGGGCCAACGAGATATGATCGTGATTCCAAGGCCGTTTGATTTGATGCCACAGGGTATTGCTGCCGGATTAATATCAAGTGGACAGAACCCTAGCCGAATTGTTAGGGTTTATCAAAAATTAAGTATGGAAGATGAAATGACTTGGGAAGGTTCTTTGTTGGAATTGTCCGAATATGAGACTGAGTTTAGTGATTTGTCGATTATCGTTATAAAGAAGGTGTAATGAAAGAAAACGACCGAATTTTATTTGTTTCCACTGCTGACACCGATACGTTGTCTGCAGTGGAAAGTTTAAAGCAGATATCTAATGAAATTCCTAAAGTGGAAATAATCAATATCCATTCAGGATGGGAATCTAGAGAAAACCAGCAGCAACTTTTTGATGCAGTCTTAAAGGCTCGGGTTGTAGTACTGAGACTCTTAGGAGGGAAACAGGCGATCCCCGAAAGTTTCGATCATGTGGTTCAAATATGCAATGAACTAGACATTCCGTTGATCGCATGCCCTGGCCATCAGGAGTGGGATCAAGACCTCATAGGTGCATGTACAGCTTCTGTGTCAGAAGTCGAAACGGTTTTCGGGTACTTAATGCATGGAGGTATGAATAATCTCCAAAACATGTTTTTATTTTTGAGTGATGTGTATTTTGAAACGACGTTTGGGCATGACGCCCCCGAACCGATGCCATGGGAAGGGATTTACCGTCCAGGATTGAGGTATCTGCCCGATATTGATCAATATTTAGAGGAATTCTGCGATCCCAATAAACCAACGATCGGGATTTTATTCTATCGTGCTCATTGGATGAGTGGTAATTTGGATTTTATAGATTCCCTCATAAACGAAATTGAGTTGAAAGAAGGTAATGTCATACCAATATTCACTTATAGCCTGAAACACAGTCCTGATAACTCGAATGAACCCGATAGAGTTTTGTCTAGGTATTTGCTAGATGGTAACACCTCAAGAGTCAATGCTTTGATAAATACTATGGGGTTATCGATGGTAGATATATCAGACGAAAACAAGGACGACTCCAGCGATTGGGTAAACCAATTCATGAAAAATTTAAATGTCCCTGTGATACAAGCAATTATTAGTACTGATACTAGGCAATCTTGGGAAGATAGTGAACTGGGGTTGAGCCCGATAGATACTGCGATGAACGTTGCCCTTCCGGAATTTGATGGCCGAATAATCTCTGTTCCTATTTCCTTTAAAGAATTAGAAGAAGTTATAGAAGAAACTCATAATAGTGGGTATACAGCCAAAATTCAGAAATATGTACCAGAGCCATCGAGGATACAATTTGTATCGGGATTGGCTATCAATTGGGCTAATCTTAATAGGAAGACAAACAAAGAGCGGAAGGTCGTAATAGTGATGAGTAACTATCCGACCAAGGATGCAAGAATTGGTAACGCCGTTGGCTTAGACACCCCCGCGTCTGTGGTGAATCTTTTAAACGCTATGTCCAAAGCAGGTTATTGTATAAATGATATCCCTTCTCACGGGGACGAATTAGTCCACCGCATTATTGAAAGATGTAGTAATGACAGAGATTTTTTAACAGAACAGCAATTGCAATTGGCAGCAGGCCATGTTGAGTCAGCGGTATATCAGCAATGGTTTGACACTTTTGAGGAGGATGTTCAGGCTACTTTACTGAATGAATGGGATATCCCGCCAGGTTCTGTGTATAGGACAGGAGATTCTCTTGCTATAGCTGGGATAGACCTTGGGAATGTATTTGTTGGGCTTCAACCACCACGAGGATTCGGTGAAAATCCTATTTCAATTTATCATAGCCCAGATCTGGCGCCCACCCATCATTATGTCGCATATTACAGATGGATTAAAGATGTGTATAAGGCAGATGCGGTTGTGCATATTGGTAAGCATGGGACGTTAGAATGGTTGCCAGGGAAAGGGGTTGGCATGTCTCCTTCCTGTTTTCCTGAAGTAGTTCTATCTGATATGCCGATGTTTTATTCATTCATAATTAACAACCCAGGGGAAGGGACACAAGCAAAAAGAAGGATACATGCTGCGATAGTAGACCATTTGATCCCTGCGATGACTACTGCTGATACATACGGCGATATTCAAGAACTAGAACAACTACTAGATGAACACTACCAATGCCAAACGTTGGACCCAGGGAAGATACCGATGTTAGAGAGTCAGATCTGGGAAGTGATTGAACGAGCGGAATTGAATCGTGACCTAGGAGTAGACTCTCCGCCTGAAGAGTTTGGGGACTTCATGTTAGAAGTCGATGGTTATCTGTGTGAAATCAAGGATATTCAAATCAAAGATGGGTTGCATACGTTGGGAGAACCTCCGGAAGGCGAACAACTTACTGGCTTGTTGGCCTCTCTGACTAGGTTGGATATGGCAGGTTTCCCAAGTATACGAAAAGCAATCGCTAGTACATTAGGCCTTGATTACGAGTACATCTCAGAAAATCTATCAGATCCTGTTGGGGAAGTATCCTCGCAATTCGAAGCTTATCATCCAACGAGCACTATCAGGACAAATGGGGATTTGATAGAGAGTATCGAAGAGATGGTTAGAGCTATATATTCTAAATTGCAGCAAAATGGCTTCAAAACGTCTGATGTGCACGGCATTTTAAAATCCGTCTTAGGAGAAGATTCGTCGTTAGTATCAGAAGTAGTGGAATATGTATGCAGCAGTATATATCCGAATTTAATGTCAACTACAGACGAGATCGACAATTTGATAGAAGGTTTAGAAGGGAAATTTATTCCAGCCGGCCCAAGTGGGGCTCCTACGAGAGGAATGCCTAATGTTTTACCGACGGGAAGGAATTTTTATTCTGTTGATCCTAAATCTTTGCCATCTCCGGCTGCGTGGGAAGTAGGAAAGAATTTAGGAGATTCTTTGTTGCAGAAATATTTAGATGATGAAGGTGGCTACCCAGAAATGGTAGGTATAGTCGTATGGGGGACATCCGCAATGAGAACCCATGGAGATGATATCGCTCAAATACTGTATTTGCTTGGAGTGAAGCCGGTTTGGCAACGAGAGAGCCGACGTATAGTGGGAATAGAGGTGATCGATTTGAAGGAACTAGGAAGACCAAGAATCGATGTTACCGTACGGATATCTGGGTTTTTTAGAGACGCATTCCCTAATCTGGTCAACTTAATAGATCAGGCAGTTCAAATGGTAGCTAACTTAGATGAAACACCTGAAAACAATTTTGTTAAGAAACATCTTATAGAAGACAAGAATAAAGCAGATACGAATGAGTCTGATGATGAACAAAAGCTTTTTAGAATCTTTGGAAGCAAGCCAGGATCATACGGAGCTGGGATACTGCCATTATTAGATGAGCAGAATTGGTCTTCTGTCCAAGATTTGGCAGAAGTGTATACCGCTTGGGGTGGGTTCGCCTATACAGAAAAATCGTTTGGTGTAGAAGCAAAGAAACAATTTGCTGATAGGTTTTCTCAAATAGTTATAGCTGCGAAGAATCAAGACAATCGAGAGCATGATATTTTTGATAGTGATGATTACATGCAATACCACGGAGGGATGATTGCTACAGTACGGGCGTTGACGGGTAGAAATCCTAGTCAGTTTTTCGGCGATAGCTCAGATCCTTCTAGAGTTAAAACTAGGGATTTACAAGACGAATCCCGAAGAGTCTTCAGGAGCAGAGTTGTAAACCCTAAGTGGATAGAATCAATGACTAGGCACGGTTACAAAGGAGCGTTTGAATTGTCTGCTACGGTGGATTACATGTTCGGGTACGATGCGACTTCACAAGTAATCGAAGACTGGATGTATAGAGATCTAACTGAAAGTTATGTATTAGACCCTGCTATGCAAGAATTTTTCAAACAGAGTAATCCGTGGGCATTGCGTAGCATAGTAGAACGTCTGTTAGAAGCTGTTGAGCGAGAACTGTGGGAAAACCCAGATCCTGACATGTTAGCTAAACTGCAAGAAATGTATCTGGAAATTGAAGAAGAGATTGAATCGCGACAAGAATAAAGGGTTTGAACAAAGTCTTAGAGTGAGGTGTGCATGAATACCGCTATAGAATTAATGATGGATTTGGCAAGAATGGAACACATGATATGGGTTGTTGGAGGCACTTCAGTAGTCAGTGAAAACAACTCAGACGGGATGAAAGAACCTGAGATTGAGAATGGATATATTAGTTTAGAAGCAACTAATTGGCATTGCCATATTGCTATGGATGAAGTTACAAATGCGCAGTTTGTGTTAGCTCAGGCTCACCCTGACTTGGTTTCGTATTATGTACGATTTTCACGAGGTTATGACAAAACTCTAATAAGATGTTATTTCCCTAATCCATGCCTGAACGATAATCATGAACGCGTAGAATTCCAGCAGGATAAGCTTGATATATTTGAAGATAAGAAAAATAGGTATGTAAATGAAAATGACATCGTTTTTGTTGACAGGACATAAAAGGAGACGTATTGGAATCAAATAGACAAATGAATTTCCCGTTTTCTGCAATAGTAGGCCAATCGCAGATGAAAAAAGCATTGGTGCTCAATGCAATCAATCCTAGTATCGGTGGAGTTCTGATAAGAGGTAATAAGGGTACTGCAAAATCCACAGCTGTAAGATCGTTGGCATTACTGTTGCCCGAACTTAATTTGATTCAAGGTTGTGTTTATAACTGTGACCCCGGAAGACCTCAGTCTATATGTGGATATTGCAGTGATCCTGTACTTAAAGAGGCTGTTTCCAAACCGGTGCAAATCGTACAGTTGCCGGTTGGCGCTACAGAAGATAGGTTAGTAGGATCCCTGAATATTGAAGAAGCTATCAAAACAGGAACTCGTGAATTTGAACCCGGGTTACTGGCTAGTGCTAATAAAGGGATACTCTACATTGACGAAGTGAATTTGCTTAATGACCATCTGGTTGATGTTTTGCTTGATGCAGCTGCGATGGGGCGTAATTATGTTGAAAGAGAGGGAGTCTCTGTTAGTCATGAATCCCAATTTATATTGATTGGTACCATGAACCCCGAAGAAGGAGACTTAAGACCACAGCTTCTTGATCGGTTCGGACTGGCAGTGGAAGTTAGTAATGATATTGAAACCGATTCACGCATCGAAGTAGTAAAACGACGTATGGCGTTTGAACAAGACGCTGCGACATTTGTAGCAAAATGGAAGGACACAGAAGCCCTAGAAAGAAATCGGATAGAGCAAAGCCGAGCAATGTTATCAGAAGTTACAGTGTCAGAGGAGATGCTGTATTTAATATCGGATATATGTGCCAGTTTTGGAGTTGATGGATTAAGAGGAGACATTGTGATGTACAAGACCGCTATCACAATTGCTGCCTATGAAGGAAGAACCGAAGTTAATTCTGATGATGTTCGAGAATCAGCAATTATGGCATTACTTCACCGGCAAAGGCGCCAACCATTTCAAGAACCTGCGCTAGATCAGGAGCGGTTAGATGACATTATAAATCAAGAAAATATTGGGCATAATAATTCACGAGAATCTAGTGAGTCAACAGGAGAACAAGGATCGTCAGATGACGATCCTGCCCCCCCTGAATCTGATGATAATGGTGAACACTCAGATAGAGATGAAGAAGTAAACCAAGATAATGATGAATCTTCACCCAGCGCCGGTAAAGATGAAATATTTGAAATCGGCTTAATTCCCAAAATTAAACAGTTAGAGATGCGAGCTGATGATCAGAAACAACGATCTTCTGTTGGGCGTAGAGCTGAAACAAATAGCGCTTCTGGAATTGGATACTACGTCTCATCCAGGATCCCTAAGGGTAAATTAAATGACCTTGCATTAGATGCTACTTTGAGGGCGGCTGCTCCTATGCAGAAACACAGGATCGCTGATAACTCTAATGCTGTAGTTATACGACCGACGGATTTGAGGGAGAAGGTTAGGTATTCTCAAACTGGAACTTTGATCATATTCGTAGTTGATGCGAGTGGTTCGATGGGGGCTCAAAGAAGAATGGTTGAAACCAAAGGGGCAGTGATGGCTCTATTGCTCGATGCCTATCAGAGGCGTGATTCCGTTGCGATGATAATGTTCAGGAAAGAGACAGCAGAATTAATACTGCCTCCCACTAATAGTGTAGAGTTAGCTAAAAATATGCTAAATACATTGCCTACTGGCGGTAGAACACCTCTGAGTAGCGGTCTTGTGAAAACCATGGAAATAATAGAAAGAGAGAAGACTAAAGATGTGAATTCCTTACCGCTAGTGGTATTACTATCCGACGGTAAAAGCAATGTAGGGTTAGATGGAACGAAGGTAATGCAAGATTCTGAATTACATAATATTTGTGAAGAATTTAAATTCAGAGGAGTACGGACTATTGTGATAGATACCGAAACAGGATATGTGAAATTGGGGAAAGCAAAGGACTTAGCTGAACACTTAGGTGGGACACATATCACACTAGAAGAATTTGCTACCCAGAATTTGGTCAATGCTATTAATCAAAACCGCAGCAATTGAGGAAACGGATTAGAAATGAAGGGACTACAATATAATCAAGGTGCTAAACGATGTTTGTTGATAACATGGTTATTAGTACTGATGGCTGTTATTTTGTCTTGCAGTTCAGACGCTACTCAGGTCTTGGGAAGCAACCCGGGAAGTACTCAGGGATTAGACCTTAAAACGGAAGTAAGCCCAGTATCTACGGTTGGAGGTGCACGTAATGATAAACCTAGTGCCGACCCAAATAAAAGGGTGAGTCCTAAAGACAAACAGAGACATATTATAAAACCCACGTTTACCCCTGCTCCATTGATTAACCCCACGTTTACCGCTCCATCTTCAGAACCAGACGTAGTCAAATTTGTTAAGAATGTAAGAGTGACTCCTGACGACAACATTGACATAATTGGGGCATTTTGCAGGATAAATTATGTGCCCAAAACTGAGAATTTCCTCATCACTTTTGGGGGTACGTCTCAAGTAAAAGGTACCCAAGGATATGGATATAAATGGTACACCGAACAGATGGAATTTACTGGCGAAGGAGGTCTGTTTGAAAATAGAGGTACCGACACTGCTTCGGTCATGATAGGAGATAAGTATTATTTTCTGACTGATGGAGGAAAAGACATGTGGGCTCTGAGGAAGTATGATCCGATTGACTGGACCTTGTTAGGAGAGACTTTGATCCCACGGGATCCTAATAAAGAACCGGGTAATGATTTTATGCTCGAAGATGTAAATGGGATGCTGGATGTGGCCGGTTTGTACGTGGCTGAAGCTGCTACTGCAATTGATCAACATAAACTTGATCCGTACGAAGGAGAAGCGACGAGCCACAGATTTTTTTCCGAAGACTTAGAATTCCTGGATGATCGGATCTTCAATGACATCCCTCACATAAATGCTTCATCAATGGTGTTTGTAGAGGGGATATATAACTTTGTTACCTCAACGGCATTTTTTGGTGATTTAATAGTTATGCAATACGATGAAGATTGGAATTACTTAGGTTCCAAACCGTTGACCCAATGGGGTAATTGGCCGATGGGGACAGTGTACGATCCTGGCTTGGAACTCTTCTTTGTTTCTTATATATCAGTAGAAAATATAATTAATAAAAGTGGTTTTAGGAATATTAGACTTGGTATATTCGATCGCGAATGGGATTTGAAAACCGACATAGCAGTTACGAATTATCACCGTGATTCGATGACTCAGTCTGGGCGACCTTCTGTAATTATTAAGGATGATAATGTGTATGTTGCGTATGATGTTTCTACAGTTTCCCGAGATAACCTGAAAGAAAATCAAGATTGGGAGTGTGAGATTAACGTATATGAATTAGTGCGTTAACCACATTAATACATATTGAAACTGGATATGTTAAATTAGTTAGGATAAAAGAATTAAAAATACCTACAAACGGAACAGACATCATGTTACAAACGTTTACAACACTGGATCCGATAAGCAGCTTAATTCGAATTGAGGTAATCAGGAGGACTATTTAATGACACGGTACCTACCATATGGTGATATGGAGAAACTTTTGTCCCTATCAAAAAGAAGAGGGTTTGTATTTCAAAGTAGCGAGATTTATGGAGGATTAAGTTCAACTTGGGATTATGGTCCTCTAGGAGTTGAATTAAAACGTAACGTAAAAGAGGCCTGGTGGAGGAGCGTGGTTGTATCAAGAGATGATGTGGTTGGTTTGGATGCAGCTATCCTAATGCAACGGCAAGTTTGGGAAGCTAGCGGGCATCTGGAAAATTTTAGTGATCCGCTAGTCGAATGTAAGAATTGTCACATTCGATTACGAGAAGATCAAATAGAAACAACAGTGTGTCCAGAATGTTCAGGAGAATTGACTGAACCTCGAAACTTCAACCTGATGTTCAAAACCTTTCAAGGTCCAGTAGAAGAAACTGCATCTGAAATATTTCTGCGACCGGAGACAGCTCAGGGCATATTTGTTAATTTTAATAATGTACTAAATAGTGCAAGAAAAAAACTACCCTTTGGGATAGCTCAAATAGGGAAATCCTTCCGTAACGAAATCACTCCCGGTAACTTTACTTTCCGGACCAGAGAATTCGAACAGATGGAAATTGAATTTTTTGTCGCGCCTGGTGAAGATGATGCTTGGCTTCAATCATGGCTTAACGAACGATTTGCTTGGTATTTGCATTATGGTATTAGAGAAGACAACCTTAGAATCCGGAGGCATGACGATTCTGAATTAGCTCATTATGCAAAAGAAACTTATGATATCGAATATAGATTCCCGTGGGGTTGGGGTGAATTAGAAGGGATTGCTAACAGAACGGATTTTGATTTGAAGCAACATGCTGAAACTAGCGGCACTGATATTTCTTATTTTGATGAAGCGACCAAATCAAGATTTGTGCCATATGTAATTGAACCTTCTGGAGGTGTTGATAGAGCTACTTTGGCATTTTGGCTGGACGCCTATGACGAAGAACCAGACGGAGAAAGCATCAGAACCATACTAAAATTTCATAGGCATCTGGCTCCAGTCACCGTTGCGATACTCCCATTGAGCAAGAATGAAAAATTAGTGCCTCTTACTCAAGCCATTCAGGACAAGCTGAAATTTCGGTTTAAGTGCCAATATGATGACTCTCAAAGCATAGGGAGGCGGTATAGAAGGCAAGATGAAATAGGGACACCATTCTGTATTACTATCGATTTTGATTCGCTAGATGATGGCCAAGTAACTATAAGAGAACGTGACTCTATGCATCAATCCAGAGTACCAATAGAGACACTTGTTGCCGTCATTGAAGATAAAATGGAGCATAATTGGTAACGTAGTGGATTATGTAACCAGACTATTTAAAGATGGTATTAATACGTCCGTGATTGCTTCTGATATTCGGTATTATGCCACATTAGAATCTACTATGGATGAAGTCCACTCGTTAGCAAAGGATGGTGTACCAGAAGGACTTATCGTTATTGCTGAAAATCAAAGAGCTGGTCGAGGCAGGAGAGGCAATGTTTGGGTTTCTGAATCAGGGAACTTGTTATTTTCAATATTGCTACGGCCTAAGCCTGAAAATGTATTTCTCTTACAGCCACTTATCGCGATTTCCTTGCGAAAAGGCATTATTGAAGCCACAGGGATAGATTTGGAGCTAAAGTGGCCAAACGACTTAATGGTTGGAGGTTGTAAAGTAGGAGGAATCCTGATGGAGTCAGAATTGAGGGATACTACTCTAGAATATGTAGTGGTTGGCATAGGCTTGAACTTAGGATTATCACAAATTCCCCAAAACTTAGATTATCAAGTATCAGACCTCAATTCTTTCAGTGCTGGTCAAATAGATAGGTCAATATTGCTAAAAAGTATAATTGAAGCGATCGATTTCCATTACAATCACATTGACAATGGAACCGTAATTGTAGATGAGTGGAGAAATCAACTAAATATTATAGGTAAATACATCAGTGTTAGATGGCTTGATAATGTGGAATCCGGGGAAGTCCTGTATGTTGATGATGAAGGGGCTATTGGATTACGGTTGAGCGATGGCAGAATTAAAACTATTACTACTGGAGATATTGTAGAGGTGCATAAATAGATGTTAGATGGATTGAGTTTGAACGGAAAGACTGTTTTGATTACTGGAGGTGGAACCGGGTTAGGTTTAGAAATGGTGAAATTTCTTTCAAGGGCAGGAGCTGATATATGTGTCGCTGGAAGAAGAATAGAACCACTACAAGTCGCGGTGCAACAGGTGAATGCGAATGGACAAAAGGGATTAGCTGTGCCTACTGATGTATCAGATTCCGATCAAGTTAAGCATATGACTGAACAATGCTTAACTGAGTTCGGCAAAATAGATGTTTTGATTAATAATGCGGCTTTGGTAGCCGATAATGTGGTCAAACCTATTTGGGAAATCGAAGATGATGAATGGCAAATGGCAATAGATGTTAATCTGTCAGGTGCCTTTTATTGCTCTAGAGAAGTTGCTAAACACATGGCAGACCGAGGTTCTGGGAAAATCATCAACACAGCATCTGGATTTGGGCTGAGAGGGGGCAAAGATATTTATATGTACTGTTGTACTAAAGGAGGTATTGTTCAGTTGACTAAAGTCTTGTCTTTTAGTTTGGCAAGATATGGAATTACTGCCAATACCATAGTGCCTGGATTTATACCAACGGATGCCACTGAGTCAGAATTTAGGACTACTTTGCCGAAATCAGGCGAGTTCTTGCCGTCTGGAGAACTCGGGCAACCGAAGCATATAGGGCCAATCTCCGTATTTCTGTCATCAGATGCTTCAGATTATATGACTGGTGAAATTTTTACTCTTGACGGAGGAGGTTTGTCGGCAGGGATCGCTCCGACAGGATATGCCCCAAACATTGAGTATACGGGAGTCTAGCATGCCTATCATACAAGAATTTTCATTAAATAACTCATTAATAGTTGTTTGTGTTTCAAGCTCTGAGGAGACCGTGTATCTTGCTGAATATCTGCAGTATGCCGGAGCAGATGTATACATATTAGCGAGTACCGACAAATTATTTCGACAAGCTCAAGATATTCTTGGCGACCGGATGGAAGGAAAGGTAATCGATTTACAGAGTAAAACAGAAATTGACTATGCCCGAGACCAACTTGTGAACACAAAAGGACAAATACACGGCCTTGTTATAGATAGCCGTAACGTGTTGGCTAAACCCCTTAAAGACATTAGTGAACACGAATGGGATTTAGTGATGGCATCTAACGCCAAATCATCTTTCTTTTTGTATCAGGCATTTGGTGAATGCATGAAAGATTATGGATATGGCAGGATAGTTAACATAACTTCTGAGCTAGGAGACAGGTCGGTAGACAACTTTTCGGTTTTCTCTGCCAGTCAGGCGGCAGTGCATTCTTTAACCAAGTCAATGACGGTTGAATATTCAAAATATTCAATACGTATCAATACGGTAGCAACTGGTTGGACGATACCTTCGGAAATTGATGTTGAAGAACAACGTAAAGAATTGTTAGTGCGATTCATACCTTTACGTAGAAAAGGAGTTCCGAAGGATTTGGGTCCACTGTTGGTGTTTCTGTGTTCGGAAAGCTGCGATTATACTACGGGCCAGCCGATCTTTGTTAATGGGGGATTAACTGCGAGACCTTAAATAGATTCAATAGGGCTTGTAAGGAGACATGTTACAATTAACCCATAAAAATCAAAGGATTTAACATGGATCCAATCAAACGATTGTCGGCTATGGAAAGTCAAGCAGGCAGTTCGTTCTCCAAAAAACAGAATATCTTGCAATTATTTGATGCATTTATGAGTGCCGCAAATTTTCAAAATATTGAGGTTCCTATACTAGACAATACAGAATTGTTTCTAAGGAAATCTGGTGGTGAATTAGCGCCTCAGATGTATAGTTTTAGAGACCCTGCCGGACAACAAGTAAGCTTGCGGCCAGAAATTACCACACAAGTAATGGACTACTATCTTAAAGAAAACCTCGCAAATCCAGAAAGAAAATTTCAATATCAAGGCCCTGTATTTAGATATAGTGGAGAGTCTGGTGATAGAACTCAATTTACTCAAATTGGAGCTGAATTGATAGGTAATCAAGGATTGGATGTTGACGTGGAGATTCTTCAATTAGCAAGCGCTTTCATTAGTGAATTAGGTGTTAGTCAGTTCCAATGTAAAATGGCGGATCTTAATTTAGTGAATTATATAATTGACAATTTTGGGTTATCTCAAAAAGCTAAGGATAGAATTGTTGAAAATATTCACATTTTGAAACAAAGTGAAAGAGCGGTGAATGAATTCGCTAACCGACTGTCTAAATCTCAGATTACAGGAGATAAAGGTAAAGATGCCTATTTGTCTGCGGCGATTGAGAACTTATCTGAATCAGATGCAAGACAAGTTTTATCTGGTTTCTTGGGTTGGGTTAATGGGACTATGGAAGAAGGTTCTTTAGGGCGAAGATCCCATGAAGATGTTGTTTCAAGGCTCATAGGTAAATTAAGAAGTAGTGATTCGTTCGAACAAATACGAGAATGTTTGAACGTTGTTTCTGAGCTTATCAGAATTAGAAGTAATCAAGACGATGCAATAGCGCAGGCCAGAACATTATTTAACGATCAAGGGTACACATGTGAATACATTGATCAATTTGAGCAACGGATTAATGGATTAAGGAATCAGGGTTTGCCGGGTTGCGAAACAGTTATAGATTTCGGACTAGTGAGAGACTTTGGGTATTATACTGGAATAATTTTTGAAATATACGCTCTCCCAGGGAATAGGTTGCTGGGCGGAGGTGGTCGATATGATGCGCTTGGATCATTACTTGGAGCAACTCAGACGATAAACGCTTTGGGATTTGCTTTTGATGTAGATGCGATTTTGGCAACTGAAATAGGGACTATCTGAATTATGATAACCATTAAAGAAAATAGTAATGAATTAGTCATAGTCATACCTAGTGATGGTGAACTACATAGTAATACTATGGACTTCTTGGCCAGATGTGGATTAAAAGTGAAACCCACAAATAGCAGAGGATACACGGGG
This sequence comes from uncultured Dehalococcoidia bacterium, assembly GCA_964343075.1. Lineage (GTDB taxonomy): Bacteria > Chloroflexota > Dehalococcoidia > Lucifugimonadales > UBA3495 > UBA2588. The sequence continues at coordinate 22,051 of CAYFGT010000005.1, read as the reverse complement.
TCAATCCCTAGTATGCCTGGTGTTTCAGTATTGATGCAGCGAACTGCAGATATCACAACCAAAGTTGAGGACTACAGTGCAGACCTGGGAATTACTGGACTTGACAGGTATTTAGAATATAAAACTGACTCAAGGTATGTAGGTAAAATCATTGATGATCTTGGTTATGGTAGTTGCGATTTTGTATTAGCCGTACCTGATTCATGGATAGATGTAAATAGTACAGATGATCTTTCAGACTTAACGACTGAGTACAGGCAAAAGGGAATGGATCTAAGAATAGCTACTAAATACCCTAAATTACTAAATAATTACTTGTACCAGAATGGTATTTATAACTATCGAATAGTTGCAGTGAGTGGTGCATTAGAGGCGGCTCCTTCTGCGGGATATGCAGATTTGATAGCTGATTTAACGGCTACCGGTACTACTCTGAGGGCAAATAATTTAAAACAAATAGACCAAGGGACTGTCCTACGATCTCAAGCGTGCCTAATAGGTAACCCTGAATCTATTAACACTGATGACTTTAAGAAAACTAAAGCAGTTGAATTGATAGATTTGATCAAATCTAATCTGAGAGCTGATGAATACTACAGATTGACTGCGAATGTACAGTGTGACTCGGAAGAAGCGCTGGCAGAATTGGTGTTGTCGTATCCGGATATTTCAGGTTTGCACGGTCCTACCTTGTCGAAAATACATAACGGAGAGGAACTATCTTGGTTCAGTGTGAGTGTTGTCGTGTCCAAGGTAAACTTGACGGAATGCATATCACAGATCAGAGCCTGCGGCGGAGTCAGCATAGCTGCGTCTAAAATAGATTATCTTTTCAATGCTGCAGTATTTGACAACGATCAGATTTTTGTTGATTAATTTGTGACTCATGCCTAATTTACCTTTCCACATAGCCACCGCTCATAAAATCGCCAGTATTCTAGGAGACGAGTACGTTTCAGAAGATGTTTGGGGATATTGCTTATTAGGTTCAACGGTACCCGATATAAGAGCAATGACTAAGAGACCGCGGTCCGAAACTCATTTCACTGAATTAACGCTCAAATCTATTGGTGAAGGAACAACTATGATGTTCTCAATACACCCTGAATTAAAATCCTCTTCAATAGATCCAAAAATGAAAGCTTTCCTATGTGGTTATATTAGCCATTTAATTTGCGATGAGACGTGGATCACAAAAATGTATAGGCCTTATTTTTCCGAAGCAAATCGTAAATATTCAGAAATTGAGTCTAATTTATGGGATAGAGCTTTACAACTAGAGCTGGATAGTTGGTCTATCGAGTTGATTGAAAACAAAAAACTACTGCATCTGATTCCTGAAAACATAACTGACATACATTTAGATTTCATTGAGGAACGAGATTTGCAGGAATGGATTACATGGGTGAGAAACTTGGCAGGTCGAGGATTTTCTTGGGACAGGTTATATAATGCAATGAACCGAATGCACCGAAATGATTCATCAGTAACTAACACAGTGGATGAATTCATTAAGGCAATAGATTCAAATCTCCGAGTAATACATGATTATTTGGAACCAGATATACTAAGTTGGTATTTAGAGAATACCGTATCTGTTTCTGTATCAACGATTAAGAGGTACCTAAATTGAAACTAACATTGATAAAGGGAGTAGGCCAGGCAACTGATTTGTTGCAAAGGCAAGACCCTTTAAATATGGATGCAATATCGAATGCCGTGATTGATAAAACTGAGTCCGTGTTTGGGAAGGGAGTTACACCTGCTCAATCAGTCGTTAAGATCATTGAAGATGTCCGTCAGCATGGGGATGAAGCGGTGCTTAAATATGCAAGAATTTTCGATGATCCCGAAATAACAACCACTGCCTATGACATCAGGGAACTGGATAAGGCAACGTCACAGATCAATGCAGACCTACTCGACTCATTGGAAAAGGCAGCTCAACGAGTTAGAGAATTTCATATTAAAACCATGCCGGATCTAGAAATAAAAACTTCTAAAGGAGTTTCTGAAATGGTGAAACCATTGGAGAAAATCGGCGTGTATGTTCCTGGAGGGACGGCAGCATACCCATCTACGGTTTTAATGACTGTTATTCCTGCTAAGGTGGCTGGATGTAAGTCAGTGTCCATTGTTACTCCTAAATTAGCAGGAAAAGAAATGAATCCAGTCGTATTAGCAGCTGCGAAAATTGCAGGAGTGGATGCTGTGTATCAGGTTGGTGGAGTTCCGAGTATAGCAGCCCTAGCATATGGGACTGAAACAATTCCTCAAGTAGATAAGATTTGCGGACCTGGGAATGTTTTGGTCGCTTATGCAAAAAGACTTGTTCAAGGTCAAGTGGATATCGATGGTATTTTTGGACCAACAGAGACTATAGTTATAGCAGATTCTTCCGCCTCTCCTCAATTTTGCGCTGCTGACATGATTGCGCAAGCAGAGCATGATCCTATGGCTACTGCTATATTGATCACTGATAGCAGTGATTTGATAAGTGAAGTGGAAAATGAACTGGACAATCAGTTATCGTTGCACCAAAGAGGGGATTTGGCTAAACAAGCGTTGAATGATAGAGGAAAAATGGTTTTAGTTAGTACTCTAGAGGAAGGGATTGAAATAGCTAATAGTATAGCGCCGGAGCATTTGTGTTTGATGGTTCGTGACACTCAGTATTGGAAAAAGCAGGTTCGTAATGCTGGTGGTCTGTTTTTGGGAGAATACTCGCCTGAAGTTATGGGTGATTACATAGCAGGTCCCAGTCATGTTATGCCGACCGGCGGTACTGCTCGTTTTAGTTCAGCTTTGAGTGTGCATCACTTTTTGAAAACGATGCCTGTAGTGGAATTAGATCCTGTAGAATTTAAAAAGCTAGCACCAGACGCCGTTAATATTGCTCAGGCTGAAGGGTTGACGGCCCATTCTAATGCTTTATCAGTTAGATTGGATAATATCTCAAATGGATTTGATAGGGAATAGGATTAGGATGAGACACTGGAAAGAATTACTGCTCGATCATATAAAAGCTATTGAAACGTATCAGGGGGTTGAATCACCCGACTCGATCTCACAAAAGACAGGGATGAGTATTGATCAGATTATTAAACTGAATGGAAATGAAAATCCATATGGGTTCAGCGATCTAGTAAAAAGATATCTTGGAGAATATGATAATTACAATCTGTATCCTGACCCTCACCAACTTAAGCTCAGGCATAGTTTGGCTGATTATGTTGGAACTGATTTTAATAATATAGTCGCTGGTAATGGAGCAGATGAACTGATCGATATATTGATCAGGATTTTCGTAGGGATTGGCGATGAGGTGATTATTCCGACTCCAACTTTCGGTATGTATTCTTTCGGCACGGAAATAGTTGGAGGCAAAGTTATTAACGTTCCTAGAGATCATGCATATGATATTGATGTTGAAGCAATTCTACATGCAGTGACCGATAAGACAAAAATCATATTCTTGACGTCTCCAAATAATCCGACCGGTAATTTGGTTTCACATGAACATGTTACGCAGCTACTAGAATCAGGTGTGATGATTGTTGTTGATGAGACATATTACGAATTTTGTAAAAAGACACATTTAGGTTTACTAGAACACTACTCTAACCTGGTGATTTTAAGAACGTTTAGTAAATGGGCAGGATTAGCCGGTTTACGTATTGGATTTGGTATCATGCATAAAGAATTGGTGGATACCATAATGGCTATGAAACCTCCATATAATGTGAGTTTGGCTGCAGAAATTGCGATATATGCGTCATTGGACGATCGAGAACGACTGAGTGCTAGGGTTGATGAAATAGTTTCAGAAAGAGGACGGGTCTTTGACAAACTGAAAGACATTCAAGGAATCAAGTTGTATCCGTCTATGGGTAACTTTATTCTATGTGAATTTCAGGACGGGATCGGTAAAGTGATTTATGATTCGTTGTGTGAGCAAGGCATATATTTGAGGTATTTTGGTAAACCTCCGCTTGAAGACTCTATCCGGTTCAGCATCGGTAAACCGAATGAAAATGACAAAGTGATATCAGAGATTACAAAAATTATTAGTGGGAGATAGTTGTGAGTGATAGGAAAGCCACGATAACTCGTAAAACGGGAGAAACTCAAATAACTATGAGTTTAGATTTGGAAGGTACAGGGCAGTATAAAGTATCCACGGGAAATGGATTCTTGGATCACATGTTGGCCCAAATTTCTAGGCATGGCTTATTTGATCTGAACGTTGATGCAAAAGGAGATATTGAAACAGGATGGCATCATCTTGTAGAAGATTGCGGAATAGTCTTTGGACAAGTGTTTGCTAAAGCCTTAGGTTCTCCTGTCGGTATAATACGGATGGCCCATTCATACGTTCCTTTGGATGAAACTTTGGCTAGGGTGGTGATTGATCTTAGTGGAAGGCCACACGCTCAGATAGAAACCGGTTTAGAAGATGTGATGGTTGAAACCCTTCCTGGGGATTTGGTCGGTCATTTCTTAGAATCCTTCGCTTATGAAGCTAAAGTTAATCTTCATGCAGAAGTCCTCAAAGGGCAAAGCCCTCATCATAAAGCCGAAGCTTTATTTAAAGGGCTTGCTAGAGCACTTAGACAGGCTATAGCAATAGATCCAAGAGCTCCCGATTCGATTCCGAGTACGAAAGATGCTTTAGGTGGTTAGAGTTACCGGCCTTTACGCGCTATAAATTCAGGGAAGGCATCCTCTGCCTTGGCGCCTCGCATAACATTAGAGGTAAAGTAAGTTTCGTTTTCCCATTGTTGTCGTAAGTTTTCACCTAATCCTTGAAGCATAAGCTCTTTTATTCCAATTACAGACTCTCTATGGTTGTTGGATATAGTGGTGGCTATCTCCATGGTTTTGTTGAGTAGTTCATTAGAAGGTACCAGATGATTTAAAAGTCCTATCCTGTAGGCTTCTTCTGCGCTAACTACTCTACCTGTAAATAGTAATTCTTTCGCCATAGGCCAACCAACTTGGTTGGGAAGGGTCCATGAACAATTAATCCTGCCATATGCCGCAGCTAGAAATCTGAAGCTGGAATTTTCGCATCCAATGCGAAAATCGAGTGATGAAGATAGAACTGCTCCGCCTCCGTACGCCAGGCCATTAATCATGCCTATGACCGGCTTGGCACTAGCACTGATCTCGTAGCTACCTTGCTGGCGTTCCGCAGACCATTCGTCAAGTTGCTCTTGAGTATATAGTTTGTCATTCTCGCGTTGCTCATGGATGTCACCCCCAGCCGTGAAAGCTTTTTCTCCTGAACCTGTAATAACGAGGCACCCTACCTCGTCATCGGCGTTGAAGGTCGTGACCGCATCATGAAGTTCTGAGCTAAGCTTTCTGTTCATAGCGTTAAGTACCTCAGGTCGATTCAACGTGATTATTCCTACTCCTGAGTCAATTCTGGTTAATATGTGTTCATATGCCATTAGATTACCCTACCTGTTTTTGAGTTGATTCTATGCGCTCTGATCAGGTCAGTCAAATATTGAATTAGAATTTCAACTGACTACAAGATATATATATAATCCTGAGCGATAGTATAATTTGATTCGGTGATTAAATATGAACGTGATGGACGATGTTATAATAATAGGCGCTGGACCTGCGGGCGGAAATACCGCTCTAAGTTTGGCCAAGATGGGTCGCTCTGTCAGAATTATAGAAGCTGGTACTGATCCAGGTAACAAGGTATGTACTGGAATTATTGGGACTGAATGTGTAGTTAAATACCCACCGGATCCTGAAGTGATTTACAGGGAACCAATTTCTGCTACAGTAACTACAGCAAACGGCAAAGAATATCATTTTGAAACAGAATTCCCGCAAGCCCTTGTTGTGGATCGCACGCGATACGTGGCTAGTTTCTCTAAAAAAGCTAAGGATTTGGGAGCTAAGGTAAATTTAGGGGAGCGTGTATTATCGATCAACGTACGTGACGACTGTGTTGAAGTTATCTCCACTAAGGGGACATGGTATGCACGCCTATTGGTAATAGCCTCAGGCTTCGGAACATCTCTACTTAGCCAGGTTGGAATCGATCAAAACTATGCATACATGACAGGGTCGCAGATAGAAGTCTTTTGCACAGATTTGGAAAGCGTCAAATTGTATTTGGATTCTGTGAATACTCCGGGCTTTTTCTCTTGGGTTACTCCAACGACAGAGAAACAAGGTCTTGTTGGAGTGATTGCTGACAAAAACTCCAAACAAAAGTTAGAAAATTTTGTTAGTCATTTAATGAAGGATGGGATAATTGAAGAAACCTGCGGGAACGTCCGATCTTGGGGAATCCCTTTGCACCCTATAGATAGAACTTATGCTAAGAGGGTATTGGTTGTTGGGGATGCAGCTGGGCAAATTAAACCTATCACAGGGGGTGGTATATATTATGCTTTGTTGTGTGGTGACTTGGCTGCTAATGTTGTAGATAAATGCTTGGGATCTAATGATCTTTCCAGTAACGCTTTGGCTGAATATGAGACTTTGTGGAAAAATCATATAGGAAAAGAAATTAAATCTGCGTATGTTATCAGAAGATTTGTCGAGAAAATCCCGAGCACCATTCAGAGTCAGTTGGTCAGAGCTGCTAAGTCCCATAGAGTGATCGAAAATTTGATTGTCAATAAAGGAATGTTTGACGAACATACTCTTATTTTCAAGGCAATGTTTTCACACCCTGCGATTTCATGGGTGTTCAGGAAACATAACAGGAACACTAAATTGATTCAGGATTTTGACGAATTAGGAGATGACACATTCCAGGATACTGAGAATGAATTGGTGACCTATTAGTTACCTCAGAGACGGTATTATTATCAGGCCTTCATGTTCATCGCCCACTGAATCGGTTAATTCTGAATGATATAGCCCAGCTGTATAGGCACTCAGCGCTGCGTTAAGCGTGTTTTTGTCCCAGCTAGACGAGTGACCGGAACCTAGGAACGGATAGGGATAGTCTGTGGGGCTTTGTGAATTGGTAAATTTTGATGAAGAGCTTTCTTTGGTTTTGAATAAAATGCTTTTGGTGGCGTGTGGGTAGGTCTCAATTACTTTGTGGCCCGACGAGGACAAACTGTTATATATATTTATACTTCGGTAAATCAAATTTTTAGAGATCGAACCTCTTGTGGTATAAAAGCAACTTATAGACATGGAAGCCATTTGGATTTCAGAAACTCGTCCCTTGTTGCCTGTAATTGCATATTGGCAGTTACAGTTTGGCTCCAGACAACAAAGACCTAAAGGGAGAGAAGTAGGCGAACCTATACCTAAAATTGTTGGGGATAGATCATTAATCAAAGCGTAGAGTTCAGTATCTGTCTTAAATGTGTATGTATCGGTGGCTTTGAGGTCTTGGTTAATCAGGACTACTGTGCTTGGATATTTTTCATTAGCTCGTATATGGAGTCCTGCAAACATGTTCAAATTTACTCTCTGTTGATAATGTCCCTTAGCTTTTCCATTATGACCCGTGAAGTTGTGTATGGGTCTGCTTCTCTTGACTTCACTTTATTCAAAAGGCCTTGTGAATCCTGGTCCTTTTGGATTAATTCGTTTATGTAGTTAAGGCCTAAGTATTTTATAATTTCAGATGCTTCATTACTACGTTGCATTTCTTTTCTTTGACTTAAGTTATCTGTGTTTTTCATGTGTTCATAGTAATCCATGATTCCTCTAAAAAGATCGCTGATGCCCTTGCCTGATGTCCCTTCTGTTTGCACAACTATATGCGGAGTCCCCTGTGCGTTGTTTTCCGATATTATCAGTGAATTTATATCTGCGACTAGCCGGTCTGCTCCAGGTCTGTCTGATTTGTTGACGACATAGATGTCAGCTATTTCCATTAAACCGGCTTTTATCATTTGTATAGAATCCCCTGATTCTGGGGTAAGTACTACAGCGATTAAATCTGCCACATTCATAATTTTTAGTTCCGTTTGGCCGACTCCTACAGTCTCAATAAAAATAAAGTCGAATTTTGCAGCATCTAATAGTCGAGTCATGCTACCTATAATCATAGGGACACCTCCGGTTTCTCCATGAGAAGACAGGCTACGGATGTACACGTTGTCATCACTGTATTGCGACCCCATGCGTATGCGATCACCTAAAATGGCGCCTCCAGAAAATGGACTCGAAGGATCCACTGCTAACACAGCGACTGATTTGTTAAGTTTACGAACGTGGTTTATGAGTTGATTTACCAGAGTACTTTTACCGGCACCTGGTGCCCCAGTGATTCCTAGAGTTATGGCATTCCCTGTACAGGAGTCCACGTTACTTAGGATTTCAAAGGCTGTAGGATCCAGTTGCTCTATCCTAGATATCATTCTGGAAATAGCACGAGGATCCCTTTGTAATATTTGATGTGTTTCGATTTCCATGTATGCGATTATGCGTAGAATGTGTTGATGCAGTGTTGATTACTGACCATTACTAATTTCAAGGAGATCATGACGATTACCCCATTTCTTAAGAAATCTGCCAAAGTTTTTTACGCTAAGTTCATCCCGTTGGTTGTCATCAAGCTCTGTCCATTGCCTATGTTCATGTCGAGTAATAGGAATTCTGTTATCCGCTATGATTTGCATGTTGAGATCTTTGATTTGAAAACTGTAATCAATGTCGAGATTCCTATAGAAGCGGAAACATTCTCGCATTAAGCCAGTATTACTGATAATGCCTCTAGGGAAAATCATACAGTATCCCTGCATAGCGTCTGCTAACCCAGATTCCACTTCTTCATGAAAGTGCTGCATATCGTCGGATTTAAGTCCAAATGGGCCTAACAGACCGAGATGCTGATTAGATGCAAAAGCTTCAGATACAACTGAACATATGTCCCCTGTAATTTCGGATGATGCGTCTAGAATAATAATATATTTACCTGTACTTAATTTGATACCAATATTTTTGGCAGCGGCATCCCCTAAGACGTGGTCGCAATGGACCACAGTGACGTTTTCGTGCGAACTGGCTAATTCTTCTAAATAGTCGCCCGTGCCGTCAGTTGAACCGTTGTCTATCGCGATGATTTCAAACTTTGTATCGTGTGCCTGGACTTGAACTGCTGTTAAACAGCGTTCGATGTCGTCTTTGTATCCGTAAGCGTTCAATATAAAAGTATAGTCATACTGATTGGGCTGTTCCAGGCGTGAATCTATTTCTTTCCCTGAAGATATCGAGGGCCATTTGTCTATGATTTTTTCTAAGTGCATTTTGGGCCGAACTAGAGTTGTGTCTGGGTGATCTTGTATAACGTATCCTTGGGACAGAATAGTTTCTCTTATTTGATCTGATATGTCATAAGCTTCATTGGTTCGTAGGCCTAGGCGTGTTTGTGCCTGGGAGTTTATTGCCTTGGGTATAGAAAAGTCTTCGAATGGATCTGAAAGCCCTAGTCCCAGAATGGAATCAAATTTAAGGAGTAAGTGCGCTTTCTCTCCGTTGTTGATGTCGGATTTCACGATGCCCCATAGATATGCGAGTGCTCGAGGTAAATCCAAGTCATTCTCGACTATTTCCAAGAATGCTGCCTCTCTATTCGACGTCTGCTCATTGGGAATGAATGATTGATAATCACACTGCCAGTTCCAGAGTCTTATTCTTAGTGAATCTAGTGCCTTTTGACTTGCACGTAATGATGAAAATGTGAAGTTCATTCGATGTCTATACCTTACAGTAAGACAAAGATATCTGAATGCTAGAGGGCTAAAGCCACGGTCTACTAAGTCAGTAATCATGAATACGTTGCCCGATGATTTTGCCATTTTGGCTCCGTCTGCTAATAGATGCTGACCATGGACCCAGTAGTTTACATGTTTAGCGTTGTAGATTGCTTCACTCTGAGCGATTTCGTCCTCGTGGTGAGGGAACACATTGTCTATTCCTCCCGTGTGGATATCGAATTGATTACTTAGATACTTGTCAGCCATGGCAGAACATTCAATGTGCCAGCCCGGGAAACCAGGCCCCCATGGGCTATCCCAATAAACATCTCGTCCAGGCTCTGCCTTTTTCCAGAGCGTGAAATCTCTTGGATCGCGTTTTAGAGGATCTGTTTCCATTCTGACCCCTTCCAGAAGGTTGCCTCCAACGTTTCTGGAAAGTTTGCCATAATCCGGAAATTTACCTACGTCATAATAGATATTATCCCCAGCTATGTAAGCTCTTCCGCTCTTGATTAATGCTCCAACCATTTCGAGCATTTCGGGAATATGGTCAGTAGCCCATGGATAGTGAGTAGCAGGTAGAATATTTAATAGAGCTTCGTCTTTATGGAACTGATCCGCATAAAATTCTGCGATTTCCCCGATAGTCTTCCCTTCAGACAATGCTGCCAGAATCATTTTGTCTCCGCCAGTTTCAAGCAGTTCTTGCCTCATGTGACCAACGTCAGTTATGTTTTTCACGTGGTTTACATGATGGCCGCGGTACTCCAGTATTCTTCGGATAAAATCCGCCATCATGTAAGTTCTCATGTTGCCTATATGGGCATACCTGTATACAGTTGGGCCACATGTGTACATGCCAATTTTGCCGGGAGTAATCGGAATGATTTCTTCGACAGACTTTGACAATGTGTTAAGTATTTTTAGCACTATAGGTCCCTCTACGGTTAATATTATACACAGGCTGCTTCCGGTAATGAAATTCTAACCTTGGGCTATAGGAGAATTCTCATCGGTCACTAAGATTCCTTCATTTATTAGGGTTTTTATATCTTGTGAGTTGTATCCTAGGTCTGTTAGTACATCAGTTGATTCTGAACCCAAGATAGGAGTAGGTCTTCCTAGAGTCATAGGAGTTCTTGATAAAGTTGCAGTGCTCCCTAAATGGTCAACAGACCCTCTACCTGGGTGGTCTCTGTTGATGATTAAACCTAAGTCTCTGACCCAATTGGTGTTCTTTAATTCTCCTAGACTTACATTAGGTACAGCCAAGACCTGGTCGTTATTAATAAGCTCTAACCAGTCGTCTGTATTTTTTGACCTGAATATGTCTTCTAAAGACTCTTGAGATGTATCTATAGAACTTTCAGAGATATTTTCAGAATCGAATAAAGTCTTGAATGCTTCTAGCTTGGACAACGTTTCAATAAATGCTGATTTACTTTCTGACCGGATGTACATCCAGCCGTCTTGAGAAGGATATAATCTGGAATGAGCTCCCTCTCCTCTTAATCCTAACCCTTCAGGTTCATCGCGGACCATTCCTTCGTAGTCAAGCATGAATGGAGACTGGAGTAGCCCCGCAGTTAAACATAATCCGGTATCTACGGTTTGTCCTTCTCCCGTTTTGTTGCGTTCGTGCAAAGCTAAGGCTACAGCGTAAGCCCCCATCATACCCGTGCCGTAATCATTTGCAGGATAGGGGAGTAAGGCAGGTCGCTGTCCTCTGCCTCCACGCCTGATTTGGATTCCGCTGGTTGCTTGTGCAATTTGCTCCCACCCTGGCCTCTCTGCCCATGGGCCGTCAAAACCGTATGCGTTTAACGAAGCATAAATTAACTTAGGATTTATCTTTTTGAGGTCTTCATACCCTAGCCCTTGCCTAGTTAAGCTGTCTTTCCTGTAGTTTTGAACGAGGACATCGGCTTCTTTGACCATTTCTTTGAAAATAGCTAGACCTTTCTCTGATTTGAGATCCAGGAGAACACTCTTCTTTCCACGATTGACATCTATATTACCTGTTGGGTCGTATGGTCTGCTAGGATCATCAACTTTGATTACATCAGCTCCGTATTCTGCTAAAGTCCTCCCACATGTTGGCCCTGCTAACACGATGCACAAATCTAACACTTTGATTCCTTTTAAGATATCCATTGTGTTAGGGCTTGGTGGCGTGGAACCCGTTATATTGGGTACTTTGTTGATGTTGTTAAGTAAATGCGCATCTTGGTTTAGTGTAGGGGCAGGTCCTGTTATCTGTCCTGGGGTCCCTCTGAGCTTGACCTGTACCCCTGGTTGTTTCATTGTTCCAAGAATTGGATCCTCAACCGATACAATCATCTCTCCTTCGATGGGATGAGGGTGTATTAACCATTCATCGATAGTCTTACAGATGGTGCAAGCGCCCCCTGCTGCAGCAATAGAGTCCTCCCAATCTTTTGAACTTCTTGCTTTGAACAGATCAGTGAACCGTTTGAGCCACATATCATAAGTAGGTTTGTCCAAGGCTTTGCCAAAAGCGTCGATCGCATCCTGCTCCCATTCAGGATGGTCAGCTGCTTCCATTAATTGGCCTACGAATCTTTTGTAGTTGCCATGGTTCATAACCCAGCGGCCATCCGAACATTGGTATTGATTTACCATAGGGAGCGTGTAGGCCTCACGCATATTTACTGGAGGGTTGTCATAGAAATTAACCAAATTCCTTCCTATAGCGGTAAACATAGCACTGTGTAACGGTACTTCTATATGTTGTCCTATATTAGATGAATCTCGTTCTATAATAGCCATAGTCACAGCAACGGCTGATACAATGGCGGCAAAAGTGCTTGGGAGTGGTAGTGGAGTGTAGAGGGGTCCGTCATCTCCTTTTACGTGGTTATACACTCCGGTCAGTGCTGAAACTGTTTGGTCCCATCCTTTGGTGTTTCGATACGGACTGCCTTTAGCAAATCCGGGGAGTGAGCAATAAATGACGCCTTTATTAGTGGACGCGATCGTATCATATCCGATACCCAAACGATCGGCGACCCCTGGTCTAAAATTCTCAATAATTATGTCCGCGTCTACGCATAAACTGAGAGCTTGTTGGACGCCGTTACGAGTTTTCAGATCTATTACTACGGATTGTTTGCCTCTGTTCCAAGTTGCAAATGCATCTGAGTTTCGTCCTGGGTCTCCATCTGGTCGCTCAACCTTAATTACAGAGGCCCCTTGATCAGCTAATAACATTCCGAGTAAAGGGCCTGGAATGTATTGTCCAAATTCAACCACTTTAATATCTTTTAAAGCCCCTTGTTTTTCTACAGTTCTCATGATTTGCTCCTGATAGTAATATTGTCTAACGATTTAATATCTTTTAGTATGATGGGATCGGATTTCAGTTTACCAATAACGGTCACTGCGCTTGCTGGTTTGATTTCTCCGCCGGTTGATGCAGGAGTATCTCCAAAGAAAACACAGAAAGCATTTCCAGGGGGCCAGTAGGCGAGATCTCCTAACTCTACTGTTTCCTGAGGGCTTTCATTGTCAGTAAATAAGTCTATGCCGAAGTATATTTCATCCCCCCAAAGATTGACAGTGGCATTGATTGGAAGAATTTCGGATAGCAACTTGGCCGTATTAGTGTCATTTAATGTGGCTTGTAGAGTAGTTCCGGATCTATCAAATTCGATAATAATATCTGTTAGCCTCATCGAGTGTTCCCTAACGATGCAGTAAACCTATCAACGGATGAACCTTCTATAGGGACAGAAGTAGCTCCGGATACGATGAGGTCTGCAATGGCTTCCCCGATTCCACTTGATAGCATTACTCCTTTCTCTCCTCCTCCGGTAGCTAGATAGCAATTATCTAAATGAGGAACGCGCCCTAAAATAGGTAACCAGTCTTCTGTGACGGGCCTGAAACATACCGTCTGTAATACAAGCTCTGAATTTAGTAGTGACGGCACCATCTGAATTATTTTTTCCATGATAGTATTTCTAGCGTGATCGGTTGGTGATTTAGAAGAAAAAGGTTGATCCATTTCCTCCATTTTTGTTGCGCCACACCAGATTAAACCGTCAGGTTTTGGATGTATTGATGCTTCTGGCAATGATGGCACTTCCAAGTCAGGGTAATGCTGAATGGGAGAGTGTTTCAAACGGATTATTTGTCCTTTCAACGGAGTCACTGGAATGTCCATTCCGATCCACTCAGAAGCAGTAGTTGACCAAGGACCCATTGCAAGCACGACGGAATCACAATCAATTACACCACTACGGGTTTTCACGCCGATTACTTTGGAGCCTTTGCGGTTTATACCTATAACCTCATCACTCTTGAAAACAGCACCTAACTTTTCTGCTGCTGTTGCAAACGCCAAAGTTAGTTTATAGCTATCGCATGCGGCATTCCCCGTTGCTAATACAGCGCCTGATATATTGTCTGCGATCAAGGGATACTGAGATATGACCTCATTAGCAGTTACAAGTTCAGCCTTAAAATTTGAGTGCTTTGCACCATTAAAGGTATCTAATGTGTCAGATAACGCTTTTGAGTCTTTCTCCGATAGCGAAATTCTCAATAAGTCTATGATTCTTCCATCGAAATTTATTCCCGTTTCTTGCTGTAGTTCGGGCCAAATTTCCAGGTGCTTTTCATAAGAATACATAGCAAATTGGCTCAATGCTCCGGGAATCCCGTGCCCTACTAAAGGATTAAGGCCTCCTGCTGAATAGCCAGAAGCTCCTGAACCTATGCCTTCGTTCTCGATGATTGTGCTTGATATACCTCGTTTAGCTAGGAAATAGGCTGTGGCACAGCCTGCGATTCCACCTCCGATGATTACGGTGTTGGTTTGATTAGTCATTTCAGCTCCTTGTCATTTTGGTTAAGATATCTTATTGTTGGTACTAGGAGTGTTATATGCCAATATACCAGTATTTATGTGAAGAGTGTAGTTCTGAATCGGAATATATTAGATCTGCTGCTAGAGCGGACGATCCTGCCCCCTGTAAGTCTTGCGATGGTACTACTAAGAGGGTGTTGACCATGTTTTCGTTCAAATCCGATACTTTCACTGCACCTAAATTAAGATCTACCAATTCTCAACCTATGAGAGATAATCCTAAGAGTTAGTTGTTCGCCTTTTGCTCTTTGCATTCGATACATACACAGATAGATCGTAAAAAATCATATGTGTAGATACCTGTATGGTGTGTATCTGACCACAAAAACTGAGTTCCGTAATTCCCAACGATAAAATGGTCGAGTGCCTGAACATCCTTGTCCACACTGTCTGGATCGAGTAGTTCTTTCCCGGTCATTTCGTCGACGCATTGGGCACATCTGCAGCGGAGCCGTAAATACCTGTGAGGAAAAGCGCTTCGGTGCCCGTCGCTCCATACAATCTGGATAAAATCTTGCCTTATTTGAATATCTGACGCAATGTTGTCTGGCATGCTGGTATGATAGCCTCCGGCTTAAGTTTGGGATTGAACTTCTGCCAGCCGTGCCGGCCTGGGCATCTCGTCAGGATCAGTGGGTATCTCTATGATTGAAGGCTTGCCTGCTCTTAAAGCATCCTGGAACACATCGCCTATATCTTCAATTTTGTCTACGTAATAACCTTTGCCTCCAAACAATTCTGCGTATTTGTCATATCTGGGATTGATAGTGTCTGCCCCTACGTAGCGTTCATTAAAGGCATATTTCTGATAAGCTTTTTCAGATCCCCAACAATCGTTATTCATGACTATTGATATAAGATTTAGGTTGTATCTCACTGCCGTTTCAAATTCTTGGGCATTGAATAGGAATCCTCCGTCTCCATTGAAATTGACCACATGACGGTCAGGGGCCCCAAAAGCGGCTCCGATCGCGGTTGGGAAACTAAATCCCAGTCCTCCTAGGTCTAATGGACTGATGAGTGTTCGTGGTTCGGTGAAGTTAAGTCTATCTTGTCCGAAATTTGGAGCCAATCCAGCGTCCAATGCAATAATCGCATCGCGAGGCATCACTTTGCGTAACTCTGCGTAGACCCTTTGAGGCTTCATCGGGTAACTGTTAAGTTTAAGCTCATCGTCTAGTCTCTTAATTCTGTTTGAATGTTGGGATATCACGGTGGATTTCCAACCTTGGTTCAGTTCTCCTGATCCTTGGAGTCCGTCGATGATGTCCTCTAATACCGACTTGACGTCTCCTTCAATTCCCACTGAAATAGGGTAGTTTCTACCAAGTTCTTTAGGGTCAATTTCAATTTGGATGATTTTAACTCCTTCTTGAATGAACCTATTGTCATAGAATGTAGTAGACTGACCCAATCGAGTTCCTGCAGCTATGATCAGATCCGTTTGCTGAATAGCACTTATAGCTTCATCAGCACCAAGTCGGCCTAGGTGACCTAAGAATTGGGGATGGTCGTTTGGTACAGCGTCGGCTCGGCCGTAAGAGGTAACGATTGCTGCGCCTGTTAGTTCGGCCAATTGCATTACTTGTTCTGCGGCTAAGCTCCAGTTAACCCCTCCTCCTGCGACGATGACGGGTTGTTTTGACTGTTTAATGTGTTCGACCGCATCGGATACGGATTGTCTATCACCTCTGGGACGATTCGAATTAGAGCGGTACTGATCTACGGACAGGTCTTCTATATCCAAATTTGTACCAGCTATGACGTCTCTAGGGATGTCTACTAGCACTGGTCCCATTTTCCCCGAAGTGGCGATTCTAAACGCTTGTCTAATAGCATCGGGTATTCGGTCAACTTTATTAACGGAATACGCCGCCTTGGTGATGGGTTTGAAGAGGCTCACCTGATCGAATTCCTGTGTAGAGTCCCTGTTCTGGTGGTCGCGAGAAGCTGAAGGGGCTAAATACACTACAGGTGAATGGGCTACAAACGCAGACCCAACTCCATAGCTTAAGTTTAGAACACCCGGGCCATTTGTAGCGATACATACCGCAGGTTTACCTGTGACACGGGCGTATCCATCTGCCATTAATGCGGCGCCTTGTTCATGCCGGGTTCCTACAAATTCTATGGATTGCTTGTCATACAAGGAATCTAATATGTCTAAAAAAGACGAACCTACAATGCCGAATAGGTGCGTCACCTGTTCTTGTTGAAGAATGTCGATGATTGCTTCGCCAGATCCAATGTTTCGTGCCATGATTACTCCTGATATTTAATTCGAATTAGCTTTCCTAACTGGTGTTAAGAACAAGATGATAGCGGGCAAGACCCACAGGATAGAAGCAAACCCAAACACTCCACTAAGTCCCCAGGTTTGACTTACCCAAATCGCGATTAAAGGTGAGAAAGATCCTAGCAATTGATTTATTCCCAGGACCAAACCCATCGTGGTGCCTTCTATACCGGTGTCCACTTGGTCAAGTACTAAAGCTTGTAGCAATTGCCCTAGAGTGTATGAGAAAAGTCCTATCACACCCAGAATTATTAATAGGGCTACTATCCCTGTTGTATACATGATAAAGAACGTTAAAACTCCAACAATTACCATGCTTGGTACTAATATTGATTTGCGCCCTAACCGGTCTGAAAGGTATCCCAACACAGGTGCCATAAAGAATCCTAAGCTGGTAACTATGCCGAGTCCAATTCCTTGAGAAAGTGCACTCGCGCCTATACCCCCATCTGTTTCGTCTGCAGTTAGGTAATATGGGACCCACGCTTCTAGGGCATTGAAACCAGTTTGCCTCAAAAATACTATTGCGATTAGTGAAAGTATGACTGGATTGCTAAGCAATGTCTTAGCATTCCCTAGGTGGTATCCTAAACCGTTGTTATCCTCGGTGGCCTGTACCACGCTTTTTAGATTCTTTAGGGATAGCCATACCAATACCGCAGTTAGTAAAATCGGTATGATGTAAACAATAGATATGGCTCTCCAAAGTTCCATGCCCAGCCATAGACCTAATGCAACGGGGATGGCACCTGTGACAATCGGACCTATAAGAGCTCCTACTTGAGCTCCTACTCCATGTACTGTCAGTCCAAATCCTCGGTTGGAAGAATATTGCTGAGATATTGCGGCAATTGCTGGGATATGCCAGACCTGCCCTGGAATTGGAAGCAGAATAGCTATTATGATCAAGAATCCTGCAACTGGGGTAATGGCTAGAAGAGCAAACAAAATCGCACCGAGAACCATACATCCTGTGAGTACTACGCCCCATCTGGTGCCTGGTTTATCAACAATAAATCCTGCGAGGCAAGTGATCACTCCTCCTGAAATATACCTGATAAATTGGAGCACCGAATATACCGCTAATCCTCCGCCTAGAGATGCCACAACTGTGGGCAATAGTACTAGAAGTGCATTTACTAACCAGTGTTGTAAAAAATGCCCTATCGTCAGAGAAATGAGAGTGAAACCAGCTCGATTGTTGTTATTGCTGGATGTAGTTGACATAACGCGCAATCCCTATTTTATTGATTAGAGAGCAATGATATGGGGAATCGCATTATATTTCAATAGGTCTACTGCTGCATCTGGACCCTAGGGATTCGTTTGGTGTACACTTCCGCCAAATGATGTAAATATTAATTGTAAAGGCAGTGATATGGAAAACGATTTGAATTTGAATCCAATAAACCTGTATGAATATGAGCGACGAGCCGAACTGATATTACCTCATGACAATTGGGATTTTATTGCTGCGGGTGCAATGGATGAACTCACGACTCAGAAAAATAGAAGTGCGCTTGATGCATTGAGCCTCAGGCCTAGGTTCTTAAGAGACATTACTGAAAGATCTATTGGCACATCCGTACTGGGAACTCCTATAAGTTTGCCAGTAATGATTTGTCCTACTGGCGGTCATGGTATCGCCCATCCAAATGCAGAATGTGAAACTGCTCGAGGGGCCGGTATGTCTGATACATTAATGATGGTGTCGACGAGTAGCAATAATAGTTTGGAAGAAATAGCTGACGCAGCATCTGGTCCTCTGTGGTTCCAGTTATATCATCGGGGTTACGATTTGACGGAGATGTTGGTGAAAAGAGCTGAGGAAGCGGGCTATAAAGCTATAGCCTTGACCGTGGATGTGCCTTCCCCGAGTCCTAAAGAAAGAGATCTAAAGAATCATTACTCCCGAGAACTGGAACTAGGTAATTTTCGGGGGTTGGATAAAAACAGAGAAGAAATTAGTGGCACGGATGAAACTCCTGGGTGGCAAGTGTCCCGGGTAGCCCCACTTACCTGGAAAGAATTAGATTGGTTGAGAGGACTGACATCTCTTCCTTTGGTACTGAAGGGTTTGAGAACAGCAGAAGATGCAAGGATGGCTGTGGAATGTGGAGTCGACGGAATATTGGTTTCCAATCACGGTGGCCGACAAATGGACGCTACCATGAGCGCGATAGAAACTCTCCCTGAAATCGTTAATGCAGTTGACGGGAAAGCTGAAGTCTATTTAGATTCGGGTATACGACGAGGAAGCGATGTACTTAAAGCATTAGCCCTAGGAGCAACAGCTGTTGGAGTTGGACGGCCATTATATTGGGGATTAGCCGTGAAAGGATCTGAAGGGGTTCATGGTGTTCTTGAATGCTTACGGGAAGAAGTTGATCGTGCCATGTCTTACACAGGTCAATCTGATGTCAAAGCGCTTGATCAAGGGCTAGTTAATATTCCTCATGGATGGGGTGGAGGGACGACAGCCCCTTAACCGCTATTGGTTTTACATAATACTAGACAGGAACGATTTAAGATGTGTGTTAAAAATGTCGGGCTGTTCAAAGTGACTGGCATGAGCCGCTTCTGGTATCACATGATAAGTTGCATTGGTGAATAGTTTCGCGACTTCTTCAATCACATTTGGTGGGAATATCAAGTCTGATTCACCCACGAGAAACATGATTGGAATGTCAAAATCCTTCAGAGTCGTTTTCCCTGGCCCTGATGCGTCTCTGAAAATACTTGATACTACCGAGCGTTCCCGTCTCGGGTTGAGAAGTCCTATCTGCTCGTAAAGTAGAGTAAGGGCTGGTTCATTGGTTATAAAAGAATCAGTGAGTGCTCTTTTAGTCGGATGATCTGGCGGAGCAACATTCTGGAGTAGATCGACGACAGCTTGTTCTCCAATTCCTCCTGTGGTGTCAGCTAGGACAAGAGCAGACACCATTTCTGGGTGCGCTAGGGAAAAATTTAATCCCGTAATTCCTCCCATTGACTGACATATAATGGCTGTCCTGTCTATTTTCAGGAAATCTAGTAAAGCTTTTAAGTCGCTTGCGAATTGGCTTGTTTTGATATTGTTGGGGTCATCTAGGCTGGACCCCCATCCTCTGTGATCAAACGATATACAGGTGTAATCCTTTTCGAATGCTGGTATTTGTTGCCACCACATCAAACGATTACCAGAGGCGCCATGGGCGAATGTGAGTGCTGGGCCACTTCCTCTTACTTCGTAATACATTTTGAAATTATCAATTTCCAGATATGGCATGATAGCCTCCTTCTCTCATAGGACTCGGGACCTGCACTACTGTTTTTGTGTGGGCAAGGGCAAATCCGTTGTCGTCTAATATGTAGGTATGAATTGTGTGTTTTATTTTAGGTTTTTGCTCAAATTCCTTTTTAATTATTCCAATCTTATTGGGGATCGAATCTCCTGAGAAATAGTCAGTAGACTGGACTCCTCCAATAAAAAAGTCTGAATGATAATGTGAGGCCATTGCATTGTAATTCCAAATACGGATAGCGCTTTCGCGAAGGTCTGTGCTCGAAGAAACCTCTAATTGGTCGTGAATGATCGCTATACTGTCTTGCAGAAATGATAAATTGTCCAGGTCACTGATGTTTAGTTCTGTCTGGTTATCTGGCATATATGGATCCTGGGAAGCATCAGCAAAAGTAAAGTTTTGGTAGCAAACCTCAGTACCTATGTCGTCGATTGTAGACGTTCCAATTTCGGCAGTGATGCCGCTGACGGATTGCACAATGTTCCTGAGCCAAGCTCCGGTTTGTAGGCGCCTTTCGGCGACAGGTTGACTTAAAAATACACTTCGGGTCTTAGATAAAGGTGGCAGTTTTATGTCCAGGTGTGATTCTCCAATAATCTTTGCTTCATTGATAATTAAAGGGGCCATTGGGGTATCTA
Organism: uncultured Dehalococcoidia bacterium; assembly: GCA_964343075.1. Lineage (GTDB taxonomy): Bacteria > Chloroflexota > Dehalococcoidia > Lucifugimonadales > UBA3495 > UBA2588. Next base: position 1,241 of record CAYFGT010000005.1, on the reverse strand, counting down.
GGTTGAGTTTTCTGTATTCTTGTTCTGGCAGGTAATATTCTAGAGTTCCTAAGTAGAGTCCATTCGAGCTTACAGTGTATGGATCTAACGGGGACTCCATGGACTTAAGCCATTGGATGATGTTTTGTTGATTAGTCATCACTAGTATCTTTGTGCGAATCAGTAAGTTTAGCTTTCAGTATTAGTAGCTCTTGGTTGTCAGGGTCTAATTCAAGCCCCAGCGTGAGATATTTTTCTGCTTGTGTATAAGAATAATTTTGCATATGGGTCTTTACTAGTGCTATGTAAGATCTTATTAAATTCGGATCCAATCGGAGGGCATCGCTAAAAGCTTTTAACGCCTTTTCTGATTCACCAAGACTTGTTAAAGCAGTACCAAGATTTAAAAGCAAATCGGGGAAAGGGTTTGTGAATTTCATAGCTAAAAGGTAATCATTTACCGCGGCTTGATACATAGATAGGTTTTGTTTTGCTATGCCTCGATTATAATATGCGTTTCCAAATGAAGGCACGGTTTGAATGGCGATGTCGTAGTCAACTAACGCATCTTGATACCGTTCAATATCTGACAAGGCATTACCTCTCGCGTAGCGATAATCAGGTTCATTGGGACGTAATTCAAGGGCTTTGGTGTAGTAGTCTATTGCCGTTGGTTTGTCTCCTAGTTCCTTGTGTGCGATTCCAATGTTGTAGTAACAATTGGGTAGCGCCGGGTCAATTTCTAGGGCAGAACTAAAGTCATCTATCGCTTGTTGGTAGTGATTTAAGGAAGCATGTGCTACACCTCTGCTATAGAAAAAGTCAGGGTCTATTGGATTCAGGTCGATGGCGGTATCGTATTGGACAATAGCTTCACTATACTTATGTTGTTGTCTTAAGATAACCCCTTTGGCATAATAGCCGACCGTATAGTCGGGATCCAGCTCTAAGCACTTGTCGTAATGCACTAAAGCTTCGTCTAGACTGTTAGATTGCTTGTATGCAAGGCCGATTCCATAATGTGCTTCAACCGAGACCGGACTTACTTCTAGTGCTGCTGTGAAACTACTAATGGCTTGGCTGATCAAGCCTAACCCTAAGAAATGGTGGCCTCGCTGGATAAATTCTGTTTCGCTAGTTTCCATCTACGTATCCATATGGTTGCTTTGAGATGTGGTGGTAGTGGTGGGTAGTGAGGGACTCGAACCCCCGGCCTCCTGTGTGTAAAACAGGCGCTCTAACCAGCTGAGCTAACCACCCTT
>CAYFGT010000004.1:96580-100697 GCA_964343075.1 uncultured Dehalococcoidia bacterium | reverse complement strand
AATACATAATTTGGATCTGGGACGAATTTATTAGCTTGTTCTTTACCAAAATTCCAAGCCTCTCTATCAATAACAGTAGGGTCGGCGTCCTCGTTTTCTTGAACAGTGAGAATAGCAGCTGATTCCCCGACATTTTTAGCTGGTAATGGAGAGTGACCTCGTTCAGAAAGAAGGTGATATCTAGTCAACTCGTTAGTTTGTATAGTCATGGTTATTTTACCGGATATTGGAGAACCATTTTGGAACGGCTGCGGGCCTTTTATGGTTAGTAAACCTGGGGTATCTGGCACGTCATGTTGCCAACCACACCAAGTCAATGTGTATCCGTTTTCTAGGAGAAACGCATTTCCAGGTTCCCATCCTGAAGAAGAGGATGAAACCTCGGGAGAATTATTTAACATTTTGAGGATTAAGTTACGCCCTCGGTTTGGTACATCCAAAACCAATTTGTTATTTCCAGTCTCAGGTATAAGAATTTTGGCATCTGAAGAGAATCTGACTATCTGATCAGACTCTTTACATAATGGTAGGTCTGCAATGACTTGATGAGCGTAATCATCGGGTCCTATTTCAAAATTTACCGTTAGATCGACTTCAGTATACGATCCGATTTTCCCAAATCTTTGTCCTCCAGCATAAGGGGCGGATTTAATTATCGATATATTTGATACGGGCATTGTTTCTCCTTTTTACTGCATTTCAAGGCCTGGAAAATGGCGCGCTTGGTGAGATTCGAACTCACGACTTCGTCCTCCGCAGGGACGCGCTCTATCCACTGAGCTACAAGCGCGAATGGTACCGAGGGAGGGATTCGAACCCACACATCCATAAGGACACTGCGACCTGAACACAGCGCGTCTACCGTTTCGCCACCTCGGCGTACGACATATCATATCATGTGTGCTATAAGTAAATTTATCAGTAAAGTGGGTTAGGGATGAAAAAGACTCCCGAAGACACTTAATCTTCAGATATTCGCAACTGGGATTTACTCCAGAAGTAGAAAATGATTATAACGCACAGTGTTATTGATCCAAATATAGCTACGGCGATTTGAGGATTGTAGTATGAGGCGGTTATACCTATTAGAAACCCTCCTATAGACGTTGACGCCCAGGTCCATTGGTGGATGCTCATTACTCGACCCCTATAAGTGTCATCTGTGGAAAACTGCACTATAGTTGAATTGATGGTCAAATAGGCGAAGCTTAATGATCCTGTACACCCGATAAGTAAATACCCTATAAAGATATCGGAATTTAATCCAAAGCCTATGATAGACAAACCAAATAGAATCCCTGTGAATAACATGATGGTCATACTATTTTTAGTGTTTGCGAATTTAGCGAGCAACATTGTACTAATCATCCCTCCGGTCCCCAAAGCCAAGAGCATATTGCTGTAAACAGATACGTCTTTGGAGTAGACGATTTTGGCAAATGCAGGAAGAAGCGTTTCGAAAGACATTCCGAAAACACCAGTCAAGATACCCATGAGTATGACTCCTAAGATACCCTTATTATACTTAAGATACCTAAGACCACCGATTAAATCGGATACTGGAGAGGACTTCGTAAGTCGGGTGTTTGGAGTGGGTGACATAACGTAAAACAGGAAGACCACTATCCCGTAAGCCGCGAATATGAGGTAGAAGATGCTGTCTATCCCGAAATTGTCTACGAGTAATCCAAAAAAACCAGGGCCTAATATGGCTGATCCAGATATAGCCATTGAATACAAAACAATTGCGTTAACTATAGCTGGTCTAGGCACAAGGCCTGGCAGCATTGCTGCTCTGGCAGGAATATCGAAAGCTAGCAAGATCCCTGTGAGAAATGAGATAGCAAGAAGAATCATGGGAGTAATTGCTTCCAGGGTAATCAGAATACCAGTTAGTAGACATAATGCGGCGATTGCTGCTCTCGTAATGATTAAGAGTATGCGACGATTGACTCGATCCGCAAGAACTCCTCCCCAAATTGATAAAAACAAGATTGGTCCTAAGCTGAAAGCGGTTACTAGCCCTAGCATATATTCCTCAGGAGTGAGACTGTGCATGAGCCAAAGCCTGCCAAACACTAGTGACCACATTCCGATGCAAGAAAAAAGCCCTCCGAGCCAGAATAGTCTGTATTGAGGATAGTTGAACGAAGAAAGGGAGCTGAAGGACATCCCCAGGAGCCGTAGAGGGCTCGTTTGAGGCTCAGCCATGGATTTCCTCATTCGATGCCCGTTGAGGCGCGCTTCCGACGTTCAAATTAGGCATCAAGATAACATAACATATATTGTGCGAACATGAAAAGTAAAGATTCATTTTGAACAGTTGTCTTTAAAGATTGCACAATTCGTTTTCTGTTTTGTTAAGTAGTTCTTCTACTTTGTCTCCTGTTAATGCGGAAACAAAGATGTGCTTGCTTTTATGCTGGTGTGAAATTTTATCCGCAAGCATCTGAGCCTGAGCTGCCTCTTTGATTTGGTCCGACTTGTTGAAAACTAAAACTGAAGGAATGTGGCCTAAATTTAGATTGTCTAAAGTTTCCTTTACTACCCCGATTTGATGGAGGGCCTTGGGGTGTGTTATGTCAACTACATGGAAAAGGTAGTCTGCGTGTTCTAATTCTTGGAGGGTAGCGTTGAATGCTGAGACCACGAATGGGGACAGTTTTTGAATGAATCCCACAGTATCGCTTATTAACAGTTCTCCAGAGGACGGAAGTGTAATTTTTCTTGTAGTGGTATCTAATGTCGAGAATAGTTTGTTTTGGGCTATCACATCTGATGCGCTAAGCCTATTAAACAGAGTACTTTTTCCTGCATTTGTGTAGCCTACTAGGGAAACCATAGGGATGCCAGAAGTTTTTCGTTTATTAAGGTAAATATTCCGTCTGGATTTTACTTTATCTAATTCAGTGCTGAGTTTTTGGATTCGTTTGCGGATGAGCCGGCGATCTGTTTCTAATTGAGTCTCTCCGGGGCCTCTGGTACCTATTCCTCCCCCGAGTCTTTCCAAGTGAGACCATTGTCCTACTAACCTTGGCAAGAGATATTGGTGTTGTGCTAGTTCTACTTGCAACTTGCCTTCATGAGTTATGGCACTGTTTGCAAACACGTCCAAGATCAAAGCAGTTCTATCAATAACTTTACAGTTCAATTCATTTTCTAGATTTCGTTGTTGCGTTGGGGTGAGCTCATCATCAAAAATTGCTGTAGAGGAATCGGTTGATTTGATGAGGTCTTTCAATTCATCTAATTTGCCTTTTCCTACGTACAATTGAGTATATCTATCAGTTTTCTGGCTTAAGAATCCCGCTACTTTAGCTCCAGCCGTCGTAGCAAGATATTCTAATTCTGACAGAGATTCCTCTAAACTCCATTGAGGGCTTTCATTTTTTAACTCTACTGCTGCCAAAACCGCGTTTTCGTGTTCAGGGGTCGTTGAATATGTAGAACGCCTAGCGATAACTTGTTCCTCCAGTAACTATTTGTATTATCATATACAATAAGTACAGTTTGTAAAACCATTAGAGAGCTTCAAGGATGTCATTTACAGTAAACCTACACGAGAAAACACGGAATATTCAGGAAAATATAGTGAATCATCCTATCAGGCTTATAGCCATAATACCTTTGATATTTGTGTTTATTAGCTGTAGTGGAAATTCCAACCTTGATAATTTGAATGGGAATATACCAATTGATCCAAGTGCACCTCAAGAAATCATACCTCTACCTCCAGATCCAGGTACAAATCTGAGTCCAGGACAACCACACGAACAAATGCATGGGAGCCAAAATATATTTACTATTGAAGAGCCAAGGCTTCAGTCGTGCTTAATCCAGGTACTGGGTGAAAAAAGATATTATGAGCTTAGCATGGCACCGCCAAGTCCAGAGGATATGTTAAAGATTGGGCCATGTATGCCACTCGTGCAAGCATCTCACTCATCAAAGGATATGCAAGCGCCATCAAATAAGATCCCTAGTGCACCAGGACAGTCGCACCAACAAATGAATAGAAGCCAAAATATATTTACCATTGAAGAACCAAGGCTTCAGTCATGTTTAATTCAAGTACTAGGTGAACAAAGATATTATGAGCTTCGAATGATGCAGCCTA
>CAYFGT010000004.1:93767-96480 GCA_964343075.1 uncultured Dehalococcoidia bacterium | reverse complement strand
AGAATTCTCATTTGGAATAAGCTTCCATCAGACAATGTACCGCCCGATATTGTGCTTGGCCAAACGAACTTTAATACCAATAATCCAGGGAATAGTCCCAGTCAAATGAATTGGCCAATCAGTGTGAGCTTAGCAAGTAATAAACTTGTTGTCACAGATACATATAACGATAGAATACTAATTTGGAACTCTTTCCCTACAAATAATGGTCAGCCAGCGGATCTCATTATTAATAATACAGGGCCTAAAGGCCAAGCCACTAAAAGAACTGTGAAATGGCCCTGGGGTATATGGACTGATGGCGATAAAATGGCAATTACGAATACAGGAGCGGGTTCAGCCCTCATATGGAATTCATTTCCTACATCAAATAATCAACAAGCAGATATATTATTAACTGGTAATGGTAATTTTGGTACTCCGAGGCAAATAACAAGCAATGGCCAGTCATTAATAATTGGTGACCATAATTCAAAAGATGACAAAGATTTTGAAATAGGTTCATACGTCTTCAATGATTTTCCAACAAAAGATGAAACGATGTACGATTTTTTTATGTATGATTCTATTAATCCACGAGGAGGATGGTCCAGAGGAGCATTTCTAGATGATGGAAGGCTAGCTTTATTCGGTAGAACATTATTTATATATGACACTATCCCAACTAGTAATGCAAGCAAACCGACCTTAACAGTAGATGGCTACAATTTTACGTCGGGTGATTACCCCGGTGTTGCTGCAGCTGGAGATAAGCTTTATATCTCAACTGGAAATGGAAATAAGATTGTAGTTTATAACTCAATACCTACAAGGCCAGATCAAGATCCTGATTTTGCTATCGGTAGCCCTGATTTGGACACCAATACTCTAGTAGAAAACTATATTATCGGTAACCCTGTTTCCGCATCCAATGGAACCAACTTATTAGTGTCATCAGATTTTGATAAAAAGCTATATTTATGGAACCAACGTCCAGATGAGAGCGGAGTCCACCCTGATGCCGTTTATGAAATACCTGAAGCGCCTTGGGATAATGCATTATGGGAGAACAACTTTGTACTAGGAGGTAAAAAAGGAGTCTACATTTTCGAATCTATCCCTGACGGAACGAATTTACCCGACAAGACATATCAGGACAGTATCGGGAACGCGAATTTTAAAGAAATCAGAGGAATCGCAATTGATGATAAATATCTATACGTAGGGGATATTGATGCAAATAAAGTGTATGTTTGGGAAGGGATTCCAGACAAGACATCCAATCCTAAATTCACTCTTGATGTTGCTAGTCCAACCCGCATGTCATCAGATGGAGAATATTTGGCTGTAACTTCAACTTCAACTCACACAGTATCCTTATTCAACATAGACCGATTATCTTCAGATGCAACAGGCACAAAGGTTGGTGGACACGGAATATTCAATTTGCCTGAAGGAACAAACATCTCAAATAACATGCTTTTCGTAGCAGATACAGGTAACAATAAGGTTGCCATTTGGACAGATATTGATGATGCGCTAGGAGGGAAAAGCTATAACACGTTGATTGGTGCTGAAAATAGAGAAATTCCTGAAATTGGAAAAGACAGTTTATTTTGGCCCGGCACCGTATTTTACGACGATGATTATTTATGGGTTGGCGAATTTAAGTTTTCAAACAGATTACTTAGATATAGTCCGTCTAATTAAAGGTTTATTGACGTCTATAGAGGCTTGGTTCCTCGATGAGCTATTTGTATTATCATGTACAATAAAGTTACTTTATGAATCTACCAGAGGCCTTTGTTAATGCGGTTTACCGATAAGTTATATGAAAAGACGCGAGATATACAGGCAAGCATAATGAATCACCCGTTCCCTAGAGGAATCGGCGACGGTAGTTTACCAATGGATTCTTTCAAGTATTTTATAGAACAGGATTATTTGTTTCTCATAGATTATTCCAGAATTCTAGGACTAGCTGCTATCAAGGCTCCAGATAGGCACACGATGAAGGCTTTCAGCGAGTTGTTGCATGAGACTATAAGTACTGAGATGGAATTACATATTCAATTTTGCGAGAGATTAGGGATTTCTGAGAACGACCTTAGCAAGATTCTAAAAGCAGAGCCTACAGCGGCGTACACAAATTTTCTTGTAAGAACGGGGTATGAAAGATCTTACGAAGAGATCGTGGCTGCGTTATTGCCTTGTATGGCTACGTATTCAGATATAGGGATACACCTTAAGGATAAAGCACACACAGGAATACCTGAAGAGTACCAAGAATGGATATCCATGTATTCGAGTGACGAATTCAAAGAGTTAGCGAGCTGGATCAGTGATTTGATAAATACAATAGGTGATTCCGCTGGAGAATCGTCACTACGGAACATGGTTGCGGCGTACGAATCCAGTTGTGTACATGAACTTAATTTCTGGACAATGTGCGTTAATGATTGAGCGAGTTATATTTTGCCTTATTAAAGTATAAGAGCCCAATTCCAATAGGAGAATCAAGCTTATAGGTTACGTTTGCTAATGTGAAAGGCATAGATTCAAAACCATCTACGAAGCGGTCTCTTCTTGGAGGGAGTATCGGTTCCTTAAGTACCATATTTTGCCCGATCCGTTGTAGCTCTTCCAGGTATGCCTTTCGAGGTTCAGCCCAAGGAATATGAACCAAGTGGCTAAAACTAAACACATGTGTAAAGAAATTGTCTGGATATTCCTT